>JANTGG010000023.1 GCA_024763035.1 Desulfocapsa sp. | reverse complement strand
GGGGGGGGGGAGAAATGGGCAGATGGATGTACGGGGGGATAAACAGCAGGTGGTAGCAGTCTTTATTCTTGAATGCTCCAAGAAGATGGTACACTATGAAAAGTGATTTGGTATGTCATTACAGCCAACCCCAGTGGGGATGCACCCTGTATTGCGACCTGATAATCCATCGACTCTGCTGATACGTTAAGCTCAGCGGGCGTCCCTGATTGCCTCTGCCATCAGCAGTGCCTGGCGTGTTGCTGCCACGTCATGTACCCGGATGATATCCACGCCCGAATCCGGAACAAGGGCAGAAACCACTGCTGTCGCAAGATCACGATCCTCCACTGCAAGACCGGTGATATCTTCAATAAAACGCTTTCTGGAATGACCGAGGAGGAGTGGACATCCGAGGGTCGCAAACTCCTTCAGATGCTTTAAAATACTCAGGTTATGAGCAAGGGTTTTTCCAAAACCAATACCGGGATCGATGGTAATCCGTTTACGATCAATGCCGTGTGTCTCAAGGAGATCCAGTTGTTTTCGAAAAAACAGGAGGATATCCTCCACAACATTCTCATACTGCGGTTTCACCTGCATGTCGCCGGGCGTCCCCTGCATATGCATAAGAATTAGCGGAACAGACGGGTTTTGTAAGGCAAGCGAAATCATTGCCGGATCTTTGCGCAGGGCTGAAATATCATTAATGATATCTGCACCCGCATCCAGTGCCCGGCGAGCAACCTCAGCCTTAGTGGTATCGATGGAAATGGAAACGGACGATTCACGCCGGATGGCGGAAATGGCAGGAATCACCCGCTGTAGTTCTTCTTCCACAGACACGGGTTCTGCAAAGGGACGGGTGGATTCACCACCCACATCGATGATATCTGCCCCGGAAATGACAAGAGCCTCTGCCTGGGAACAGGCAGAGGCTTCTGAATCAAACCGACCACCATCGGAAAAGGAATCCGGGGTGACGTTTACAATTCCCATTATTTTTGGGATGGACATGTACAGCTCCTTGGAAAACCAGCTCGAAAATGTTCTTCTCAGCCCTCGGATTTCTCCGTTGCGCCCTCTTTTTCCTCGTCAGCTTTCTCATTTTCTGTTTCCGTATCGTCTGCAGCATCAGATTCGGTTTCGGACAGTTCGTCTTCATCCTCACCTTCTTCAGCATCTCGGACAACAGCAGCTTTCTTTTTCTTTAGTTTTTTCTTTTTGGGTGGAGGCTCAGACTCGGTCCGTTCGTACTGACCGGGGCGCAGTTCGTCGAGTACATCCTCAATATCCTCAAGCATAATGGTCTCTTTTTCCAGGAGATCTTCAGCAATGCGTTTGAGTATATCCATATTTTCATTGAGGAGCCGGGTTACATGATCATTCGCCTCCATGATGATCTTATGAACCTCATCATCAATTTTGCGGGCAGTATCTTCACTGAAATCACGATGCTGGGAGATTTCTCTGCCAAGGAAGATCTGCTCTTCCTTCTTGCCGAATGTCAACGGTCCAAGTTCATCACTCATCCCCCAGGCACAGACCATCTTTCGGGCCATATCCGAAGCCCGTTCAATATCATTGCCGGCACCAGTGGTGACCTCGTTAAAGACCAGCTTCTCCGCAACACGTCCGCCAAAAAGAATGCAGAGTGAGTTCTTCAGAAATTTCTTGGAATGCGTATAGCGTTCATCAGTGGGCAACTGCATGGTAACACCCAGGGCGCGGCCACGGGGAATAATACTTACCTTATGGATCGGGTCAGTATCCTCCAGCAACCTCGCCACAAGGGCATGACCTGCTTCGTGATAGGCTGTCACTTCCTTTTCCTTTTCGGTGATAATCATGGATTTTCGTTCAGCACCCATCATGATCTTGTCTTTTGCCTTGTCGATCATCTCTTCATTGATCTTTTTGGCACCAAGACGGGCAGCCATAAGGGCAGCCTCATTCACCAGATTTTCAAGGTCTGCACCGGTGAAACCGGGAGTCCCACGTGCCACAATTTCCATATCCACATCGGCACGCATCTTGGTCTTTTTGGCATAGATTTCCAGAATCTTCTGCCTGCCGAGTACATCGGGAACAGGAACAATCACCTGCCGGTCAAAGCGACCGGGACGCAAAAGAGCAGGATCAAGAACATCAGGGCGGTTGGTGGCGGCAACAATAATCACGCCGTCATTTTCCTCAAAGCCGTCCATCTCAACCAATAGCTGATTCAGGGTCTGCTCACGCTCATCATGACCGCCGCCAAGTCCGGCACCACGGTGACGACCAACTGCGTCAATCTCATCGATAAAAATAATACAGGGAGCATTTTTCTTCCCCTGGGCAAACAGGTCACGAACACGTGAGGCACCAACGCCTACAAACATCTCCACAAAATCAGAACCGGATATGGTGAAAAAGGGGACATCGGCTTCCCCGGCGATAGCCTTGGCAAGCAGTGTTTTTCCAGTTCCCGGAGATCCGGCAAGGAGTACACCCTTGGGGATACGTGCTCCAAGGTTGGTAAATTTCTGCGGATCTTTCAGAAAGTCAATGATCTCTTCCAACTCTTCTTTGGACTCATCAATCCCTGCCACATCTTCAAAGGTGACCTTATGTTCCCCCTGCTCCATGAGCTTGGCTTTTGTCTTGCCAAAGGAGAGTGCCCCCCCTTTGCCACCGCCCATCTGCATCTGACGCATAAAAAAGACCCAAACCCCAATAAGGAGCAGCATGGGAAACCAGGAGACAAAAATACTCATCAACAGAGAGTCCTTCTGCACCTCTTTCACCGAGATATCAACATTATTATTGCGCAGGATGGAGATCATCTCGTCGTCATTCACCGGATACACAGCACGAAATGGCTGCCCGTCCTGTGTTTTACCGGAGACGATATCCGCACTGATATTGACCTTGGAAATTTCATGCCGTTCAACGGCATTGACAAATTGACTGTAGGTTAACGCATTCTGCTGTCCCTGCGGCTTATTAAAAAGGTTAAACAGCAGAATCATGCTGAGACCAATCACCAGCCACATGGAAAGATTTTTATAAAATGTATTCAAAGAGTCCTCCGCAACTCCATTTTAAGCAGACAAAATAGTATTCACTGGTAACAGGAATAGTTCACAATAAGCTGACACATTAAGGACGAAAGGCATTCTGTCGAGGGCACGGGTATATTTTTTCTAACACCGGTGATGAATGGTAAGCCGGCATAAGTACCTTTTCCGTACCCCCTTGAGAGGTGTAAGCACTCTGCTCCTCCCCTTACTGCTTTGCAATAAAATACTGCACAGGCTGCACTCCGATTTCTTTTTCCCTGACAGCCTTAATGGCCGTAACCACGGCACTCGCCCCTGTGGCTGTTGTGGTGTATGGGATGTGCAGTTCCAGGGATGCCCTTCTGATTGAATAGGAATCCTCTGTGGTGCGGCGTCCCATGGATGTGTTCACCACCCAGTCCACCTGACCGTCCTGCATTTTATCCAGGATATGGGGACGTCCCTGGGAAATCTTGTTGACCCGTTCACATTCCACACCGCGTTCCCGAAGAAAATCCGCCGTCCCGCCTGTGGCGATAATGGTAAAGCCCATATCCACCAGAATCTGTGCTGGTTCTGCCATTGCCGTTTTATCACTGTCACGCACACTGATAAAAACCGTACCGGACAGGGGAAGGGTTGACCCTGCCGCAAGCTGTCCCTTGGCAAGAGCCAGCCCGAGATCATCATCAATCCCCATAACCTCACCGGTGGACTTCATTTCCGGTCCAAGGAGGGTATCCACATTTTCAAAACGGTCAAAAGGAAAAACAGCCTCCTTTACCGCCCAGTGATTAATCTCCACCTCTTCCGTCAACCCGAGTTCCTTCAGACTCATTCCCATCATGATCTTGCTTGCCATCTTGGCAAGGGGAATACCCGTGGCCTTGGAAACAAAGGGGACGGTTCGTGATGCCCGCGGATTGACCTCCAGAATGTAGAGATCATCCTCCTTTACGGCATACTGCACATTCATAAGACCGATAACACCGAGTTCTTCCGCCATCGCCCTGCTTGCCCGCTTGATCTCTTCAATCATGGCAGCTGACAGCGTGTGGGGAGGCAGTACACAGGCAGAATCACCGGAATGGATCCCCGCTTCCTCAATATGCTGCATAATACCGCCGATTATGGTGTTTTCACCGTCACAGAGGGCGTCCACATCCACCTCGATCGCATCTTTTAAAAACTTATCCAGAAGTACCGGATGGTCAGCACCCGCGATTCCGGGAATGGCCATGAAATTTCGCAGTTCATCATCGGTATAGACAATACGCATATCCCGACCGCCAAGTACATAGGAGGGGCGTGCAACCACGGGATAGCCGATCTCCCCGGCAACGGTAAGGGCCTCTTCCAGGGTATAGACTGTATCGTTTTCAGGCTGCCGCAGTCCCAGTTTCTGCAGGAACTGCTGGAACCGTTTACGATCTTCGGCACGATCAATGGAATCCGGCGGAGTTCCGACAATGGGAACCCCCGCCTCCTCAAGGGCAACGGCAAGATTCAGCGGTGTCTGTCCGCCAAACTGCACGATCACCCCGTCCGGCTTTTCAAGATCAATTATATTGAGCACATCTTCAAAGGTGAGCGGCTCAAAGTAGAGTTTATCTGAGGTGTCATAATCGGTGGAAACAGTCTCCGGATTGGAGTTGATCATAATGGACTCAATGCCAATCTCAGCAAGGGCAAAAGAGGCATGAACACAGCAGTAGTCAAATTCAATACCCTGTCCGATGCGGTTAGGACCGCCGCCAAGGATAATAATTTTCTTTTTATCTGTGGCAGACGCCTCATTTTCCTGCTCATAGCTTGAGTAGTAATACGGTGTATAGGACTCAAATTCCGAGGCACAGGTATCCACCAGTTTGTAGACCGGCTCAATTTTGAGTTTCTTTCGCAGATCACGCACATCCTTTGTGGAAGTACCGGTCAGATAGGCAAGCTGATGATCAGAGAAACCGTACTCCTTACAGCCTTTCAGAAAATCCCTGTCAAGTCCCTGGAAACCAAGTTCCCGGATCACGTTCTCTCTTTCCACAATCTGTTGAAAATTGAAGAGAAACCAGGGGTCAATGGCGGTCAGCTCAAAAAGTTTTTCTATGCTGAATCCCCGTTTCAAGCCCTCGTAAAGATAGCAGACCCGCTTGGAATGCGGACGCCTGAGCCCCGCTTCAAGGTCTTCCCTGTCAAGATGCATCAACTCATCTTTACCATCACCACCAAAACCGAACCTTCCGGTCTCAAGGGAGCGCATACCCTTCTGAAATGCCTCTTTAAAGGTACGCCCCATGGCCATGGTCTCTCCCACCGACTTCATGGCGGTTGTCAGCTCATCAACTGCTTCCGGAAATTTTTCAAAGGTCCAGCGGGGAATCTTCACCACACAGTAATCAATGGAGGGTTCAAATGAGGCATAGGTCTCCCTGGTGATGTCATTTTTCAGCTCATCCAGGGTATAGCCGACGGCAAGTTTTGCGGCAATCTTGGCGATGGGAAAGCCGGTCGCCTTGGACGCCAGTGCCGAACTTCTGGAAACCCTGGGATTCATCTCGATGATCATCAGCTCACCGTCTGCAGGGTTTACAGCAAACTGCACATTGGACCCACCGGTCTCAACGCCGATCTCACGGATAATGGCAATGGCGGCGTCACGCATATCCTGATATTCACGATCCGTAAGGGTCTGGGCAGGTGCCACGGTGATGGAATCCCCTGTGTGTACCCCCATGGCATCAATGTTTTCTATGGAGCAGATAATAACCACATTATCCTTGCTGTCCCGCATTACCTCAAGCTCATACTCCTTCCAGCCGAGCAGACTGCGTTCGAGCATGATCTCCGTGGTCATGGAGAGATCAAGTCCGGATGAGGAGAGATCTTCCAGTTCCTGTCGATTATAGGCGACACCGCCACCCGTTCCGCCAAGGGTAAAACTTGGACGGACAATGATGGGAAAGCCGATATCCTCACCAGCCTGCATGGCATCTTCCAGGGTATGAACGATTGCGGATTTAGGAACACTGAGCCCAATGTTTTCCATGGCCTCCTTAAACTCTTCCCTGCCCTCTGCCTTTTTAATCACAGCGATATCAGCCGCCAGCATCTCCACATTGTATTTGTCCAGCACACCTGTCTCCGCCACTTTAATGGCAGTGTTTAATGCGGTCTGTCCGCCAAGTGTGGGAAGCAGGGCATCGGGTCGTTCCTTTTCAATAACCTTAATCACCATCTCCGGGGTGATGGGCTCGATATAGGTGGAATCGGCAAGCTCCGGGTCCGTCATAATGGTGGCAGGGTTAGAGTTGATAAGTACCACCTCATAGCCCTCTTCTTTGAGGGCCTTCACAGCCTGAGCTCCGGAATAATCAAACTCACAGGCCTGGCTGATAATAATGGGACCGGAACCAATGATAAGGATCTTTTGTATATCTGTTCGTTTTGGCATTGTCTTTGTAAGTTTTCAGTTTACCCTGACGGGTTACAATCAGTATTGCAGCCGGCAAAGAGTATTGCTCGCTGTTCAGCCCTGCTCTTCCTTCATCATCTCGATAAAACGATCGAAGAGATACATGGCATCATGGGGACCCGGAGCGTGTTCCGGATGGTACTGTACGGAAAAGGCGGGATGTTTTTTGTGACGCATCCCTTCCACGGAGTTATCGTTCAGATTGATATGGGTGAGTTCAACTTCGTCCGGATTCAGACTGTCAAAGTCCACACAGAATCCATGATTCTGGGAGGTAATCTCAACCTTCCCGGTGCCAAGATCCTTCACCGGCTGATTACCGCCTCGATGCCCGAATTTCAGTTTATATGTCGATCCACCGTAGGCAAGACCAAGGATCTGGTGCCCGAGACAGATACCAAACAGGGGCTTTTTACCAAGAAGTGTCCGAACGGTATCAACCACCCCGGGAACACCTTCCGGATCTCCAGGACCGTTTGACAGAAAGATACCATCCGGATTCATGGCGAGAACTGTTTCGGCGTCTGTTGCAGCCGGCACCACCTGAACCAGACAACCTTTTTCGGTGAAAATGCGGGACTGGTTGTACTTCAGACCAAAATCAAATGCGACAATCCTGAGCGGATTGTCCGCTCCGGTCCGGGCTGTGGAAAAACCGGAACCGGGGGCGACAGCGTTATCCGCCCACCCGTATGCCTCTTTGCAGGTGACCCTGCTGACCATGTCCTGCCCCACCAGACCGGACCACGCCTTTGCCTTTGCCACAAGGGACTGTGGATCAAGGTCTTTTGTGGAGACAACACCCTTCATGGCTCCTTTGGTGCGGATATGACGGACAAGGGCACGGGTATCAAAACCTTCCACTCCCAGCACATCATATTCCTGCAGAAACTCGGCGAGCGTCTGCTGCGAGCGATAGTTGGAGGGATAGCCGTTGTATTCTTTTACCAGAAAGGCTCGGGGGTGAACGGAGCCGGACTCCATATCTTCCCTGTTAGTCCCGTAATTTCCAATCAGCGGGTAGGTCATGGTGACGATCTGGCCGGTATAGGAGGGATCGGTAAGAATTTCCTGGTATCCGCTCATGGAGGTGTTGAAGACTATTTCACCCACAGCTTCACCGGAACCGGTAAAAGAACGTCCCTCAAAAATGGTGCCGTCTTCCAAGGCAATCAATGCTTTCATAGAGTTTTCCTGTACTTCATATCCTGTGCTGAACGGTCGCCTGGACCATGTATTGTCAGATTGAAAGTGAGAGTGTCACCTTCACGTATCCATATAAGACAAACGATGTGGACAAAATCAGAACATTAAACTCAAGATAGGAAGATCAGTCAACAGGAATCGAAAATATCTCCCTAAAATCCGGTAACAAAAAATTCACCGGAACCATGGGGGCTTTTCTTCTTGGATTTTCCTGTTATTTTGGTATTGATACAGCTGCATTCAGTAAAGAAATCATTTTTTCTCACCTGCCCCCCTTTCCAGAAGGAGAATTCATGCATAAGTTAGCACTTTCACTGTTCACGTTACTATTTCTACTATTCATTTCATTTGGAGATCCTGTTATGGCAGAAGCAAAATTAAAAGACGGACTGTATGCCAAATTTGTTACCGACAAAGGTGACATTGTCTGTGCCCTGGAATTTGAAAAAACCCCTTTAACCGTGGCAAACTTTGTCGGTCTTGCCGAAGGCACAAAAGAACTTGGCGGCGGTTCCGGTAAAGCCGGCGTCCATTTTTACGATGGTTTGAAGTTCCACAGGGTTATCGACAATTTCATGATACAGGGCGGCTGCCCCTTGGGCACCGGTACCGGCGGTCCCGGCTACACCTTCCCTGATGAGTTTGACCCAAGCCTCACTCACAACGGCCCCGGAATCCTTTCCATGGCAAACGCAGGCCCGGGCACAAACGGATCTCAGTTTTTTATCACCCATAACGCCACTCCGCATCTGGACGGCAAACACACGGTTTTCGGACACGTTGTCTCTGGCCAGGATGTTGTCAATGCCATCAAAAAAGATGATGTAATACAGAAGGTAGAGATTATCCGGGTGGGGAAAAAGGCGGAAGCATTCAAAAGTGACCAGGCAGCCTTTGATGAACTTCTCGGCAGTTTGGAAGCAAGGGAAAAAGAAAAAGAACTTGCCGCCATGGAAGAGGCGATGGCAGCCATCAAGAAACAATGGCCGGACGCAATTACCACCGACAGCGGACTGAAGTATGTGGTTGTTGCAGAAGGTGAAGGAGACACTCCTGCTCCCGGTGACATGGTAAAGGTACATTACACCGGAAAGCTGCTGAACGGCACCAAATTCGATTCCTCCGTCGACCGCGGACAGCCCATTGATTTTCCCGTGGGTCAGGGACGGGTGATCAAAGGATGGGACGAAGCTCTGCTCACCATGAAAAAGGGGGAGAAACGGGTGCTGATCATTCCATCAGATCTTGGTTATGGACCCGCCGGACGCGGGCCGATTCCACCCAATGCCACCATGGTCTTTGATGTGGAGCTGATCGATTTCTAACTACTGTTTTTCGTTATGTTTCCGGCGCAGCCTGCTGCCCACGACAAGCCGAAGACATAAGCACCCTCACTAAGCAGTAAACAAAAAAAGCCTGACAGGAATGATCCTGTCAGGCTTTTTGCGTTGAGGTAACCACGCAACAGCAGGAGCTACACGAAGTGCTTTCGACTCTGCTTTTTAGAAAACCGCCCGCTCAATACTTCAGCCCCACCCGGTCACGCACCAGATCCAGGGTCACGGCTGCTTTTTCCCTCGCCTTCTCACCACCTTTTTTCAAAACAGCCCTCAGCATCTCCGGGTCTGCCAGATACTCGGCTTTTCTCTTTCTGGCATCAGCATAGTAGTCATTGATAAGATCCAGCAGCTCCAGTTTGATATAGCCGTATGCCGCCCCGCCGTTCACGTAAAGATCTCTTATTTCCTGCAGTCGTGTCGCAGGAGCAAAGAGTTTAAGCATGGCAAAGAGATTACACGTATCCGGGTCTTTTGGATCTTCCACCGGTGTTGCATCCGTGGCAATGGACATAACCTTTTTCTTTAAGGCCTTCCCTTCCATAAAAATGGGAATGGTATTGCCGTAGGACTTGGACATTTTCTGTCCGTCAAGCCCCGGAACAGTGGCAGTCCGGGTGCTGATGGCGGGTTCAGGAACGGTGAAGGTCTCCCCGAATGTTGTGTTAAACTTCTGGGCGATATCCCGTGCCACTTCCAGATGCTGTTTCTGATCCTTCCCCACTGGAACCTGATCCGCCTGATATAAAAGGATATCCGCCGCCATCAGCACAGGGTAGGAAAAGAGTCCGTGACTGGCATCAATGCCCTTGGCAACTTTATCTTTATAGGAGTGACAGCGTTCCATCAGCCCCATGGGTGTAAGGGTGGAGAGTATCCATGCCAGTTCACATACCTCAGGAACATCCGACTGTACCCAGAATGTGCACTTTTCAGGATCGAGCCCCAGAGCAAGAAAGTCTGCCGCCGCCTCCAGGGTCCCTGTGGCGAGTCTTTCCCGGTCGTGCACGGATGTGAGGGCGTGAAGATCCACAATAAATACATAGAGGTCGGAATTTTCCATGTGCGAAATCATGGTTTTCATCATTCCGAAATAATTGCCGATATGGAGTTTACCTGACGGTTGAATACCTGATAGAATTTTCATTGTTAGAAATTGGTTTGAGGTTTGCGGTTTGCGGTTTGAGGTTTGCGGTTTGCGGTTTGAGGTTTGCGGTTTGCGGTTTGCGGTTTGCGGTTTGCGGGATATTACACCAGGGGGGGGCGAAAAAAAAGGGGAGAATCCGAATAATACCGGATTCTCCCCTTTTGAGATATGTAATCAGGCTGATGCCTGTTGCACGGGATTATTTTTTGTCGTCTTTGACCTCTTCAAAGTCAGCGTCGACAACGTCATCATCCTGTTTTGCCTCACCACCCGGTGCCGCACCGGCAGCTCCTGCTGCCCCTGCTGCATCGGCACCGCCATCCTGGGAAGCCTGAGCATACATCATTTCCGCAAGCTTATGGGAAACTTTGGTCAGCTCTTCGATGGCAGCATTAATAGCACCGGTATCGTCACCCTCAATGGCCTTCTTCACGTTGGCGATTTCCCGCTCAACATTGCCCTTGGTCTCGTCATCAACCTTGTCACCGAGATCTTTCAGTGATTTCTCGGACGCGTGTACCAGACCATCAGCATTGTTGCGGGCATCAACCAGCTCTTTACGTTTCTTATCCTCTTCAGCATGCTCCTCGGCATCCTGCTTCATCTTCTCGATCTCCTCTTCAGACAGACCGGAAGAGGCGGTAATACGGATTGACTGCTCTTTTTGCGTTCCCATATCCTTTGCTGAAACATGGAGGATACCGTTGGCATCAAGGTCAAAAGAGACCTCAATCTGCGGCACACCACGTGGCGCGGGAGGAAGATCAGTCAGCTCAAAACGGCCAATGGTCTTGTTGTCCTGGGCCATTTCACGCTCACCCTGCAGCACATGGATGGAAACAGCAGGCTGGTTGTCGGCAGCCGTTGAGAAAATCTGGCTCTTTTTCGTGGGAACCGTTGTGTTTTTCTCAATAAGCTTGGTAGTTACACCGCCAAGGGTCTCGATACCAAGTGACAGCGGGGTAACATCAAGGAGCAGAACATCTTTCACATCACCCTGAAGAACACCACCCTGAATGGCTGCACCGATGGCTACAACCTCATCGGGGTTCACACCCTTATGGGGGTCTTTGCCAAAGATCTCTTTTACCTTCTCCTGAACTTTGGGCATCCGGCTCATACCACCGACAAGAATAACCTCATCGATATCAGACGGGGAAAGTCCGGCATCTTTCAATGCGGTCTGGCAGGGTCCGACAGTCCGCTCCACCAGATCGTCAACCAGCGACTCATACTTTGCCCGACTGAGCTTCATATTCAGATGCTTGGGTCCAGTTGCATCGGCAGTGATAAAGGGAAGATTGATATCTGTCTCTGTGGTGGTGGACAGCTCCATCTTTGCCTTTTCAGCTTCTTCTTTCAGACGCTGCAGTGCCATCTTGTCGTTTCGCAGATCAACACCCTGGTCGCGATTGAACTCATCTGCAAGCCAGTTGACAATACGCATATCAAAATCTTCACCACCGAGGAAAGTGTCTCCGTTGGTGGATTTTACTTCAAAAACACCGTCTCCGATCTCAAGAATGGAAACATCAAATGTTCCGCCGCCAAGATCAAAGACAGCAATTTTTTCCTCACCTTTCTTCTCAAGACCATAGGCAAGGGAAGCGGCGGTGGGCTCGTTAATAATACGCTGTACGTTTAATCCGGCTATTTTTCCGGCGTCTTTGGTTGCCTGACGCTGGGCATCATTAAAATATGCGGGAACAGTGACAATGGCATCGGTGACTTCTTCTCCAAGATACTCTTCGGCGGTCGCTTTCATCTTGCCAAGAATCATGGCTGAGACCTCTGCCGGGGTGTAGGATTTTCCTTCCACCTCAATGGCAGCACTGCCCCCCTTCCCTTCAATAATCTTGAACGGGCTGACTTCAATGGATTTTTGTACTTCGGCATCGGTAAACTTCCTGCCGATCATCCGTTTAACAGCGTACAGGGTACGCTCCGGGTTGGTCACAGCCTGGCGTTTTGCCACCTGCCCCACCATCCTTTCACTATTATCTGCAAATGCGACGATGGAGGGAGTTGTACGGTTCCCTTCCACATTGGCAATGACGGTTGGATCACCGCCTTCCATTACAGCCACACATGAATTCGTTGTTCCAAGATCAATTCCAATAATCTTTCCCATAACTTCCTCTCCTTATATCAAAGTGTGAAACACCTGTAAATCCTGCAGGCATTTCCTTGTATTTTCAGTTTATTTTATATTTAAAACGTCGTTCTCTCTAACACTTGCTACGATGCTCATCATCCCACATTTGTCAAGATGGAAAGTGCTCATCCCTGAAGATTTTCAGCAAAAATCAGGAACCGTCCCCCGAGGAGACAATCACCTTGGCGGCGCGGAGCAGACGATCCTTGTACTGGTATCCCTTTTCAAATTCATTAAGCACATGGTTGGCGGGCAGAGTATCGCTGGGTTCCATGGTCAGTGCCTCATGGTTTGTCGGATCAAAGGGCTCTCCCACACTCTCGATGGGAGTTACCTCAAACTTCTCAAGGGTTGAAAGAAGACTTTTCAGGGTCAGCTGCACCCCTTCAAGCAATGCTGCCAGGGCCTTTTCAGCTTCTACACCATCCAGCTCTCCCTGGGCTATGGCACGCTCGAGATTATCCACCGTGGGCAGGATATCGCGAAGGATCGGCTCACCGGCATACTTCAGTGCTGCCCGTTTATCACGGGTCATCCGTTTTTTATAGTTCTCAAACTCTGCAGCCAGACGCATCAGGCGGTCTTTCTGCTCAGCGGCGTCTGCCCTGGCACGCTCAAGTTCCTGCCCGGGACTTAACTCCTCTTCGCTCTCTTTGGTATCGGCTTCAAGAAGCTCCTCTTCAACTCCCTCCACTTCCTCCAATATTTCTTCCGTTTTTCTTTCTTCGCTCACCCTTCCCTCCAGGCTCTCTATATAAAGTCTTTATTCACCATTTCAATGGCATTGTCAGCTGTTTCAGAACAACACCTCTCGTCAATCCTTCCGAACAATAAGTAGCCCCATTTTCCTTGTCAAGTGGACATAAGCCCTCTTTTTGACTTTCATCTTCTCTCAAAAGACAATATAGTAGTCACTATTATTCCCCCGCCTGAACTGTATGGAGAAACAAACACATGGATTTTGAACCAAAATGGATTGCCTGGGAGATTACCCGACGCTGCAACCTTCAATGCGTACACTGCCGCTCCTCGTCTGAGCTTGAAGTTGCCGGACATCCGGATTTTTCCTTTGCCGAGGCAAAACGCATACTCGACGAAATATCTGCATACGCCTCTCCGGTCATGGTTCTTTCCGGTGGCGAACCGCTGCTGCGTGAAGATGTGTTTGATATTGCAAAATACGGCAGCTCAAAGGATCTGCGTATGTGTCTTGCCACCAACGGCACCCTTGTTACCCCCGACATCTGTGAAAAGATACTGGACGCCGGTATCAGGATGGTCTCTTTAAGTCTCGACGGTGCCAAAGCGGAAACCCACGACGATTTCCGCAATCAGCAGGGGGCATTTGACGGTACCATGAACGCCATCAGACTCTTTAACGAATATGACATCCCCTTCCTCATCAACTCCTCCTTCACTGTCCGCAACAGAGAAGAGATTCCGGAAATATACAAACTGGTAAAAGGACTTGGAGCAAAGGCGTGGTATATGTTTATGATCGTCCCCACAGGACGGGGTGAGGATATCATGGAGGAACTCATCCCCACTGAGGTGTATGATGAGATTCTCGAATGGCACTACGAGATGGAGAAGAACGATGACGAGCTCCTCACCCGCCCCACCTGTGCCCCCCATTACTACAGAATAGTGCGGCAGAAAGCCAAAGAGGAGAGCAGCTCCTTCAAACGCCGCAACCTGCAGTTTTCCACGGGCGGCTCCAAAGGATGCCTTGCCGGACAGCTGATCTGTCTTATCGATGTGGATGAGAATGTACTGCCCTGCAGTTACTTTCCAAAATCCGCCGGCAACCTGAAAGAGCAGTCCTTTAAAGAAGTATGGGAGGAGTCCTCCCTTTTCCATGAGATGCGTGATTTTAAAGGATACAAGGACAACTGCGGATCCTGCGAATATGTCAACGTCTGCGGAGGGTGCCGGGCAAGGGCATACGCCATGACCGGAGATTACCTGGCACAGGAACCTTTCTGCAGCTACGTACCGGCAAGCATCCAGGCAAAACAGAGCAACCAATCATAACAGGAAAGCAATGAACGATACATTTTTACAGGCATGCCGAGGCGAGAAAACCGATTATACCCCCATCTGGATCATGCGCCAGGCAGGCAGATACCTCCCGCAGTACCAGAAGGTTCGCGGCAATGTCACCTTCCTTGAACTCTGCAAAACCCCTGAGTTATGTGTGGAAGTGACCCTGCAGCCCATTGACTATCTGGGTGTGGACGCCGCCATCCTCTTTTCCGACATCCTTATCCCACTGGAAGCCATGGGGACAACCCTGGAATTCCACGAGGGTCGTGGACCTGTTTTTCCCAATCCCATTACAAATCAGGCGGATCTTGATAAGCTGATCATCCCTGACCCGAATGAACACACCGCTTTTGTGATGGAGACCATCCGTCTCCTGCGGCAGGAACTGCAGGTCCCCCTGATCGGTTTTGCAGGTGCCCCGTTCACCTGTGCCACCTATCTTATAGAAGGCGGGTCGTCCAAGGTGTTCTGGGAAACCAAGAAGATGATGTACACCTGCCCCGAACTGTTTCACGCCATGATGGACAAAATCACCAGGACCACCACTCTTTACCTGCAGGCACAGGCAAAGGCTGGTGCACAGGCACTGCAGATCTTTGATTCCTGGGCGGGTGTCCTTGCCCCCTGTGATTTTGAGACCTATGCCCTTCCCTATGTAACACAAATCATTGCAGACCTGCAGGACAGCGGACTGCCCATCATCTATTTTGCCAACAACGGCGCCACACTCCTGGAGATGTCCGAATCCACCGGGGCTGACGTGCTGGGTCTGGACTGGCGGATCAATATCGGGGATGCAGTCAAACGGCTTGGCAGGACTGCAGTGCAGGGCAACCTGGACCCATTCTCCCTGCTCCTGCCAAAGGATGAGCTGAAAAAACGTATCGGAAACATCATTAACGACGCAAGAGATGCCCATGGACATATCTTCAATCTCGGTCACGGAATCCATCAGTTCACCCCGCCGGAACAGGCAAAGGCAGCTGTGGAATACGTCCACGAACTGAGCTGCAAATAATCCTTCCGCACGTGGCTGTTCCAACCTTAGAACACTGTTTCACGCTCATGGACGAGTATGAAATGCTGGACAATATCCGCGCCCATTCCATCATGGTTGCCCGGAGTGCAGATGTTCTGCTTACTGCTCTTGGCAAGGCCGGGAGCGGGAATCTCCTTCCCCGCAGAACCCTTACCATCACCGGAGCCCTGCTCCATGATATTGCAAAAACGCCATGCCTTGATATGCGTTGTGACCATGCCCGCCAGGGCAGAGATATCTGCCTGCAGCTCGGATACCCTGAGGTGGCCGAGATCGTTCGGGAACACGTTATCCTGATGGATTTTTCTCCAAATCGCTACAAAAGAGGAGAGTTTCTTGCAAAAGAAATTGTCTATTACGCCGACAAACGGGTACGCCACGATGAGATCGTCAGCCTCGAAGAACGGCTGGACTACATCATGGATCGCTATGGCAACAACGACCCCAAACGTCTGCAGCTGATCAACACCAATTTTGATAAATGCAGAGAGCTGGAAGAGTATCTTTTTTCAAACCTTGAAATGACTGCCGATGATATGAAGGAGGCGGTAAAACAGTCTCCGCCCCTTCTCTAACACCGGTAATAAACGGTAAGCCGGTATAAGTACCTTCACTAAATTCTTTTCAAAAAAACACGAAAACAATTTATAAGGTACTAAAACATATCCGGCATGACAGGAGAATCATGCGACCGACAACGCCCCTTTTCCTCACGATTTTCTTCCTTTTCCTCACCACAGCCTCCTTTGCCGCAGGTAACAGTTTCAAAACTCTCCTCTTCATCCCACCCCTTATCGCTGCCGGACAGCAGGAGAATCTCCCCGGAGCCGGTTATCCGGATGGTATCTGCGAAATCCCCTCCGACGCAGCCCTTGAAGATGTCTCACTCCCCGATCATGTTATCGGCACAGGCTCTCCCGAAAGCTGCACCAGCGACGCCGTGGTGAACGCCGTGGCACTGGGTGGCGTTATCACCTTTAACTGCGGTCCTGCTCCCGTCACCATCCCCATGACTGCCACGGCAAAAATTTTCAACAACACAGGTCCGAAGATTGTTATCGATGGTGCCGGACTCATTACCCTGGACGGAATGGACGAACGCCGCATCCTCTATATGAACACCTGCGATCAGGATCAGGTCTGGACCACAAGCCACTGTCAGAACCAGGATCACCCGCAGCTGACCGTGCAGAATCTGACATTTCGTAATGGAAACTCACTTGACGACCCGGAAGGGGGCGGAGCAATCAGGGTACGCGGGGGCAGATTTAAACTCATCAACTCCCGTTTTTTCAACAACGTCTGTGCCGCAACCGGCCCTGATACCGGCGGGGCTGCTGTCCGGGTTACCAGCCAGTACAACGGGCTTCCGGTTTACGTTGTCAACTCCACCTTTGGAGGAGGAGAAGGATACGGCAACAGCTGTGCAAATGGCGGGGGACTTTCAAGTATCAACACATCCTACACGGTCATCAATTCCCTTTTCAGCTACAACCGGGCAATCGGCTACGGCGCAAATCCGCAGCGCCCGGGAACTCCCGGAGGCGGCAGTGGAGGAGCGATCTATAACGACGGCAACACCTTCACCCTCAGCCTCTGCGGCACAAAAATAGAAAACAACCAGGCAAATGAAGGCGGCGGAGCTGTATTTTATGTCAGTAACGACCGCAGCGGATCATTTCACATCGAAGACTCTTTCCTGTCAAACAATCCAAGCGATGGCTTTGAAACAAACGGCTATCCGGGGATATTTGTCCTTGCCGCCCCCGGAAACCCTGTTGTCATCAACTCCACGATTGAATAATCTGTTTTTTGAAGGAAAATATGCAAAGCGGGGGAACGGCAGGCAACGTCCCGTCGCTACCCTTTCACTCATATCTGTTCGTGAGCAGCATCAGGGAACTGTTGTTTTTTCTTATCAGTTCAGAAGCTTACGCCTCACCTAACCTGGATGCGGCAATTGCTGCCCCCAGTGCCCCAATGACGATTGGATTCTCAGGTACAGTCAGGGGAATATTTCCCAGACGATCCCGAACCATCTGAACCACACACGAGTTCTTTGCCACTCCACCGGAAAACGCCACCGACTCACCAACACCAAGGCGATTAAGCATGGCAATAATTCGATCAGCAACAGAAGAGTGGACAGCCCTGGCAATCTGCTCTCTTGGGATTCCGCGGTTTTTCATCGAGATGACTTCCGACTCCGCAAATACTGTACACATTGAATTGATCTGGAAATTGGCGACCTTCCCTCTGGTATCAAGGCTAATCACCTTGGAATCCTGACCACCAACATCCACAACTGTGGTGACGGAGGGGAGTAAGGCATGAACGCCCATCCCGTGAGCCTTTATCTCTGTGATAATTTGATCGGCGAAATGCTCTTTGGCAAGATGACGACCATAGCCCGTTGCCACAATATTTATGGCCTGATAGGGAGTCACCATGACCCGGGCCTGCTCATGAGGCTCAAATCCACTTTCTTCTATCCTGTAATCCACCAAGGCATCATCCTGCCAGGCAGCAGCCTTAATGGATCGTGACCCGATATCGACACCCACAAACATCTTCTCTCACTCCTGCTTATTCTGCAATCTGTTCAAGAAATGCCTCAACCCTGGTCTCAAGCTGGCCGACATCTTCCGGCGAGTAATCAGATTCGATAAACATATACGGTATGCCTTCCTTTTTGCATGCCTCGCGAATTCTGATTTCTTCAATGTTATAGGTGTGACAAAACTGTAGAGAGTAATGAATAATTCCCTGGGCACCAGACTCTTCATACTCTTGCAAGACCTGGTCGATTCGTTCATCATTCGGGGTAAAACATGAGCAGTCAATCTTCATATATCGGCTGGTAAGCTCCCTAAGGATCGATTCCATATCTCCACCATCTTCTGTCATCAGATCTTTATAATATCTCGTTCCAATACAGCTTTCCTCGTTGACAATGACCGCTCCCGCACCTTCAACAAGATTATGAAGTTTCCAGTTAGGCAGAGCCATGGGTACTCCCGCAACCATGACCCTTGCCGCACCTCTTTTCTGTACAGTAACACCCTCATCTATTCGTTGCTCAAGTTCAGCACATAATTCATTTACCTTTGCTGCAAAACGAACCGGTTCATCATAGAAGGCAATCTGCTCAATCAGCAGGACGTCTTTACCTGAAACAGGAGTAGGGTCTGTGTGCCGAAGGGTATTTAATCGCTGCAGGACCTTACGCTTATTATTCATAACTTTGACTGCTTCCTGAAGGTTCTCAAGAGTTATTTCACTTCCCGCAATAGACTCCACCTTGTCCCTGAAATCTTTTACTTCAGAAAGCCACATATCTACGGCAGCGGGCCTTTTAGTCTGCGGTATTTCCATAACATGGGTGGGCACGAGCTTGTCCAGAATTTCCCATGTTTTTTTCTTGGCATCACACGTTGTCTCACCATACACAAAGTCCACCGCCTGAAAATAGGGACACACCTTGCCCACTTTGAACCCGAAAGCGGATTTCACCATTGGACAGATATTACGAGGCAGGATTGTTTCTGCATCCGGAATTGAACCCTGCGACCCACCGCAGAGCCCAACGCATATACCACCAGCCGCCAAAACAATCTCTTCGGGAATATAAACGCAAAATGTTCCAATAACCGGTTTCCCTTTTTGTCTGGCATCAAGGAGTTCCTGCACCCTGCCCCCGTGAATTTCAGCAATCATGTTGTCAAAGTACCCCATGCAGTCCGGACGATTTTTCTGACTAAGGTATGACTGGGCGTACATATCACCCAGCATAAGGCGCATTTTATCAAAACGCTCCACATCCATACCAAGAGTTTCCCACATCTCCGGGTATGCTTTGATTTCAAACTTTTCACTATTCATGCTAAATCCCTATGGTAGACAACCTACGATAATAGTAATAAAAAAAAGACAGTTAATGGTCAAATGCTCCCCCCCTTCAAAAGCCTCACTCTCCAATCCATAATTTAATGGGCAACACCTAACATAGGAAGCGACAATCTGTCCAATAGGAAATAGCGATACATCGGGACGGTGTAATAGGAAAAGACGCAAGTGTTTGCCCTTGTAACGACAATGCCTGCTTCCTGACGATCTCAAACTGTAGGCTGCATTTTATGGGGGAACGTTCTCTGAAAGCGATGCAGGATATTAGCAATATCTGGAAAATAACTCACGGGGAGAGTTCCTGCATCACCATTTTGCATCCACCTGAGTTTCGGTGGCGGATATCTGTCTGTTTTACATGAAAACTTAAAAGAAGTGTTAAAATCAAACAATGTGCAGTTAATTTGGACCGAAACAGATCGTAACAGATGATTTTCTCGATTATCACTTACATATCGACTATAAGTTTTAAAATGGAAAGTATCGGACACCATGTTCCGGACAGACCAATCAAAAGAACAGATACGCATATATTCAACAGCCAGATATTCAAATACAAGACACCCATGAGCCCAACAGAAAACAAGTTTCTCGCCTTCCTTAACGACGGATTTAAAGTGGACGGCCCCTGGGAGCAAAATGAAGGACGACAGCAAACCAGTCTCTTTGCCTCCGGTTTTGACCGGGTAATCACCTTTACAGATGACCACTTTTCCCTGCTTGATGTGGGTTGTGCACTTGGACAGGCAGCTGCATTTTTCAGTGACCGCTATCCCAATGCCTCAATATCTGCCACAGATGTATCGGATGTGGCAATTAAACGATGCCTGGAGCAATACGGTGACAGAGTCAACTTCTTTGTCGGCGGCTTCGGTCATATCCCTGAATCCTACGATGTTATATACTGCTCAAATGTACTGGAACATTTCCACGACTTTGACGAAAAGACACGTCAGCTTGCTGCCAGCTGTAAAAGGCTCTGTATCATGGTTCCCTATGACGAACGCTCCCGTGACGGCAAAGAGCTGATTCCCGATCCGACAAGCATTGAACATCAGGTAACATTTTTCAAAGACAGCTATGACTTCCTTGTCGAGGAAGGTCTGGCAAAAACAGTGCAGACCACCATAATCTCCTGCCCCGGTGCCTGGGGCTGGAGCAGAAGGCAGAAAATCACTCACGCCATTGACAATGTCTTCCGGAAACTCACCGGCAGACCAGTGGCCCATGAGTATCTGCAGATTATTTATGATGTACAAACAACACTGCAGCACACGTCAGCCAGCAGTGGAGATTGAAAAGCCACCCATCTTTTGGTTAAAAACTCTTTCAGGAGAACTCAATGAAAAAAATAGCAGCAGGTATCGGCATTCTTGCTCTGATCGCCGGAATCGCAGTGTTTATTCTGGTGGGCAATCTGGATAAGATCGTAAAAGGCGGGCTGGAAACGGTTGGTTCCAACCTGCTCGGTGTTCCTGTGAAAGTAGCGTCAGTGAACATTGAGCTAAAAAGTGGAACGGGACAGATATCCGGTCTCAGCATTGCCAACCCGGCAGGATTTCCTGGTGCCAACGCCTTTCAAATGGATACCATCCGCCTTGGCATCAACATCAAATCCCTTAGTAAGCAGCCTCTGGTCATCAATGAGTTGATCATCCAGGACCCCAGGGTCCGGCTCGATGTCAACAATGACGGCAGCAGCAATCTCCAGAAACTGATGGCAACGATGGAGGAAAACAGCAAACAGGATTCAACTACCGCAAACGATGAAACAGCTGTGCCGAAAAAAGAAAGCAGTAAAGAAATGGGGAAAGAAGACTCCCTCCGCTTTGCCTTCGGCACACTCTCCGTCACCGGTGTGACGGTGGAGGTTCATCAGGAAGGAAACGGTATGGAAAAAGTTATTATCCCCGACATTGTTCAGCAAAATATCGGCGGTACTGCAGGTCTTGCACCTGCTGAAGTTGGGAAACTGATTGTGGGGAATATCATTGCCGGCAGTCTGGAGAAAGCCCTTAAAAAGAAACTTTCCGAGAAGATCGAAGAGGCAGCAGGAGACTTCTTCAACAAGATACAGGGAGCCTTTGGTTCGGACAAGAACTGACAGGGGCACTGCAAGCACTCTCAGTTGTGATATGGTACGTGAAACGGGAAGGTCAGCTTGCAGCCCAATCCCGTACAAACGTTCCAATACAGACTGCACGCTGCCTTTTCCCGGCAGTTTTCCTCACAACTCCCTGTAACTGCACGACGTAAACCATGAGCCCATATTTAAAATATATTCCGGGTTGTCTGTTACTGTTTTTTCTTGCCTGCAGCCCCGCTTCTGCAAAGGAAAAAGCTCTTATCGGAGAAACCGCATGGATTCAGGTGGGAGATATCCCTTTCTCCCATCTTGCAAGAATCGACACGGGAGCACGTATCACCTCACTGCATGCACAACATATGGTAATCACAGACGGCCGTGATATCCCTGCCGAAAATGTCGGCAGGAAAATCACTTTTCAAACTGCAGACCGCAAAGGACATATCCGACAGATAAGTGCAGTAATCACAAACGTAAGCACAGTAAAAAACAGCCAGGGAACAGAACAACGCTATGTCATTGAACTCCCCCTTACCTGGAAGAATGTAACAAAAAACGTTGCAGTGAACCTGCGGGATCGATCAAAAATGACATACAAACTCCTTATCGGACGCAACTGGCTCTCCGGTGATTTTCTGGTAGACGTTGACATTCAAGCCCCCAAAACAGCAAATGATACCCTCTGAAAATACCGATCTCCCCATGACCAGGCACAGTTTCAGGAATCTTCTTGTTCTGCTTGTCCTCTATCTTGTAGTCAGCCCTTTCCTGATGCCGTATCCTTCACTGAGAGTTATCACCCACGTAGCACTCTCCACAGCTCTACTTTCTGCAGTGTACACCGTACGGAGACAGCAGCATCACCGCTCCCTTGCTATTGCCCTGCTCTTGCCCCTTCTTCTCTTATACTGGCTCAACCTGTACAATATTATCGAGCTTAGTAATCTTGGTGCTCACATCCTCTTTCTTGTCTATTATGGACTGTTGGTCTACTCGTTTATCCAGCAGATCAGGAATTCAACAAAGGTGGACTCAAATGTCCTTTACGCAACTTTCTGCCTGTATCTTATTATCGGTCTGTTTTGGGGTTCACTCTATGCCCTTCTTGAAGTGCTTCTTCCGGGATCATATACCGGTATTCTGCTGGAAACTGCCAAGAACAGAGTCCATGACTTTAACTATTTTTCTTTTGTAACCCTTACCACCCTGGGTTATGGCGACATCACCCCTCAAAATGCGGGTGCAGCATCACTCTGCCAGATGGAGGCGATTATCGGACAGTTTTACACAGCTGTTGTGGTTGCATGGCTCGTTGGAATGCATGTTTCTGAACGATACGAAAAGAAAAAAGAGGACGAATCGGAATTATCCGGTTAATATCCTGTAAGAAGGGGGTTGTTGTCTGTCTAGGAGACATAATCCGACCCTAACTCAATTCGCTGTTGTGCCTGGACCAGACAGCCAATATTCATTCAACGAACGGTAAGGCAATGAAAAAATGTTTAGTCATCACCTGTTTGTTTTTTCTCATCCCCACAGCCGGCATGGCAGACTCATTCACCATGAATCCCGGAAAGTGGGAATTTACCACAACGATGACCATGCCCATGCTTCCCGCACCGCAGGTAACAACAGACACAGAGTGCATCACCGAAGAGGATGCCAGAAGAGATCCCATAAATGACCTGCTCAGTGACGGAAACTGTAGGATGCTCAAGAAAAAACAGAGCAGAAACAGCATGACATTTGAGATGGAATGCAACAACGAAGGAGTTACCAGCAAGGGGAGAGGTCAGTTCAGCAGTAATGGAAACAGCGCATCGGGCTCCATGGATATGACAATGGAGATGCCGGATATGCCTGCCATGGCAAATATGCCCGCCGGTTCAATGAAAATACAAACCACCTGGCGGGGAAAACGTATCGGAGCATGTGACTGAAAAACTGACGCTGCGTTTTTTTACTTTTGCACAGCCCGTATTGCCTCAACAGTCATCCTGTCCAGATGACTGTCCCGCTCTTTCAGGAAACTGCAGACCTTATCAATATGTGTCTCCTTTTTCCCCTGCAGCAGATTGCTCTTTGCAGAGATATGATCGGGGCGGATACAGACAACAGCACACATGGAGAGAACCGGCATATCCGCAGTTACCGGGGTGAAAACAGCGTCAGGTTCGTGGCTTCTGACAAGAGCATTAAGGACCTGTGCCATCACTTCTGCGTCATCAAGAATCACTGCCTTCCCCCTGATAATGACACTGTGATAAAGCTGGGTTATTTTGCAGGGCTTATCATCACCGCTTAAGGCAAATCCCAGATAGGCAAGGGGAATATCCACCTCGAAACAGACCTTTGGCTTCTGTCGAATATTATCCAGTTTTTCACCCCCCGGCGCACAGTGAAAATACACCGCCCCCCTGTACCAGACAAAATTCACCGGTGTAATATACGGGTAGCCGTCTTCTCCGCTGGTCGCAAGGCGTCCAATGGTTGTACTTCCGAGGATGGCATCAATATGTTCCTGCTTCATCATATCACACTGTTTGCGGCGCATGGTCTCCACCTTAACGCCTCAGGACCTTTAAAAGGTCAACATTTGCCACACCATCTGCTGCAAGCCCCTGCTCTTTCTGGAATTTCCTGATTGCTTTTCGTGTATTGGTACCGATCTGACCGTCCACCTTTCCGGAATAGTATCCTCTTTCAATGAGTCGTTCCTGCAGTTCGATTTTTTCATCGGCAGAAAGTGCTCCTGCCGGGCGCGGCCATAACTGCTGCATACCGCTTCTGCCGGCGAGACGATCGGATAAAAGCCCAACCGCCAGTGCATAGAAATCAGAGTTATTATATCGCTTGATCACAAAAAAATTGCGTAAAACCAGAAAACCGGGACCAGCATTCCCTCCAAGCAGCTTCAGCTCCGCCTTCTCCTCCGGGTCTGCAAAGGACTCTCCCCGGGGACGGACAAAACCCAGTTTCTGCCACCGGGCAAGTGTCTTTGTTTCCCCTGCAAACTGTTCTCCACCTGCCGGTACTTTGACCTCGTATCCCCATCTTTTGCCGGTACGCCATTTATTGCTGTGCAGCAGATTGGCGGCAGTCGCCAGAGCATCAGGAACGGAGGCCCATATATCGCGATGCCCGTTGCCATCCATATCCACCCCATAGGCAAGAAAACTTGTGGGAATAAACTGTGTGTGTCCCATTGCCCCTGCCCAGGAGCCAGTCAGCTGCTCCGGACTGACATCTCCTGACTGTACCATTTCCAGGATTGCCAGCAGCTGACTCCTGGCAAATTTCCGGCGGCGTTTATCGGCGTAGGCAAGGGTGGCGAGGGCACGGGGAACGTAGTGCAGCCGATGTTTACGCAGCAGTGCCGCCCCGTAGCTGGTCTCCATGGACCAGATGGCAAGCACCACTGAAGATTCCACACCAAAACGGGCTTCAATATCATGGAGAACCTGTTTGTACACGGCAGAAAGGATCATGCCGTTTGTCACTGCCCCCCGGGTAACCCGGGCATCGAGGTAATCCCATATCTCTGTGGTAAATTCCGGCTGGTAGGCGGCACTCTTCAATACCTTGGCATCCGGTTCCGTTACCCCTTCAAAAACACGGTCATAGGTTGAACGACTGATCCCCTTTCGGGCAGCCTCGGCATAAAACGACTCAAGGAATTGTGAAAATGTTTGTGTGTCGACAGCTGCCGCAGATAACAACTGTACGGGGATTAGCAGAAACATTCCGATACACAAAAACATCAGCCCCAACCTTTTACTAACCCTACTCATAACACCCTTCTTTTCCTGTTTTTTCATAAGCTTCTGTTCTTTCACCACACCATAACACATTTGTATTTTGAAAAACCATGAGTATAATCATTTCACTGTAATTTACCCACGGATAACTCCACCCCTCAAGAATGAACACCCCATGACACTCTACTGCAAAAAAATCAGCATGGTCATCGGCACACTCTTCATCGCTGCCGACGCTGCCAGTCTTCGAGCAATAACCTGTAACAAAAATGAAGAAAGAATCCGAACCACATTAGGGAGATGCAAAACCGGCAGCAATGCCATCATTCTCGCAACAGAACAACAGCTGAGAGAGTATTTTGACGGTAAACGTATCGATTTCGACCTGCCCATACAATTCAACGGGACAGAATTTCAGCAGAAATGCTGGCAGGCACTGATGAGAATCCCCTACGGCGAGACTCTATCCTACTCGGGACAGGCGTCTCTTCTGGGGCAGCCGGGGGCAGCAAGGGCTGTCGGCACGGCAAATGGACACAATCCCATAAGTATTGTTGTCCCCTGCCACCGGGTTATTGCAAAATCCGGCGAACCTGGCGGCTACGCCGGTGGCATTGAGATAAAAAAGAAACTCCTGAATCTTGAAAAAGAAATCTTGCACAAACTGCGTACTAATTACACAGCGGGAGAGTGATATGTGTAATTTCTAGCCAGAATGAGGCTACCCTGCTGCAACACGGCATCCTGCACCTTCCACGTTACAACGTTACTTCCTGCAGTTAGACAAAACATGACTAACCTGGCACGCCCCTTGCTTTATCTGAATATGAACTTGAAACACATTGATATTTCAGATTATGAGGACAAGCCAATGAAAATACTGCACCGTGAAATCCAAATCAGACGTGCCGCCCAGCGACTTCTTCAGAGAAAGAAAACTCCTGACAAAAAACGAATCGCTCAACTCACGTCTGAGATATTTGAACTGCAGAGAATACTGCTCATAAAAGCCCAGTCCCAGGGAATGCTGACTACTGCCTGATGCTGTAATCCCGACGCTTCACCAATCGGCTGACCCCGATTTTTATATATTCTCTTTTTCTCTCCCCTCCTGCCCCTTCCGGATTGTCCGGAAGGGGCTCTTTTTGCTTTATCCATCCCGCTTTCCCAAAAGACGGTCCCAGAGCCTTGCAGGCAAACAGCCTGCACTACCACAAATCCTCAGATCCTCCCGCTGTCAGGCGATATCCCTGCCACCCAAAAGGAACAGGATACGCAGGTGCTGCTCCTCACCTTTTTCCACTGTGTCAGCTATACGCCACACCGACCAATTTTTCTGGATTTTCCTGCCATTATATATTTAACTAATCGGTAGACTGTTGTTTTGCCTATCATCGAAACAACGCTGACTCGTTTAATCCCAACCCTTTACTACTTTTCTCTCAGGAGGTCACATGTTCCGTATATCTCTCACCGTTACCCTGTTTTTCCTGCTCTCAGGGATGAGCCTTGCTGCTTCTTTTGTGGTAGACCACAACTCTACAGATCTTCAGCAGATCCCTGCCGAGTGGATAAGCAGGGCAAAGGCAGACCTGCATATCGCCTATAACCACACCTCACACGGCAGCCAGCTGATCACCGGAATGAATGCCATGAAAAACTATCCCCCTTTCGGAGATACATACGACTGGAGCGACACCACCACCGGCACAGCAGATTCATTGAGTCTTGATGATAACGGCATTACCGGAGCCATTGGTGATCTCAGCCAGGGAGATACAGATTATAACAATAACGGTATTGACCGATGGGCAGAAGAAACCTACGCCTTTCTCAACGATGAAAACAACTACCATATCAATGTGATTCTCTGGTCCTGGTGCAATATCAGCGGGCACAATATCGATCGCTATCTTGCCAGCATGCAGTGGCTTATCGACCAGTTTTCAGCAGGCGGCACCCACCCCCGGGCAAATGAGCATCCCGTGCAGTTTGTCTATATCACGGCCCATGCCAACGGCGGTGGAGAAGACGACTCATCAGACAGCCGCAACAAACAGATCCGTGCGTACTGTGCCACCCATGACTCCATCCTCTTTGATTTTTCAGATATCGAGAACTACGACCCCGACGACAACTATTTTCTGGATAAGCTCCTCACTGATGCCCTCTATTACGATTCCGACAACAACGGCTCAAAAGACAGCAACTGGGCAAGTGAGTACCTTGTCCGTCATGCGGACAGTGATCACTATAAACTCACCAAGGGTGACGGAGGGGCTTTTGGCGGCAGCGGTTCCTGTGCCCATTCAGACGGTCCTGACAACGATGCCCGTCTGAACTGCGTTTTAAAGGGTCAGGCAGCCTGGTATCTCTTTGCCCGCCTTGCCGGATGGAATCCTGACAGCCAAACCAACGAAAAAACAGCGGCGAACACGGTCGTCAACACCATGTTACTCCTGAAGTGATATCATGAAAGACAGGATCCTTCTCCCAACAGCCCTCCTTTCCCTGACACTGCTCAGTGGTTTCTGCACTGTAGCTCTTGCAGATGTGACGGTGAGCACTGTCAGTCAGCTGGTCACCGCCGTCAACAACACCCAGAGCGGTGGTGACCGAACCATTCTTATCGCCGACGGTACTTACCTCCTGAACGGCAGTTACCTGCGTCTGGCTGTGAGTGGTATAACTGTCCGCTCGCAAAGCGGCAACCGGGACGCGGTGATACTTGATGGGGCATATATCACCACCGAAATCTTCCAGGTGGTTGCCTCTGATGCCCTGATTGCCGACATCACCCTGAAACGTGCCCAGGATCACCCCATCCATGTTATGGGAGCCAGCAGCACAAATGTGCTTAATACCACAATCAGCAATGTGCATATCATTGATCCGGGAGAACAGGCGATTAAGATCAACCAGGCAAACGGGTATTTCGCCAATACCGGCGTTATCCGTAATTCCCTTATCGAACTCACTGAAAGCGGGAGGACTTTTGTGGAAAACGACACCAGCAACGGCTACCCCTGCTATACGGGGGGAGTCGATGGTCATGCGGCGGATGGGTGGATCGTTCGGGACAATGAGATCCGTGGATTCTGGTGCAGCAACGGTTTATCTGAACATGGCATTCACTTCTGGGATAATTCTGCAAACACCCTCGTGGAACGGAACCTGATCACAGACTGCGACCGGGGCATTGGGTTTGGTCTGGGCACAAGTGCCCACCATAACGGAATCATTCGTAACAATATGATCCAGCATGGAGCAGACCACGGCTACAGCGACGTGGGGATTGCCCTGGAGACGGCGGACAACGTCAAAATTCTCAACAACACTGTTTTCCAGGAACACGCCTATCCCAATGCCATTGAATACCGATACGCCGCCAGCGACAATCTGGAGATCATCAATAATCTGAGCAACCGGGCCATTACGTCAAGGGATGGCGGCGACACCGTTTTTCTAAGAAATAACCTGAATAATGCGGAAGCATCCTGGTTTGTAAATGCAGCTGCCGGAGATCTTCATATACAGGGAATCCGTGACGGGGTAACCGATGCCGGATATTCAGTTCCGACGCTGACAGACGACTTTGACAAAGATTCCAGACCGCAGAACAGCGGCTATGATATCGGAGCAGACGAGTACGTTCCTCCAGCAGAAACTATCAAAGCCCTCACTCCCATCACCAGTATGCTTCTGTTACGTCAGGGCGGCGATTAAAGAGTCCCGGAACCGGTGAGCCGGCCAGCTGTTCCCCTTTCCCTTCACACCCAGAGTTTAAAAAGCTCTTTTATGCCCTTTTCTGCCAAATGCGTCATAGACAGGAAGGCTTCCGGACTGAAGGGCTTTCCTTCCGCAGTGGATTGAATCTCTATCCAGCGGCCATCACCGCTCATCACAAAGTTGGCGTCCACCTCGGCACTGGAATCTTCTGTATAATCAAGATCCAGACAGGCTTCACCTTCCACTATTCCCACAGAAATTGCCGCCACCGGCAGCAACCCGGGCATCTCTTCGAGCTTTCCCTGTTCCACCAACCGCTGCAGGCACAGACGCAGGGCAAGGGCCCCGCCGGTAATGGATGCTGTACGGGTTCCGCCATCGGCATTCAGCACATCACAGTCCACCCGCAACGTTCGTTCGCCGATACGTTTGAGATCGACCATCATCCTCAGACTGCGTCCAATCAAACGCTGGATCTCATAGGTTCTGCCGGATCGCCCGCCGATCTCACGACGATACCGGGAATTGGTGGCACAGGGCAGCATACCGTACTCGGCGGTAATCCATCCCCTGCCGCTGTCTTTTAAAAAGGACGGCACTTTTTCCTCAACACTCACACCGCACAGCACATGGGTTCCTCCCATACGAATAAGGAGCGAGGCAGCAGCTCCAGGCTGAAAATCCCACTGCAGCGAAACATCGCGCAGACTATCCGTGCTTCTGTTATGAGAGCGGTTCATATTTTCCTCTTGTCTATCACCCGCTGCCCTTTTCCTTCAAAGCGTTCAAGGGTCTTTTCTTCAACGAGTTTCACAGCCACCCCGATACCAAGTTCCGAACTGAGGTGCTTTCTGATGGTATCAATCAGTTCCCGCTGTTTACTCATCTGGTCGGAGAAAAGTGATTCCTTCACTTCCACCAGAACCGTCGCCCTGTCCTGATGGTTCTCCCGTTCCACAATGATACGATAATGCGGCTCGGTGCCGTCGATATTAAAAAGAACGGATTCTATCTGGGTCGGGAAGACATTGACCCCTTTAATGATCAGCATATCATCGTTGCGCCCGAGAACCCTTTCCATACGTTTAAACGTCCTGCCGCAGGGGCATGGTTCGGGGATAAAGCGGGTCAGGTCTCTGGTACGATAACGGATCATGGGAAAGGCTTCTTTGGTGAGTGTGGTGATGACAAGCTCTCCCACTTCGCCCGGTGCAACAGGTTCGAGGGTCTCGGGATCAAGAATTTCCAGGAGGAAGTGGTCTTCATTGACGTGCAGACCGTTACACTCCTGGCACTCGCCGGCAACACCCGGTCCCATCACCTCTGAAAGCCCGTAGTTGTCAGTTGCCTTGATGCCAAGTTTTTCGTTGATCTCCTGACGCATTGCCTCAGACCATGGTTCGGCACCAAAGAGTCCGAACTTCAGGGACAGCCCTGCCGGATTTATTCCCTGATCAAAGAGAACATCGGCAATGTTCAAGGCATAGGATGGTGTGCAGACAAGGGCAGTGGTTTTAAAGTCCTGCATGATCTGGATCTGTCGTTTGGTGTTACCTGCAGAGATGGGAATAACCGAGGCACCCAGACGTTCAGCACCGTAATGAAGACCAAAGCCACCGGTGAACAGTCCGTAACCAAAGGCAATCTGGATAACATCATCAGCGGTGAGTCCGGCAGAGGTCAGGATACGTGCCACCAGATTTGACCAATTGATGATATCATTTTTGGTATAGCCCACCACCGTCGCCTGCCCCGTGGTGCCAGAAGAGGAATGCACCCGCACCACTTCCCGCAGGGGGACAGCAAACAGGCCGTAAGGATAACTGTCTCGCAGATCCTGCTTTGTGGTGAAAGGCAGTTTATGAATATCCTCAAGGGAGTTGAAGTTTTCGTGGTCGAACTTCATCTCGCCAAATTTGCTGCGATAAAAGGGCACACGACCAGCAACCCTGCCAAGTGTGGACCGGAGCCGCTCAAGCTGCAGCTTTTCCAGATCCTTTCTCTCCATACACTCTTTTTCTTTTTCCCAGTACATAATGATACAATACGTTAAAGATTAGAATCATCCTCCATAAAACCTGTAAGCAAAACACAGGAAATATGAATCAGATTATATGGTAAACGGTTACACGTGCCAACACGGCACTGACACCACTGATAAACGCTGAGCCGCTGCTCTTTTCAATAGCCCCAGCAAGGGGATATAAGTGCCCTGGCACTAACACCGGTGATGAACGGTAAGCCGGCATAAGTGCCTTGTTGCTGTCATTACCATTCGAGGTTTAGGGTCATTTATTTTCTCGGAGTCTTCGCTTAC
>JANTGG010000022.1 GCA_024763035.1 Desulfocapsa sp. | reverse complement strand
TGTGCCCGGCAGGGTATAGGTGTATACCGGATTTTGCAGTGTGGAATCAACAGTACCGTTATTGTCGAAGTCCCATTGCCAGCTGTTCGGAGTGTTGCTTGAGGTGTCGGTGAACTGTACGGTGAAGGGGGGCTCTCCCTGTGAATTGTCTGTGGAAAACTGTGCCACGGGTGACAGGGGCGGTTCGATTGCCTCGATGTTAAGAGAGTTGAGCATGGTGTATTCGTTGAAAATTCCCATTGCCATGGTCAGCTTATTGTCGGAGATCGTTACCTCATGGGTGCGTACAAGATAGGGAGAGGTGGCTTCATCGCTTACAAAGTCGACACCCTCTATAACAATCTGATTATGGCTGTAGGTCCTTCCTGCCCAGCCCACCGAAACGGTCACTGAATAGGTGCCGTTTGGCAGATCAAATTCAAATGTTTTCACCCGACCCCAGTCATCGTAGAGGATACTGTTCTGCAGCTCGTTGGCACCTCCGGAAATATAGCGGTACATGACGTGTGCCATATCTCCATACCAGCCGTATCCCAAGCCTGCGTCGTAGGTATTCCAGCCTATCTTCATATATTCATGTTCGTCCACCACCAGGGGACTGGCAGCCGGTGAGCCGGCAGGATCCTGAAAGTTAATGTAATAATTGCCGGGGGCTCCTTCCGCCCTCGGATGCATTGGCGGGGGCTGCACATCCGGGATTTCTGCAATCTCTCCCCCGTTTTTCTCACCGATCAGCCGGCGCAGGGTATACATGAAGGCATCATTACGGGTGTAGGATGTGAGTCCGGAAATGATCTTGTCCACCTGTGTATCCGCCGTGTTTGCTGCATCTATCTCCGGTCTGCTGCTGCCGTTGAGAATATAGAGATACTCGTAGTCTTCCATGGAGTCCCGCATCAGTTCAAAGCGGATGGAGGGGACAAGACGATGATTGTTGCTGCCGTAGGCGATGGGCGTATTGTCTTCAGACGGCGGATAGAGCATAAAGAGGTCGCCGTTATGATTATCGTTCAGCGGATTTGTCCAGGGGTTTTGGCTCCAGTTATTCAGGGAGTAGTAGGCGATTCCGCGGATCCGGTATTTCCAGAGAAACCAGCCGGTGAATTTGCTCTCTATTCCGGGATGATCCAGGGTGATGGGGTTAAAATAGGGCGGTCTGGTGCCATGCAGAAAGTATGTCCATGACTCTTCATTGTGATTCTTTTCCCTGTCCTGGGAAATCAACGGATCATATTCGTTGAGTACCGGCATCCAGATATCGATCTGCCCATCATTCACATAATTCACATTATTGAAAATCTCAGGTCTCGGGTTCTCAGACACCATAAGTTTCAGGTTCGGAGCAGCCTGCTTCAGATATCGGGAATACCAGGCGACGGCGTCATAATCGGCCTGATCCTGAGGCTCGTTGGCGAAGTAATAGTATGCCTTGTCCAGGTATCCGCCGGCAGTCAGGTAACTCTCCATCGCAGTGATATACCGAAACCATTTCTGGTTGTAGATGCTTGCCGGATTGTCTGCCGTATACCAGTCGGCGGCGGCGCGGCTGCTTCCACAGAAGGTGGAGGGGCGCTGGTCGGCAGAGGAATCGTTGTTGAGGAATGTTGCCGCCATAAAAGACGGGAAACCGACCCCGTCATTGAATGATTCGGTAAAGGTTCCACTCATCCGTCCTGTTCCGTCCAGATATCTGGCAGCAGGATCCTCAAAACCCCAGATACCGTGTGGATCACTGAGATTGTCTGCACAGTCATAATCAATATAGGGGGAAGCTCCCGGACCTGTCAGACCGCCGGACCAGAGCACACCTTTTAAGGTCAGCCGGTGGTCGATGAAAAACTGTTTTATGGCATCCACATACTGCCAGTAGTCGGCACCGGTACCCGAGACACTGTACTGGTTGAGGATGGTGTTGTGGGAGAAATTCATCTGCGATTTTACATGCAGTTCATCAGGAATGGCAAAGTTAAAGACATGCAGGGTAACAGGAACAAGGAGACTGCCAAGAGTGACAGTTGCACTGTAGTCACCGGATGCGACGGTTTTTGCAATGGAGATACTGAACCAGAAAGAGGTGTTCTCGTTTCCGGGAAGGGCGATAGAGGATCCGTTTTCCACAGGCATCAGCGGGTCGGGGTACGGACCTGTTTTGCCGAGACTGTCAGTTGCCTGCAGTATCGGCACATATTTAACCTGATAGATTTTCGTGTGTATTCCGGTGCCGAAGTCACTGATGCTGATAGTGAGTGCCTGCGGGGATGTCGGGCGGGCAATGAGTTGAAAGGGTTCAAACTCATTCTTTGCAGCATGGACCAAAATTCCCGATCCGCTCGCTGCGGGCAGTTCTTCATCGGGGAAGACACGGTGCGAAGGCGGGGCTGTCCACAGTTGAATGGTATCGCTTGACTGGCTGAGTGAGAAGGTGAGAACGTCCATTTCCACTGCTGTGGCTGCTCGCACAGTGAGAAGCAGGGTAAGGAGTATCATGGGGAACGGGACAATTTTCCGAAATTCTGTCATATCAACGATCCTCTGCAGGGGGGAAAGGTTCACCCCTTAGTATAGCAATGGAGCTGACGCAATTCCAAATAAAATACCCACTGATTCTGCCTGTTCCTGTTCGACAATCTTGTCGAGCCAGGCGGGAATTGTCGAATCCTGCGCAGGGGTGTCTGTACACAATGTTTTTCAACGTGATGAATACACGACTAAATATTGTTTATGTCTGGTTGGCACGGTTGTTGGAATGTTTTCATCAGCGAGGGAAGGGAGAGCATTACAACAGAGGAGGAAATGCAATGCAGATAAAAAAACAGCTCACAGGATTTGCCTGTGCACTGCTTGTTGCCGCAATGGCGTTCACTGTAACCGACAGTAAAGCAGGCAGGTACGGCAGAGGAAATGGTCAGCCGTCCGGCGTGTATGCCGGGATATCAAATTTACCCCTGCAGGATCTCAGTGCAGTGGAAGAGATTGGTCTGCTGAAGATGCGTGAGGAGGAGAAACTGGCAAGGGATGTGTACCGGCTGCTGTACGGGAAATGGAACAACCCTGTTTTTCAGAATATTTCACAGAGCGAAGAGCGGCACATGGCAGCGGTAAAGCTGATCCTGGACCGCTACGACATGGAAGATCCGGCTGTTGATTCCTCTGTGGGAGTCTTTACAGATCCGGAAATGCAACAACTCTTTGCCGGGCTTACGGAAAGAGGAGATCTGTCACAGGAAGAGGCTCTGCATGTCGGAGCAACCATAGAGGATATGGATATCCATGATCTCGAAACTCAGCTGCAGCAGACAGATAACGCAGATATCAGACGGGTGTATCAAAACCTTGCCAAAGGTTCCCGTAATCATCTGCGTATATTTGTGTATCAGCTGTCACTTTTGGGCGTGGAGTATGAGGCACAGTTTCTGTCTGCCGGGGAAGTGAGCAAAATAATCTCTTCACCAATGGAGAGAGGTCCGGCAGGCGGGAATGCTTTCATGGGCAGAGGATACAGGAATTCCGACAGGATGATGGTCGGGCGACCTGGCTGCCCTGGAAGAAGATATTGTCCGTTAGTCAGACCTGCCATTTGAATGAGCAGGTAAACCCGTAAAAACTTTCTATAAAAGAAAGATTTTTGAACAAGGAGAAGTGTAATGAGGATTTCAGGAAAGATCGGAAAAGCAATTGTATTAACCGCAGTATTTGCCATGCTGGCAGCCCCGGCAGTGGCAGGGAACGGATATGGTGCAGGAGACGGCACCGGAGATGGAACTGGTCCCGGTGACGGTACAGGATTCGGTCCCGGCACCGGGGACTGTCTGTTTAGCAGTGATGTCCCGATTGTTCCCGTACTGGCAGGAAACGGAAATGGTCCCGGCGACGGCACCGGAGATGGAACGGGCCCCGGTGACGGCACAGGCTTTGGCCCCGGTACTGGAGATTGTCTGTTTAACAGTGACACTCTCAGTCCGGACAGCAATCTCCTCGCCCGTGGCGGCAATGGTCGTGGCGGATCAGGTGGCAGTAGAACAGGGAGTCAGGACGGTACAGGCCCACGCTCAGGAACGGGAACCTGTCCCAACGTCTGATTGTATCGGGTGCTGGAGGAAGATACGGCTGCTGCACACATTTTGTGCCTGCATCGCTGACAGCCTGAGTCTCCTGCCCCGGACAACCTGTATCCACCTTTTGATGGGAGAAGAATGGTGTTCATTCTTCTCCTATTTTTTATTTGATCTGGTATAATCCGGTCGTCTGCTGCTGTAAGCTGTCTGTATCTGTCTATTTTTATGGAGATGCCCTATTGTGAATATACGAAAAGTCACTTCGTTGACCATGCTTCTTTCCTTTGCTGTACTGATTATAACCTCAGTTGTCCTGTATATTGTCCCCCATGGGCGGGTGGCATACTGGGCAGACTGGCGTATGTTGGGTCTGACAAAAACCCAGTGGGGAAACCTCCACGTTAATCTCGGATTTCTTTTCCTGCTCGCGGGTATCCTTCATCTTTTTTACAACTGGTCTCCCATTATGGCGTACATGAAGAATCGGGCACGGGAGCTGAAAATATTTACCCCTGCATTTTCACTGGCATTCACCCTCACCTTTCTGGTTGGTGCCGGAACGTACCTTGAGATTCCACCCATGAGCAGTGTGACTGAACTTGGGGTATCCATCAAGGATGCTGCTTCCAAAAAATATGGTGAACCGCCCTATGGTCATGCAGAGCTTTCTTCCCTGAAACTCTTTGCCAAAAAACAGGGGCTTGATCCCGACAGGGCAGAGGAGTTGCTGCAGGATGCCGGAATCCGCTTTACCGACAGCTCGGAGACCCTTGCCGAAATTGCCGGCAGGAACAGGATAAGTCCGCAGGAACTGTATCAGATTATAAAACCGGCGGCTGCCGGCGGCGGGACAAAGGTTCATTTCCCGGACAGCCCCATGCCGGGTTTTGGCAATAAAACCCTTGCCGAAATATGTCAGGAGTTTGATCTTATGTTTCCTGTGATTCGACAGGCACTTGCAGAAAATAAAATAGCTGCCGGGGCAGGCATGACAGTGAAGGAGATTGCTGCGGCGAGTGACAGGGAGCCTCTGGAAATTTTTACAATCATCAATACGACAGCAAACAGCAGTCAGGACAGGTGAGATGACCGGTTTTTGTCGCAGTTTCATGGTTTCCATCCTGCTCCTTCTCTGTTTTGGCGTGAGACCTGGAGCTTGTCAGGATTTCCTTGTGGCAAAAGTCCTGGATGTTCATGTGGAGCAGATGGAAATAGAGGTCTCCCCTGTGGGCAGAATGACAGAATCTCTGGCTGCAAAACCCGGAGAGATTCTTCTTGTGCAGGTTGCCGACAAAAACAATCTTCCGCAAAAAGAAGGACGCGTCAGTTTTCCCGGCTGCGTTGTCATCGGCGACACTATCCGCCTTTGGGGTGCCTATGCCCGTGGTCGTGCTGATCGTTTTATGGTAACAGACATACGGGGATGCCGGGGCGGCGGCTGTCTTGATCCCACCGGTGTCCGCTCCCGTCTGCGGCGCGGACGCAGAAATTCTCAACACTCTGAATCCGACGTGGATGGAGGCGGTTTTGCTAACGGAAGAGGGGGTGACAGGGGCGATGGTCATGGTGGTGGCGGTGGAAATGGCGGAAGTGGCGGCGGTGGAGGAGGAAGGTGAAGCCGAATCTGTACCCCAACTGGCGGGTGAACTTGTTTGTTTTCGCCCTTCTTGTGATGCTGGTTGGCGGATATTTTTATCGTCAAACCCTCCTGGCATCCCGTGAACTGCAGAATCATTCCCGGGATCATGCGAAGATTCTGGCGGCGGTGGTGGAGTTAAATATTCGTAACGCCATGCTTGCCAAAAGCGGCATGGAGGATATTGTCGCCGCATCGCTGGAAAACAGTAGTCGTTTTCTCTACTATCTCGACTCCATAGAACCTTTTTCCAGTGATGAACTCACTGCATTTGGTCTCGAAGCCGGTTTTGCCGGAGTCAAAATAGTGCAGGCAGGGAGCGGGCAGGCGGTGAGTGGTCCGGCAGGCTGGCTGCCAGGACGTGCATGTGCCGCATCGACGGGACTTGAACACGTTGAAGGGGAAAATCTGTATCTTTTTTCCTTTCTACCCGATAAGGGGACATCGGCGGACGACACGTCCGCCTGTGTACTGGTGGGGATTTCTGCCGGAAAGATAGACGCGACCATAGAAAAGATATCTGTCAAACGTCTTCTGGGCATGTTCGATAATTTCCATGATATCGCCTATGTCCGTATTGATCCGCTGGACGAAGTTTCACATGAAACAATGTCTGCTCCTGCTGCGGCTGTTCCGGAGGATATCATGGAGACAATACTGCCCATGGGAGATAGCAGGCTGGTTGTTGCCCTGCGGACGGACCGGTTCAGCAAAAGACGGCTGCAGCTGCAGAATGAGTTTGTAACCTTTATCACTTTTCTGATTCTTCTGGGGGGCTTTTCCTCCTGGTGGCTGTACCGTATCCAGCATCAGCGTCTGTCGGAAGTTCGCCGGTTTGAACGGGAATTGGCACGGCAGCATGAGGACGCGGCACTGGGCCGGGCAGCATCCACCATCACCCATGAGCTGCGCAATCCCCTCAATGCAATCGGTATGGGACTGCAGCGGCTTCAGCTTGAGACTACCTGTCTGGAAAAGGAGCAGCAAGACCTTCTGGTCAGTATGCAAACGGCTGTTGGCCGGGCGGACTCCATTGTCAGCAGTCTTCGTCAGTATGCACATTCTTTTGATATTGCCCGTCATCCTGTAGCGGTGCCGGATCTGTTTCGGCAGCTGCTTACCCTCTATCGTCCCCAGTGTGAAAAGCAGGGGATTGCCATCAGTTGTGACTGTGAAGAGAGCTGCTCTGCAGCCGGTGATGAGAACCTTTTGGCGCAGCTCTTTGAAAATCTTCTGAAAAACGGTGTTGAGGCACAGCCGGACGGTGGTTTTTTACGCGTTGATGTGAAAAATGAAGACATGAGGGTGCGGGTGGAGATTGAGAATGGTGGTTGCAGCCTCAGTGGTGAGGAGTGTGAGATGCTCTTTGAACCATATTTTACAACAAAAAGTAAAGGAACGGGGCTTGGGCTTGTGATCAGCAGAAAGATCGTGCAGGCACATGGGGGAGAGCTGGAGTGGCAGGTTGATTTTGCTGCCGGGCGGATTGTGTTTCGGATCGTGTTGCCGGGGAGTTCTCCGGTATGAAATGTTTGTTTCCTGAACTCGGGTGATACGTACGCTATGCTGATACTGATTGTAGACGATGAAAAGATGCAGCGTGAGATGCTGCAGGGGTTTCTGGAAAAGCAGGGGTATAAGGTACTGACCGCTTCCGGTGGCAGGGAAGCGTTGCAGATTTTCCGGTCTGCCCCGGTGCAGCTGCTGCTGATTGATCACCGCATGGAAGATATGAATGGTGATGAGGTTCTGGAAAAGATACGGGCAGCATCACCCCTGGTACGGGCGATTATGATTACGGCGTACGGCAATGTGACAACGGCTGTGAAGGTTATGCAGCTGGGAGCCGATGATTTCCTGGAAAAACCTGTGGATCTCACTGAACTGCTGGAGAAGATTCGTCGTATTGAAAAGAGTGTCAGTGTCCGGGAAGAGGCTGCTGCGGTTACCGAATCACTGCAGCAGGAAGTGCTTCCGCTGTCCATTATCGGTTCGAGTCAATCCATGCAGGAGCTGTTGTCCCTTGTGTATCGTGTTGCGCCAACCGAGTGGTCTGCCCTTATCCGTGGGGAAACAGGGACAGGGAAGGAGCTGATCGCACGTCTTATCCATCTGCTGGGGTTGAGGAAGGACGGTCCTTTTGTGGAAGTGAACTGTGCCGCCATCCCGGAGAATCTCTTTGAGTCTGAACTGTTCGGGCATGAAAAGGGGGCATTTACCGGTGCTGCGGCAAAACGGCGTGGACGGTTTGAGCTTGCCGGCGGTGGGACGATATTTCTTGATGAAGTGGGGGAACTGCCCCTGCAGCTGCAGGTAAAATTACTCCGTACCCTGCAGGAAAAGAAGGTGACGCCGGTGGGCAGTGAGCGGGATATCGATGTTGATGCGAGGGTTCTCACTGCCACTAACAGAGACCTGAAGGAGATGGTTGCAGAGGGGACTTTTCGTGAGGATCTGTATTTTCGGCTCAATGTGCTGGAACTTGTTGTTCCGCCGCTTCGTGAACGCCGGGATGATATTATGGAACTGGTGGGGTTTTTCCTGGACAAATACGCTGCATCCCCTGTCAGCTTTGATGCAGAAGCCATGGCACAGCTTGTGAAATACAGCTTTCCCGGAAATGTCCGGGAACTGGAACACCTTATTCAGCGTCTGGTGACGCTTGTTCGTGGCAATCGAATCGGCAGGGCTGATCTGCCGCCGGAAATTCGGGAAAATCGCCATCACAGCGGGCTGCTTGCTGACCGCTTGGCTGAGGTGGAAAAGGAACTGCTGCTAAAGGCCCTGAAGGAAAATAACTGGGTGCAGACGAAGGCGGCAGAATCTTTAGGCATCAGTGAGCGGGTCCTTCGCTATAAGATGAACAAAATCGGTATTCGAAGAGTGTAAGGACTGCAAATACGCCCTCCCCCCAAACGGTTTACTGCCGCTGTCATATTGTCTCACCTCAGACTTTTCCCCTGTATGGAATAAAGACTGCCCTACCCTGACTAACAAGTTGAGAAAACATGATAATAAACTTGACAAAATCTCTTTGCACGTGGTGTATTAAAATAGAAAAATGTGAGTAACTGAAGTAAGCATTTCAACGGGTTTGCTTATTCTTCAGTGGAATCGCAGGAAACGTTAGCAGAGTACGGAACGTAATCGTCCAGGGTGTCTTGGATGGGGTCTACGCTTACTTCATTCATTTCTGCTTTTTAAGTGTACTGGTTACCAGGTTTGTATCTTTTACCTTCCCAGGCAGTGGAGAAATAAACGAACATGAAAGAGTACCGTCACCATCCATCGTTCCTGCCGTATCTCCACTCTGTATCCGGAAAATTCGGTCTGCGGCTTCAGAAATCCGGTTCTTTACAGCCGGAGATCCCCCCTTTCCAGGCGGTCGACGACAATGATCCCCTTGCCCGCATCTTTCCGGGTGCGTTTGTGACCGATAACGGATCTGTTATCCGGAAGGTCAATCTGCTTATTCAGCGTGAGAGTGTTGACTGGTCTGCCGGCGGGGAAAACGTCTTTACCAATGCTATGGTTGATCATTACTGGCAGCAGGCACTGAACAGCCGGCTTGCGAGAAGTGGTGATACGTCCATGCTTCTGGCGGCACAGCTTGACGGGCAGCAGTTCCTTGCCTTTGCCCCCCTGTTTTTTTGCCGCAGGGAAAAAATCTTTTTCGAGCCCCCTTGCCCCGGCTGCGGAAAGCCGCTGCAGCTCTGTCAGGATGATGATTTACTGCAGGCAGCGGGATTGCCGCCGTACTCAACCGGTTTTCGCCGTTATCTCTTTTGTCCATCCTGTGGTGAACGTGCCTGGTACAGTCTGGAACGAAGCGCAGATGATCCACCAACGGTGCATGACTGCCGTCAGCTGATGCTTGAATTTTCCGGGATCGATCAGTCCAGAGCAGCGGACACTTCCTTCCCCTGTGCCACCTGTGGACAGCGTGAGCAGTGCTTTGGCAGTGGACAGGCTGTTTGTGATGCACTTTTCGTCCTTTCGTTTTATCCCTTTTATCTGCTTATTTGTGATTGTGATTCCCTGGACGGTTTTCACATGCTCAGCGTTTTGCAAAGTCGTGGTATTCCCCTGCCGCAGGTTTCTTCCGATCCCCAGTCCCCTGTAGCTGTGACCTCTGCAGACGAAAAAAAAGAAGAACCGTCACAGGATCTGCTGATTCACGGGATCATGGAGAAGCTTGTGGATAAATATGAGCAGGAGGCGGTAAAACAGCCGGTTTTTTCCTCCGCTGCAGATATCTCCCAGACAGCTACCCTTTCAATACCTGCCGATGAAATTCAGGACGATCTGAGTCTTGAAACCGTCATCATCGGAGCATCCGGCGGCCACTCTCCGGCAAGTGGGGATACATTGCAGACAGATACGGTTTTGTTGTCCGCTGCTCCGCCGGCGCCGGCTCCGGCTGCGGAAGAAACGCAGAACTCTCTGCCGCCCGATGATCCGGCGCCGGTCAAAACAGATATCGATGCCGGAGATGATCTGGCTGAAACCGTGATTATCCGACCCGGGACAAAGATATGAGCAGCTCGCAGGCTATAGAAACACTTGCTGTCGCTATTCGTAATTTATATGGAGCTGATCCGGAAAATGGACTTACTGCAATCGATGCCTATTTGTGCCGGGAACTTGCCGGCAGCAGCGTGGAGGAAAGGCTTCGGGTGACCAGGGAGCTTGCTGCTGTATTTGCCGGGAATCAGCCTCCGCTGCAGTCATCCGCCTCTGCTGATGAGCAGTTCCTTCGTTTTTGCTCCCTTCTGCTGGGTCATCCGGTTCAACAGACCGATCTCACAGACGGGACAATACAGCAACGGCTGACAGAAGCCCTGACCACTATTTTTGAGACCTTGAATCAGCTTATCAGAACCATCAACCTGACCCTGCTTGAAGACGGGCAGGCTCAGGAGACCATTCGGGTTCTTATTGGTGAGCAGATTGGCGGAAGCCGTGATGCGGCGTCCCTGAAGGAGCATCTTGATCAGATCCGGACAGCTTTTGTTTCGTCCCATCGTGCCTTTAAAGCTGCGATGCAGATCACCGTTGAGAAAATCCTCACCGAACTTGATCCCGAGATGCAGACAGAAAAGGGCGAGGGTGGATTTTCGTTCAATCCTTTACGCAAGGCGGATGCTTACAAACGCTACACCCAGACATTCAAAGAGTGCCGGCAGTGGTTCGATTCCGGACGATGTATGGAAGAATTTCTGCGTACCTTTGAAAAACAGTGTGCCGCAACAGCCCAGACAGCGGTGATGAACAATAAGCCGGTATAAGTACCTTCACCAAATTCTTTCCAGATAAAGACGAAAAGAATTCATACGGTACTAATCTCCCAGGAGGGAAAACCTTGAAACGATATATTAGCCTGATACTGATGACTTACTGTCTTGTTCTCTTATCTTCCTGCGGTTCCAGCGGACCGCCTCCCCCTCCCCCCACACCCCAGTGGGTGTTTGCCAAGGATGCGGTTACCATGCGGATCAAGGCAAATTATCTGCTGAATATGAACGAGGGAACGGCCCACACCCTGATGGTCGGCGTTTACCAGCTGCGCAGTAAGTCCATGTTTGAGCAGCTTGCATCCAACACCGATGGTATCTACCAGCTCCTTGACTGTGAACGGTTTGACTCAAGCGTGACCACAGTGAAGCGGCTCTTTATTCAGCCCGATGAGGATCTGACCATCGTGATGGATCGTCTCTCCGGAACCAGGTACGTGGGACTGGTTGCCGGTTATTTTGTCCTTGAGAAAAACCGGATGGTACGGGTTATCGATATCCCGGTACTCGTTTCCGAAGATAATAAAACTGCAAAGGCTGGAGAGTTGAACCTGGTTGTGAATCTTGGATCCGAGCAGATTGCCGCCATCTTAAAGCGTTAAGGAGCAATTATTCATGGAACGACCATTTTTCTGGCATCAGGGCCTGTTTTTGCAGCCCCAGCATTTTCAGCTTCAGGATCGTTATATCCAGTCCCTGAATAAACCGCTGCAGACCTTTTTGCAGCCGCATTTCTGGGGAGTGGGCAAGTTGCATATTCAGGATGCCGCTCTTGGCAATCTTTCCCTGCAGGTGCTGCAGGGTGAGTTTCAGTTTCCCGACGGCACATTTGTCTCTTTTCCCGAAAATGCGCTGATCGATCCCCGTTCTTTTACTGAAGACTGGGTGGAAGGCGGTAAGCCCCTGGGTGTTATGCTCGGGTTGCGTAAGTGGAATCCGGCGGGGGAAAATGTGACGGTGCTCTCTTCCCTTGAGAATGTCAGTGACGTTGCCACTCGTTTTGTTACCACCACAGAACCCGAGGAGATTCAGGATCTGTACCAGGGCGGCGGGGCAAGTGCCCAGGTAAAACGGCTTTACCATGTGGTGAAGATATTCTGGGACAGTGAGGAAGATGAGCTTGGTGATTACGAGCTGATTCCCCTTGCCAGTCTGCTCAGGCACGGGGAACAGATTGTTCGTTCCGATCGATTTTTCCCGCCCTGTCTAAGTATTGATGGTGTTGAACCGTTGATGACCCTTGTCACCGAAATCAGGGATCAGCTCACTGCCCGTGCCCATCTGCTGGAAGCGTATAAACGGGAACGCGGTATCCATACGGCGGAGTTCGGTGCCCAAGATACGATTTTTCTGCTGGCACTCCGGTCCCTTAACCGCTACGTTCCCCTTCTTGTGCAAATCACCGAGGCGCGCACTGTGCATCCCTGGACGGTATACGGGCTGCTGCGGCAGATAGTGGGCGAACTGTCGAGTTTTTCCGAGACGGTGAATGTACTTGGTGAATATGAAGACGGCACTTCTCTGGTGCCGCCATATAATCATCGTAAACTGCACACCTGTTTTCTGTCTGTACAAAATGTTCTCTTGAGATTGCTCGATGAGATTACCGCCGGTCCTGAATATGTGCTGGAACTGGTTTATGACGGAACCTATTACAGCGGTGAGTTGTCCACAGCCATGTTTGAAGCCCAGAATCGCTTTTTTCTGGTGCTTGCAACAGATCAGGATCCGGCTCAGATTCTGCAGAGTTTCACCACAATGGCAAAGATCGGTTCCCGGGAAACATTGCCGCTGCTCATTGCAAGAGCGTTGCCGGGCGTGAAGGTCAGCTATCTGGAAACGGTACCCCAGGAGCTGCCGCGCAGAGCGGGTTCCTACTACTTTCAGATCGATCATCATGGTGATCTGTGGCAGCAGGTGCAGCAGAGTAACCAGCTGGCGATCTTCTGGGATGGAGCACCCGATGATCTGAAGGCAGAACTGATGATAGTTGGCAGGAGGTAGTGATGCTACTTGTGGATTCCTTTATCGAATTGATCGCCTATGTGTCCTGTTTTTTAAAAACTGTTCCCGCTCAGCCCACCTCCTTTGAACAGGTCAAAACCGATATCAACCATCTTGTCGGGAAGAGTCAGGAAATCTTTCAGCGAAGCCGGCTGCCCCAGGATGATTTTGACCTTGCCCGTTTTGCCGTATTCGCCTGGATTGATGAGGCCATTCTCAGTTCCGGCTGGCAGGAAAAGGGTAAGTGGCAGGGTGAGCAGCTGCAGCGCACCTATTATGAGACCACCGATGGCGGGGAGCTTTTTTTCGACAAGCTTAATCAGCTGACTCCTGCTCAGAATCAGGTGCGGGAGGTGTATTATCTCTGTCTGGCCCTCGGCTTTACAGGGCGGTATTGCAATCCGGGTGATGAGTTCCTCCTGGAGCAGCTGAAAAATTCCAATTTGAAACTGCTTGGGGGAGGGCTGGATCAGCAGCAGCTGGAACAGATGTCTCTTTTTCCCGAGGCCTATCTGCAGGATACGGGAATGAGCCGGGAAGTAAAAAGCAAAAGCCGTTTTTCCATAGGGCTGGCTGCTGCAGCGGTAAGCCCTGTTCTGCTCTACGGTGTTCTCTTCTTTATCTATCGTTTTGTCCTCAGTAATGTGGGTGAAAACTTTATCTCTTCGGTGCAGTGATGAAAAAAATCATAGCTATTGTCTTCAAGCTGCTCCTCCTTGTTCTGATCGGTCTTGTGACCTTTGCTTTTGTTCTCTGGCGGCAGTGGCCGTGGTGGGTGGGACTGTTTTTTGTTCTTGGTTATGTGGGGCTGTATCTCAGCTGGCTCTTTATCGGGAAACTGCTTTTACGCAGGCGGGAACAGAACTTTATTCATCAGGTTATCGAACAGGATGACAACTATATTAACGGCATGGATAGCGGTCAGGAAGCCATGCGGGATCTGCAGGGACGCTGGCAGGAAGCCATTGATATTTTAAGGTCTTCGCATTTAAGCAAGCAGGGAAATCCTCTCTATGTACTGCCATGGTATATGGTGATCGGCGAATCCCGCTCAGGAAAGTCCACAGCGATTCAGAGTGCTGATCTTTCTGCCCCGTTTGCTGAGACAAGCAAGATCAGCGGTGTTGCCGGTACACGAAACTGTGACTGGTGGTTTTTTGAGCAGGCGGTGATCCTGGATACTGCCGGGCGTTACACCATTCCTCTGGAAGAGGGACGTGATAAAGACGAGTGGCAGAAGTTTCTTTCCCTGTTGGTCAAGTATCGTAAAAAAGAGCCGCTCAATGGACTGGTGGTGACCATTGCCGCCGACAAGCTGCTGCAGGGCGATCCGGCAGCAGTGGCTGAGGACGGCAGGAATATCCGTCAGCGTATTGATGAATTGATGCGGGTGCTGGGGAAGGTTTTTCCGGTGTATGTACTGGTTACCAAATGTGATCTGGTGCAGGGAATGACACAGTTTTGTGACCGTCTGCCGGAGAAAAGTCTGGAACAGGCGATGGGTTTGATGAACCGGGACAAAGCCAACGTCAGAACCTTTCTCCACGATGTGGGGGTGACAATCGGAAAGCGGCTGCAGCAACTGCGGCTGCAGCTGCTGGACAGTAAGCAGACTCCGGGACAGACGCAGTCTGCCGCCGATCTCCTTCTTTTTCCCAATGAGTTTCAGAATCTGCACAGCCGTCTGTCCGCCTTTATTGAATCCACCTTCAAGGATAACCCCTATCAGGAATCCCCCATCCTGCGAGGGCTGTATTTCAGCAGCGGCAGGCAGGAAGGAACACCTTATTCCCATTTTCTGCATGCCCTGGGGCTGATTAAACAGCAGGAAGTTTTGCCGGGCACCAATAAAGGCTTATTTCTCCATGATCTCTTTGCCAAGATTCTGCCCGATGACCGTGCTCTCTTTGCTCCCACCCAGAAGGCACTTGCCTGGGACCGCTTGACCAGAAATATCGGTCTCACTGCCTGGGCAACTCTGATTCTTGCTTTCTGCGGGCTGTTGAGCTTTGCTTTTGTTAAAAATCTCAATACGTTGCAGAATGGTGCGGAGGCCTTTAAACAATCTGTTGTTCTGCAGGGGGAATTTGTGACCGACACAGCCATCATGGAGAGATTCCAGAAGGCTGTGAGCACCATGGAGGAGTATAACAACTCCTGGTGGATTCCCCGTTTCGGGCTGCATGAAAGTCAGGAAACAGAGCTTCGCCTGAAGGAGAAATATTGCAGCCGGTTTGACAGCGGTTTCAATGAAAGACTGAATGCCCAGCTGGAGGCGGTTGTTTCTGATTTTTCACCGGCAACACCGGACAATACCATCGGTGCTTTTGCTGCCTATCTTGCCCATCGCATTAACCTTATTCAGGCACGTCTTGACGGAAAAGGCATGGCGGCACTGAGCAAATTGCCGCCGCCCTCTTTCCAGCCTCTTTTCGGTGGTGAGGATGCCCGGTTGATTGCCGAACTCAGTGATCGGCTGGTGCAGCAATACTACTATTACCTGCAGTGGCAGGATGAACCGGAGCTTTTGATCCGGGAAAAACAGCGGCTGCAGCGTCAGCTCCTGCACATCCTCAGCATGCCGGACAGTTCCCTTAACTGGCTTGTTTCCTGGATAAACCACGATTCCGGGCTGGATGTGCTGGAATTGCAGGATTTCTGGAATGCTCCCTTGAACCGGAAGAACATTGCCACCGTGCCGCCGGCATTTACCGTAAAAGGAAGGCAGGTTATAAGCGATCTGATGGGCAGTATGGAAACAGCACTACCCGACCCACTGGTGATTGCTGCCAACAAGGTGCGTTTTCAGAAATGGTATAACATGGCGTATAAACGCGTATGGTACGATTTCGCCACCAAGTTCCCCCAGGCAGAATATTATCTTACAGACAGCTCTGCATGGCAGCAGGCGGCGGGAAGTATGGCATCTGACAAAAGTCCCTATTTCACTTTGCTGCGGACAATGGCGAGGGAACTTGCACCGCTGGAGGAAAAAGGAAAAGAGAATGAGTGGATTCTTCTTATCAACCAGCTCGAAGAGGCGCGCATCAATGCTGAGCGTGAGGCTGCCATCGAGCAAAACAAGTCTCTTCTTGCCAAGGTTAGCAAAAAAGGAAAGAAGGCACTCGGAGCGTTGGAGCGGAAGACAGGAGTTGATGCCGGTGAGCTTGTGGCTTCTCAGCTTGCTGCCGGGAAACTGCTGAACAGTTACCGGAATGCGTTGAAGGATATCAGTCTTGCTACAGCTTCCCGGACAGTTTCCTACTCCATGGCAGCAGAGATATTCAAGGATGATCCGGCAACGTCAAAATCACCATTTTACATCGCCAAACATGATCTTATCGGAGTACGCTCAGAGCTTGGACAGCCCGGTCAGGAGCAGCAGATGGTGTGGCGGCTGCTGGCGGGTCCTCTCACCTTTCTGCGTGACTATGTCTGTCTTGAATCTGCGTGCCACCTGAACAGCCTGTGGGAGAAGAATGTACTGGTTGAAGTGCAGGACATCACGGACAAGACAAAACTGAACGATGCGCTGTTCCTCGATAACGGGTATGCCATTCGTTTTATTAAAGGACCTGCTTCACCATTTTTGGGAAGAAGCCTGAAAAGGGGGTTTTATCCCAAAACAGCACTGGGTAAGATGCTGCCCTTTGAGAAGAAATTCCTGACCTTTCTCAGTGATGGTATCAGGCTGGCACGTTCCAAACCTGATCTTGCCTTCAGTGAAGAGGTTCCCCTTGATATGCAGCTTGAAGCCGATGCGGTCTTCGGGGTTCAGCCAAAACCCAAGAAGGAAGATCCCGTTCCGCCGCCTCCTGTTATTAAGGATCGGTATATGGTGCAGATTACAGCAAACCCGACCAGTGTGAATAAGGATGCCAAGATTACGCCCCATGTTACCACCCTTGAGCTCAGCTGTGGTGCCGATTCAAGCCGTCTGGTGAACCTGAACTATCCCATCAGAAAAAAAATGTCCTGGGAGCCGGAGAACTGTGACGCGGTATCCGTGCAGATTGAAATCGGCAGCCTGATTCTGGTGAAGAAATACGAAGGGAAACTGGCCCTTGCGCATTTTGCCAGAGATTTTCAGAGCGGCAGTCATCGCTACACCCCTGCTGATTTCCCAGCCCAGAAAAAACAGGTCAGCCGTCTGCGGATTAAAACCATCAAGGTCGCATTCCAGGTCAAAGGAGGGCGGGCACTGCTGGATATCCTCGACCAGCAGGAGGCACGTAAAAAAGCTCTAGCTGCCCTTGAAGAGAAACGGAAAGTACAGGCTGCTGACAGTAGTGGCGGCATCAAGGAACTTCTTGCCACCTGGGAGAGAAAGCAGAAAATGAGTGCTCTTGAAAACGAGGCAATGAAAAAGGCATGGAAGGAAAAACAGGAGGCGAGGGCGCGTCAGATCAAGGAGCGATGGGAGCAGAACCTGCCTGATGTTCCCGTGGATATTACCACCTGCTGGGATAAATAAGGAGTTGGTAAAAGAGATGAAAAACAGAGTATTTATGCCTGGAACACTATGATCACGATAGGAAAAGACCCCGTAAGCGAAGATAACCCCCAGGGGGTGGACAGTCGCTATGAACCGGCCTTTGAAGAGCTGCAGGCAGAAATCGATAAACTCGGTTCTCCGACAGCCTCCGGCGGTATAAACTGGCAGCGTGTCGGTCAGCTTGCAGAACAGATACTCACCCAAGAGAGTAAGGATCTGCTGGTCGGCAGTTATTTCGCTGTTTCCCAGATATATATCGATGGCCTGGCAGGGCTTGAGACCGGCCTTGGGGTGTATCGCGATCTGCTGCAGACCTATTGGGACACCATGTTTCCCAAAAAGAAGCGGATGCGCGGCAGGGTCGCAGCCGTCGAGTGGTGGCTGGAAAAAAGTGGAGCTGCCCTTGAATTTCTGGGACTGCAGTTTGCTTCCCTGGAGAATCAGGAAGCAGTGCTGGCTGAATGTGAGGCGGTACAACAGCTGTGCAGCGAACTCTTTCCCGAGCCTCCTGATTTCGGGGTGCTGACAAGGGCCGTGAGTGCACTTTCTGCAGGAGAAGGTGCTGAAACTGAGCAGCCGTCTCCAGTGGAGGAAACGGTGCCCGAAAAGGGAGAGGAAGAAAGCACTGCCTCAAACGAGCCCGAACCTGCTCACCAGACCGCGACTCCGGCTCAACCTTCAACTCCTGCACCTCCGGCAGCTCCCCCGTCTCCCGCACAGCAGACAGCTTCGGATGAGGGTTCCCATCAGCTTATTCAGACGTCCAACGAGAATCTGAAACGCGCGGCACTGGCATTGCTGGGAGAGGATCTGAGCAGTCAGCTGGGACATCGCTCTTTGCGTACAGCAGTATGGGCGGAAATTGATGCCCTTCCCCGGGCAGCAGACGGGAAAACACTTATTCCTCCACCGGAACCCCATATTATGACCGCCATGCAGGATCTTTCCTCCCGTGGTGACTGGCTGAACCTTGCCACAGCTGCTGGAAGTCATTTTCCCCAGTATATCTTCTGGCTGGATCTGCAGCGCTATTGTGCCATCGGGCTTGAGAATCTCGGGCAGCCCTATACCGGGGCCCACGAAACCGTCTGTGCGGAAACAGCCCATTTCCTGCAGAGGATGTCCGGGCTCACCGAGCTGCAGTTTGCCGACGGTTTTCCCTTTGCCGATGAAGAAACCCGGGACTGGTGTCAGAGTCTGGGGGCAGGCGGCGGTGCTTCGATGGATCTTGGTGCAGGAGCCGCGTCCGGCCAGGGTGATACGGAAGAAACAGCCAAATTGAGCGGCGTCCTGGAGCAGGCAGGGCAACTCGTAAAGGCGAAAAAACTGATTGAGGCGGTACAACTGGTGCAGGAGGGGCTGCAGGAGGCCCGTTCCGGTAAGGAGGCGATGCAGTGGCGTCTTGGGCTTGTTCGCATCCTGATCAGCGGCAGGAAGGCGGATATTGCTCTGTCTCACTGTGAAAAGCTTACAGAAGATCTAGAACGTTACAACGTGGAATATTGGGATCCGCAACAGGCACTGTTGGCCTATACCACTACGTACCACTGTGTGAAAATGAACTCTGCCAAAATGCTTAAGGAACGTGGTGGGCAGCTGCTGGATAAAATAGCCCGCCTGGATTCGGCGGAGGCACTGCGGATCGCCGGGTAGAATTTGTCAGGCACACTGGCTGTGCGTATTGCGGGAGTTTTGGCAATTCATTAAATAGTGATTTCACAACAAAAATCTTGATATCGTTATTTTATACTGATAAAAATTGTATTAGATATATAAAAAAAGTTGATGATTACCACTGAAGCTCAGGTAAATGCAAAATGGGACTGTAGGAGTTCGCCCCTGCGAGCGATTTTTCAGGTCTGGCAACACCTTGAATCGCTCGCAGGGGCGAGCTCCTACATCAAATCCAGAGTAACTGTGCTTTGATGGTAATCACTAAAAAGTTTACCAACCATTAATTTAACAAAAGAGGCAAATCATGGCAAAGGAAGGGTCTGTAGCTCCTAAGGAGCGAGTCAATATTGTCTATCGTCCGGCAACCGGTGATGCCCAGGAAGAGGTTGAACTTCCCCTGAAAATGCTCATAATGGGAGACTTTACTCAGGCAGAGGATGACCGTGCTGTTGAGGACAGGGAGCCCATTAATATTGATAAGGATAACTTCAATGATGTCATGAAAGGGCAGGATCTCAATTTGAATATGACAGTTCCCAATAAGCTTTCGGATGATCCTGATGAGGAAATGAACGTGAAGCTTTCGTTTGACTCCTTAAAAGACTTCAATCCGGATGCCATCGCCGAGAACAGTCCTGAGCTGAAGAAACTCATGGAACTGCGGCAGGCACTGTCGGCACTGAAAGGACCTCTGTCAAATGTGCCGGAGTTTCGCAAAAAGATCCAGAGTCTTGTGAAGGATGATGAGTCAAAAGATCAACTGCTGAAAGAACTAGGCATTGAGGATAAATAGGAGACAGCCATGGCAGAAGAACTCGAACAAGTTGCTCCGGGAGAGGAGCAGGAAGCAGAGGCGTCTGTGTCTCTGCTTGAAGAGATAACCCAGGCAACCAAGCTCAAGCCCGCCGATGAGGCGTACGGTATGGCGAAAAAGGGTGTGGAGGCACTGATTGCTCAGCTGATAGAACCCGGCAAAGGGGTGGATAAGCTGACCAAGGCCGTGGTTGATGAGATGATTGCCGAGATTGACAAGAAGGTCGGACTGCAGGTTGATGCAATTCTCCACCATGAGGATTTTCAGAAGCTTGAATCCGCCTGGCGTTCTCTCAAGTATCTGGTTGATAACACGGATTTCAGAGAAAATATCAAGCTGGAGATGGTGAATATCAGCAAGGAAGATCTTCTTGATGATTTTGAAGATGCTCCCGAAATCCCAAAATCCGGTCTTTATAAAACTGCCTATACTGCAGAGTTTGGACAGTTCGGCGGACAGCCCTATGCGGCGATGATTGGCAATTATGATTTTGGTCCCGGTCCGCAGGATATCAAATTGCTGCAGTCCATTGCCAGTGTGGCAGCCATGGCCCATGCTCCGTTTATTGCGGCGGCAGGTCCCCAGTTTTTCGATATCGAAGACTTTAATGAGCTGCCGAATCTCAAAGATCTGAAGTCCATCTTTGAAGGACCGAAGTACTTGAAGTGGCAGGCATTTCGCGAGTCTGAAGATGCACGTTACATCGGTCTCACCATGCCCCGTTTTCTCCTTCGTCTGCCCTATGGTGCAGAGAGTGATCCGATCAAGACATTTGAGTACGAGGAAAGCGTGGTGGGGGATCACAGTAAATATCTGTGGGGCAATGCTGCTTTTGCCTTCGCCACACGACTCACCGAGAGTTTTGCCAAGTATCGGTGGTGTGCCAATATCATCGGTCCCCAGGGTGGCGGTGCCGTGCAGGATCTGAAACTGCATCAGTACAAAGCCATGGGAGCAACGCAGACCAAGATCCCGACAGAGGTTCTGGTCTCAGAACGCCGGGAGTTTGAGCTGGCAGAAGAGGGCTTTATCGGGCTCACCATGCGGAAGAACAGTGACAATGCGGCTTTCTTCTCGGCAAACTCTGTGCAGAAACCGAAGAATTTTGGGATTTCCAAGGAGGGCAAGGAGGCTGAACTCAACTACAAGCTCGGCCTGCAGCTGCCGTACATGTTTGTCATTAATCGTCTTGCCCACTACCTGAAGGTTCTGCAGCGGGAAAATATCGGTTCCTGGAAAGAGCGGAGTGATCTGGAGCAGGAACTGAACAAGTGGATCGGTCAGTATGTTACCGAGATGGATAATCCTTCGGCGAGTGCCAGGAGTCGTCGACCACTGAGAATGGCAGAGGTGACTGTGGATTCGGTGGAAGGTGAGCCGGGTTGGTATAAGGTCGGCCTGAAAGTACGACCTCACTTTAAGTATATGGGGGCTTCCTTTACCCTGTCCCTGGTTGGCAAATTGGATAAAAAATAGCTTTTTTCAATCCTGAAATATGTAACACCTGAGAGTTACACCTAAAAATAATTACATAAGGAGACAGAAAAATGGCATTAAATGCATACCTCAAACTCAAAGGGGAGACCCAGGGTGATATCAACGGCTCTGTAACCCAGGCCGGACGTGAAGACATGATTGCCGTGATTGGTTTTGAGCATCAAATCACATCTCCGAGGGATGCGGCATCGGGGCTGCCCACGGGCAAGAGAAGACATGGTCCCCTTATCATCACCAAAGAAGTGGATAAGGCCAGCCCCCTGCTGTACAACGCAATGGTTAACAATGAGAATCTTACAGAGCTCGAACTACGTTGCTGGCAGCCCTCTCCATCCGGTCAGGAAGTGCAGCACTATACCATTCAGCTGGAAAATGCCTCAATCTCGGAGGTCAGGCTGGAGATGCTGAACAACAAATATCCCGAGAATATGCAGCACAAGGAGCGGGAGTATGTTTCCTTCCATTACCAGAAGATTATCTGGACCTGGGAAGATGGCGGAATCACTGCTGAGGATGATTGGGAATCTCCTAATGCCTAAAACTGGCTTCTCTTCCCTGTTCAGTGTCTGATGTAGAGGAATAGCCGGATTATGCGGGAAGCAAGATTATTGGAACGTATCCGGCAGAGGGAGGAGGATCCGCTGCGTCGGGAAAGCGAGGATCCGTCGAAGGTGATTGATTCCATACAGGATCACCTGAAACAGATCCTCAACACCCGGCAGGGAAATGTCCTGATCTCCGAAGAGTATGGTACACCCGATTTTACGGAGTTTCTCACCGATTATCCCCAATCCCTGCGGGGCTTTGAACGGGCAATCAGGCAGACCATTATGCAGTATGAGCCGCGGCTGCGTGCCGTGCGGGTGACATTTACTCCCCAGGAGGAAGATCGCCTGGCTGTAAAATTCCAGATTTTTGCAAAACTTGCTGCCGCAGATACCAATACTTCCGTTCTTTTTGAAAGTCTTCTGGATTCCGACGGGCAGATAAGTATAAAACAATAACCAGAAAGATAATCGATGCTTAACCACTATTATCTTCAGGAACTTGCTGCTCTTCGTGATCTTGGGGCAGAGTTTGCTGAGGCCCACCCTTCCATAGCATCCATGTTGAGCGGCTCTTCCGCCGATCCTGATGTGGAGAGGCTTTTGGAGGGGGTCGCCTTTCTGACCGGTCTTATCCGGGAAAAACTGGACGATGATTTTCCCGAAATCATCCATGATCTCATCCACTTGATATGGCCGCATTATCTTCGTCCTCTCCCTTCCGCTGCCATAGTTGCCTTTCAGCCGAAATCGTCACTGAAACAGTCTCTCACCGTTAAAAAAGGGGTGCAGCTTGCCTCTGTACCGGTTGCCGGTACAAGCTGCCGGTTTCAGACCTGTTTTGAAGTTGAAGTGCAGCCTCTGAGCATCCTTGATGTTTCATTTGTGGAGACTCCGGGGATGGCGTCTGCCATCAGACTCAGGCTTGAAACAAACGGCACGGCTCTTAATACTCTGCAATTACGTACATTACGGCTCCATCTGGCAGGAGAGTATTCTTCTGCCTGTGACAAATATTTTGTTCTTCGACATTACCTGCGTCGCATCGTTGTGAAGGCCGACGATCAGGAGTCCTCTTTTCCTCTGGGCAGTGAGTATCTGCAGCCTGTAGGTCTGGGCATGGAAGAGGGCAGTCTGCCTTATCCCGGAAATTCCTTTCCCGGCTACCGCATTCTGCAGGAATATTTCAGCCTGCCGGAAAATTTTCTGTTCCTTGACCTGACAGGGCTGGAACAGTGGTTTAATCGTGGCTCGGGTACTGGCTTTGAGATTTCCTTTGAGCTGAACGAGATTCCTTTCCAGATGCCGAGAATCAGAACCGAGGATTTTGTCCTCTATGCCACGCCGGTTCTGAACCTGTTTAAACATGATGCAGATCCCATCCGACTCGATCACCGCATGAGTGAGTACCGGGTGCGTCCGGCTGCCACTGATCTTACCCATTTCCAGGTCTATTCCGTTGAGAATGTCACCGGCTATATTCAGGGAACGGCCGCAGCCAGGGAATACCAGCATTTCGATCATTTTAACAGGCAGGGGGCGTCCGGACCGGTGTACAATACCAGTCAACGAAAGTCTCCTGCACGGAGGGTGACAGATACCTATATTTCAGTGAGTTATCCTAAAAAAGAGGGACCGCCGGTTCCGGAAACATTGAGTATCTCGCTGACCTGCACCAATGGTGATCTGCCCGACAGTCTGCAGGTGGGTGATATCTCTCAGCCCACCAGTTCCACGCCGGAGTTTATTACCTTTGCAAATATTACTCCGCCCACAGCCGGAGCCCAGCCGCCTCTGGAAAAGAATCTTCTCTGGAGGCTGCTTGGTCATCTTTCTCTGAATTACAGCTCACTTACTGACATAAGAGAGTTCAAGACCCTGCTGGGTCTCTATCTGTTTCCGGATACCAAAGACCGCACGGCTCTTATTGCCAATCAGAAACGGATTAAAGGACTTGAAGCCATAGGTTCTCAACCCGGTGACAGGCTTGTGAACGGACTTATGCTGCGGGGAAGAGAGATTCATCTGGAAGCGAGATACGACCACTTTGCCAGTCAGGGGGATCTGTATCTGTTTGCGTCGATCCTCAACGAGTTTCTCGCTGTTTACTCAACCTTTAATTCCTTTACCAGATTCACCCTCAAGGAGAGTCTGCGGGGAGAGATTATTTCATGGCCGGCACGGATAGGGGAACGTCCTCTGATTTAAAGTTAAACCTTAAATTGTCGTTGTTAAAGGAGGGGGAGAGTTTTTCCTTTTTCCAGGTAATACGGCTGTTGCGTCTGTATCTTGATGATCCTGCAAAGGACATCGCCGGGCAGGAAGTGTATGAGCACAGTCAGCTCCATGTTGTGCCGCACCTCTCCCTTGGATTCCCGGCAAGTGACATTGAGTCTGTTGAGGAAACAACGGATCAAAACGATGCAACGGGTTTTACCATCCGGGCAAATTTTCTAAGCCTGTACGGTTCCTCTTCACCGTTGCCGACTTTTTATACGGAAGAGCTCCTCGATGAGGCATCGGATGAGTCGTCTGCCAGTCGCGATTTTCTCGATATCATTCACCAGCGGCTGTACCTGCTGTTCTTTCAGAGCTGGTTGAAATACCGCCAGTTTCAGCAGATCAGTGAAGAAGACGACAGTTCTCATATTACACGTCTCTTCTGTCTGCTGGGAATGGGGGAACCGGAATTTCGGGAAAAGATTGATAAGCCGAAACAATTACTACGTTACAGCGGCTTGTTCAGTCAGGCACCGCGTTCAGCCCTTGGTCTGAAGACTCTTTTGAGTGATGCCTTGAATATCCCGGTGGATGTACTCTGCTGTCTGGAGCGAAAGGCAACAATCCCGGAAGATCAACGGATTCAGCTGGGTGGCACATTGGTCGGACTCGGCAGCGGCAGTTTTCTGGGAGAGGAAATTGCCGACAGAATGGGGAAGTTCAGAATCCGGATCGGACCGCTGGATGAGCCGAATTACCGGGCATTTTTCCCGGGCAGTGAACTCTATGAAAAGACCCTTGTTTTGACGGATCTCTTTGTTTCTGATCCTCTGGATTATGATATTGAAGTAACCATGGAAGGGCGGCAGGCAAAAACTGTCTGTCTTGGAGGAGAGCAGTGGTCAGGGCTTGGGCTTGACAGCTGGCTGTTTTCCGGAGAAGAGACAGGTGAGAAACGGAACCTGTTTCATCCGCAACGACAATAGTATAAACACCTGCAGGATGGGGAATATACAGCTGTTTGAAGCTGTGTTCTCCCCGTTAAATGCATGAACGAAAATAATGGGAGAGTACCATGCTGACCGTAGACATTAAATCGCTGTTAGGACGTCTGAACCCCTTTTGTACACGTTGTCTGGAGGCTGCTGCCGGGCTGTGTGTTTCACGAACCCATTATGAGGTGACCCTGGAGCATTTTCTGGCAAAACTGCTGGAGGAGGAGCAGTCGGATCTGCCTGTTATCCTGCGTCATTATGATATGGATCCCGGCAGGTTCAGTAAGGGAATAGAGCATGCGCTGGAAGAGTTTAAATCCGGTAACGGGGCAAAACCCGTCTTTTCTCCCCTGTTGATGGAGTGGTTTCAGGAGGCGTGGCTGATTGCTTCCGTGGATCTTGATGAACGTGAAATTCGTTCCGGAACACTTCTGTTGACTCTTGTCAACAACCCGTCCCGCTTTGGAGCCGGGCAGTTCCTTGATCAGCTTGAAGCCATCAGCTTTGACGGGCTGAAAAGCGAATTCTGGGATGTGGTGAAATCTTCCATTGAACAGCCGGCAGCAGGTGAGGCAGGGGACGAAAAAGAGATTACAGGTCCCCGTGATGCCACTGCCCTTGGAAAATACTGTGTTGATTTCACCGAAAAAGCAAATGAAGGTGAAATCGATCCGGTTTTTGGCAGGGATCTTGAAATCCGGCAGATGGTTGATATCCTGGCAAGAAGAAGAAAAAATAATCCCATCGTGGTGGGTGAAGCGGGTGTGGGTAAGACTGCCGTGGTGGAAGGGCTTGCCCTGCGAATTGTGGAAGGGGATGTTCCTGAACTGCTGCAGAATGTGTCCATCCTCGGGCTTGATATGGGGCTTTTGCAGGCAGGGTCCGGAGTAAAGGGTGAATTTGAAAACCGGCTGAAATCGGTGATTAATGAAATCAAGGCATCACCCAAACCCATTATCCTTTTTATCGATGAGGCCCATACCCTGATAGGAGCAGGAGGCACCGCCGGACAGAGTGATGCGGCAAATCTTCTAAAACCCGCCCTTGCCCGGGGCGAGCTGCGAACTGTTGCCGCCACAACCTGGTCTGAATACAAAAAGTATTTTGAGAAAGATCCGGCACTTGCCAGACGATTTCAACTGGTCAAATTGGAAGAGCCCTCCACGGACACGGCAACCCTTATTCTGCGTGGTCTGAAAACAAAGTATGAAGAGGCGCACGGAGTGGTTGTGCGTGACGATGCCATTGTTGCTGCTGCCGAGCTTTCCAGTCGTTATATATCCGGCAGGCAGCTCCCTGACAAGGCGGTTGATCTTCTCGACACCAGTGCCGCCCGAGTGAAAGTGCTGCTCACCGCGAAACCCGATGTTATTGAAGACAGGGAGCGCAGAGTGCAGGCACTGGAACGGGAGCAGAAGGCCATGGAGCGGGACAGACTCCATGGTTTTGCAGTGGATGAGGAACGTCTGGCTGAGATTGCGGCGGAAATTGAAGAGATTGGAGCAAAGCTGGAGACACTGATAGAGCAGTGGAAAAATGAACAGGAAATTGCCGCGAAACTCATCGAACAGCGCAGAGAGCTGTTTTTGCTGAAAGAAGCCGTAGCAGCCGGGGATGAGGATGATGCGGAAAAGATACCGCAGCTGGAAAAAGATCTTGCCGGGACCACAAAAGAATTTGAGGAGAGTCAAAAGGATGAGGCACTGGTTCGTATTGAGGTGGATCCGGATATTGTTTCCAAGGTTGTCTCCGACTGGACTGGTGTTCCTCTGGGCAGTATGATGCGGGATCAGGCGTCCAATATTGTTCATCTGGAAGAGAAAATGAAGGATCGGATCAAGGGGCAGGATAACGGACTTGCCGCCATTGCCGAGGTGATTAAGGCAGCAAAATCCGGTTTGAAAGATCCGGCACAACCCCTGGGCATCTTCCTCCTTGTCGGTCCGAGCGGTGTGGGCAAGACCGAGACGGCCCTTGCCCTTGCCGATTTGATTCTTGGTGGTGAACGCTTTGTAACATCCATCAATATGAGTGAGTTTCAGGAACGGCACACACTCAGCCGTCTGGTTGGCTCTCCCCCCGGATATGTCGGGTATGGTGAGGGCGGAGTACTTACCGAGGCAGTGCGGCAGCGTCCTTATTCCATTGTTCTTCTTGATGAGGTGGAGAAGGCAAATCTTGAGGTGATGAATCTCTTTTACCAGGTCTTTGATAAAGGCTCACTGTCCGATGGCGAAGGCAGGGAGATCGATTTTAAAAACACCATTATTTTCCTCACCTCCAACCTTGCAACCGATGTGATCACGGAAATGACCACAGGGGATGTTGAGCTGCCCCCCGAGGTGATTATGGATGCGGTACGCCCCATTCTGAGCAATCATTTCAAGCCTGCCCTCCTTGCCCGGATGACGGTGGTTCCGTACATGACCCTTCCCCAGGATATTTTAAGCGACATTGTCGTCCTGAAGATGAATAAGCTGGTGAAACGAATTGCAGAGACCCACAAGATGAAACTCACATACAGTGATGAGGTAATCAAGCAGATTGCCGCCCGCTGTACCGAGGTTGAAACGGGTGCGAGGAATATCGATCATATTATGAACGGTACCGTCCTGCCGCAGATGTCAAAAGAGATTCTCACTTATATGAGCGCTGAGTCAATGCCGGCAAGTGTGCATCTCGATATGGACAGTGACGGAAATTTTGCCATCGCATTCGGGGGAGATGACTGATGCCCAGTGAAGAACGGATTACATTTAGCTTTACCTCCACCGCCCAACCGCAGGATACCTTTACGGTGGTGGAGTTTAATGGAACGGAGGCGATATCGAAACTCTATGAATTTGATATCACGCTCTATGCCGATGATCCCGATATTGATCTTAAAGAGGTGCTCAAAAATCCGGTCAAGTTGACGGTGGAGAAGGAGGGGGAAGAGCTTCGGGTATTCCATGGCATCCTCTCCCGCTTTGAACAGCTGCATGAGTACTCCGGACATATCTACTTCCGGGCGATCCTTGTCCCGCGTCTGTGGATAGCCGACCAGTATCAGGAGAATCAGCTTTTTCTTGATAAGAGTGTACCGGATATTATCGAAGAGATCCTCAAACAAACGGGTTTCACCACCAATGATTACATGCTGAAACTTACCGGTACATACGCTCCCTGGGAATATATCTGCCAGTATAAGGAAAGTGATTTCAATTTTATTTCCCGCTGGATGGAGCGTGAAGGGATCTACTACTACTTTGAGCAGGGTGACAGTGATGAAAAGCTGATTATAGCTGATGCAGTGACGGCCCATGAAGATATTGCGGGTGAAAGATCCATACGCTACTCACCGCCGGATTCCCTGTCACCCTCAAGCATGGATCAGGTGCGTGAATTTACCTGTCACCAGCAGCTGCTGCCGCAGAAGGTGATCCTGAAGGACTACAACTATCGCAAACCATCTCTGAAACTGGAGGGAAGTGCAGACGTTGATCCTGATGGACGCGGACATGTGTATATTTACGGCGAACATTTCAAGACTCCGGAAGACGGGGACGCATTGGCAAAAATCCGGGCGGAGGAACTGTTATGCCGTGAGGCGCTGTTTTTTGGAGAGGGGACAGTGCCGCCTTTTCTTCCAGGCTATATCTTTGAGATGCACGACCATTACCGGGATTCCTATAATCAGCGTTATCTGATCATCGAGCTCTCCCACCAGGGGGTGCAGTCCACCCATGTGACGGGGGAAGGGGGGGAAGAGAGTGAAGGGCCCGCCTATTTCAATAATTTCAGTTGTATTCCTTCAGATACCCAGTATCGCCCCGAGCGCCTGGCTCAAAAACCAAAAATGACGGGAACCCTCAACGGCACCATTGATGCCGGTGGAGACGGAGAATATGCAGAGATTGATGACGAAGGGCGATACAAGGTGAAACTTCCCTTTGATCAAAGTGACTCCGCAGACGGAAAGGCATCCCGCTGGGTGCGTATGGCCCAATCGTACGCCGGTGCCGATTATGGTATGCATTTTCCTCTGCACAAGGGAACAGAGGTTCTGCTTACCTTTGTCGATGGTGATCCGGATCGTCCCATTATCTCAGGTACCGTGCCAAACCCCGAAACCGGCAGCCCGGTAACTTCTGCCAATCAGACCCAGTCCATGATCCGTACTGCCGGCGGGAATCAGATTCGGATAGAGGATAATGCCGGAGGGCAGCAGATTCATATGTCTTCTCCCACAAAAGGATCGATAGTCTCATTGGGGGCGGTAAATGCCGGAAATATTTATATGTCCACAGAAGGGACAATGGTGTCAGTGTGTGATGACAGCTCTGATGAAACAGTGGGGACTAATAAATATATCGGGATTGGCGGCTGCGAGAATAAAACCATTGGCAGCAGCACGTTTTCTTTCGGCGGGGGAGAGACAGAATACAAGTATGTTGTTGGAGACCGGAAGCTGGAAGTCACTGGAGAGGAACGGACGGATGTTACCGGGTATCGGGAAGTTCATGTCCATGATCAGGAAAATAAATTTGTAGACAACGGGCAGGAAACATATATACAGAATCATCGAAAAATGCAGGTCAGTTCAGGGGGAGACGAATTTATAGCCTATGGCGGGCGTACCCATACCGTTCATGGCAACGAGATATATAATGTTCACGGAGACAGAACCATTAGCGTTGATGGAAATCATACAGGGCATAGTTCCGGTTTGTGTCGGACATCTTATGTCGGTCACACCCAGGCTGCTTATTTGAGTACATCGTTAACGGCTCATGAGGGTGTAAATCTTGAGTTAAGTAGCAGCTTCAATCTTTTTGCCAGTTATTCAGTGGAGGTAGGTTATAGTGCAGGTTTGAGGATGGTGAAGGAATCTCAAGGGATAAAAACAGGCTTGAGTGAAATCAAGAATACCTCCGGCCCGTGCATAAAGTCTGCAGCACTTCATATCTTTACATAGTTGATGAAGGATGCTTTGAAGCAAGTGCAGGAAACAAGAGAATATGAAAATCATCAAGCCCCTTGATCTTGGTCTGTTATATCGGACCTACGAGTTAAATAACCACCATTATCTGGTTAGCACGATTCTGGCTTTTTTTTCTTTTGAAAATCCTGATAAGCTGGAGATGGATCTGCAGTTGTGGCCTCTGGTGGCTGAAGAACTGGGAACCGATGGTGCACTGGATACAGGCATGCCGAAAGTGGGGGCAGAGTTTCTGATAGCCGGAAATTTTTATTCTCCTGACCAGCAGCCGGTCCCCGGCGGTAGAGTCAGTGTTCAGCTTGGAGAACTTCGAAAAGAGCTGCATGTTTTTGGGAATCGAAGGTGGGAACGAACCCTGGGCGGGCAATGGCAGTTGAGTGAGCCGGAAAAAATTAAAGAGCTGCCTTTAACGTATCCTTTTTCTTTTGGCGGTGAAGATTTTCCGGAAAATCCTCTGGGGAAAGGGTTTGTAAAGGATCTCAGCCAGTATGATTCCAATACCATTGATGCACCCAATATTACTCTGCCGAATCAACCCTTCACCGGACCCGAGAACAGGATCATGCCTGCTGGTTTTGGCCAGTATGATCTTACCTGGCCTCAGAGATTTTCTAAAATCGGTACATATGATGAGAAGTGGCTTAATGAGCGGTTTCCAGGGTTTGCCGCTGATTTTGACCCGACCTTTTTAAATGTAGCCCCACAGGATCAACAGCAGTCCGCAAAGTTTCAAGGTACAGAGCCGTTTAGCTGTGAGAATATGCATCCTGAGAAACCGCTTATCCATTCCAGGCTGCCGGGAATCCGAACGCGCTGTTTTGTTAATAACGGAGCCGATGACGCAGTGGATCTTACTGAAATACCCATGATGGCAGATACTGTCTGGCTTTTTCCGCACAGGGAACGGGGGGTTGTGCTGTTTCGCGGGCAGGTGGAGGTTACAGATGACCAGGCATCTGAGTATTCTCAGATGCTTCTTGGATATGAGGCTTTAACAGAGACTCCCAGGGAATTATCACATTACGCCAAAGCACTCTCAAAGCGTCTGGATAAGAAAAAAGGGCACCTTCAGAGTTTTAATGAGAAGGATCTTATTCCGGAGGGTGCTCAGTCAGCAATGTCCCAGGTCATGAAAATGGGGAAAGACTCTTCAGGCGAAGGGCTTTTGGAGAAAAATCTGAAAAAGAAGTCGGATGACGAGATTGAAACAGTATGGGAAAGCATAAAGGAATATGGGTTGGATCCTGATGACTACAGAAAGAAAACTGACGATCTTTCCATTGACGTCGATATGGACAACCCGGAAAACCTTCCTGAACTGGTTGAAAAAATAGAGCTGATGGCAAAAGAGCAGGAACAGAATCTGGAAGAACAGTCCAGGCAGATGTTTACTGATCTTGGAATGGATTATGATGAAGTGCTGGCAGAGGCGAAAAAAAAGAAAGGTGAAC
>JANTGG010000021.1 GCA_024763035.1 Desulfocapsa sp. | reverse complement strand
ATCCGTATCGCGGTATGCCGGCATATATTGAAAAATTTAAAAATGTTATTATCCGCATTGAATCATCAGCAGCCAACACCAAGCGCCTGCTGGCTTCCGCCTATACCATTCGTGCCGATATGCTTCAGCTTGCCACTGCCAGCAAAGATGATGCCGGCCGGTTGAAGGTTGTTACCGATGCCCTCACAAATTTCAACAAGGCGGATCAGGAGATCCATCGCTATCTCCTGGAAAATGATCCAAAAATCAGCGAAAAAGCACTAACACTGCTTGACACTGCCATTGACATAATGGCAACGGTGAAGGATAAAAAATTTGTAAACCAGATGTATGATATTGAGGATTTCTCCGACAACTTTCTTGGATTATCGGCAACCCTTGTGAAGATGAACAAGGAAATCGAAGGAACCATACTCCCCCTTGCCCCGGAAATAGTACGGCTCTCCCAGGAGGTGATCGGAACTGGCTGGCAATCGATGAACTCATCGCGAGTCAAGGTGGAATCGCAGATCTCACGGGGTAGAACAATTATCCTCACCATCCTGGTTGTTGCAATTATCGCCGGACTCAGCATTGGATTCATCGTTGCCGGGATACTGGTCAAAGAAATTAACCGTGTGGTAATCCAGCTCAAAAGTATTGCCAGCGGCGGCAGTGACCTGACAAACCGCCTGCCTGTCAACGGCAATGACGAGATCAGTCAACTGGCCTCCTGGTTCAACACCTTCGTGGAAAAACTGCAGAATATCATCCGTGAAGTCGTCACCAACTCCGACTCTGTGAACAATTCCTCCAATGAGCTCTCTGAACTTGCCGAAGAGATGTCCAAGCGGACCGAAAAGATACAGAACCGGACTGGCAACGTAACGGGAGCCATTCAGTCCATGAACAGTAATATGAACTCCATCGCCTCTGCCATGGAGGAGGCAACTGCAAACGTCAATATCGTCGCCACAGCAGCTGAAGAAATGAGCAATACGGTAGACGGTATCGCCAGCAATTCCACCAACGCGCATACCATGGCGATGGAGGCTGTCAATTCCACAAATATCACCTCGGAAAAGATTACGACCCTCACGACCAAAGCCCAGGAGATCAATGTGGTGACTGAAGTGATTACAGAGATTTCAGAACAGACCAACCTGCTGGCATTAAACGCAACCATAGAAGCAGCCAGAGCGGGAGAAGCGGGAAAAGGTTTTGCTGTCGTTGCCAATGAAATAAAAGAACTTGCCAAGCAGACAGCCCAGGCGACCCTGCAGATCAAGGGGCAGATCAGTGAGATTCAAACCACCACTGAGTCCACATCAGAGGAAATCGGCAAGAGCACTGCCATTATCCACGACGTGCATTCCATCGTTACCAATATTGCCGAGACAGTGGAGGAACAGGCGGAGACAACGAGAGAGATTGCCGACAATGTTACCCAGGTCTCCATGGGGATCAGTGAAATAACAAACCGGGTGGCAGAAAACTCTGCCGTCAGCAACGACATCACCGGTGAAGTTGAAGAGGTACGGGATGCAGCCGACAGTCTTGCAGAAAGCAGCGAGAGGGTTCGTGCCTGCTCCAGTGATCTTAACGACTTCTCAACGAATCTGAAGCAGCAGGTTATTAAATTCAAGGTATAGGGAAAGGGCGGGAACAGACAGCAGCTTACTGCCATGAAGGACTCCTGTGCTGATCGCTCGCGGGGGCGAGCTCCTACGATTTTTTCTGGATAACCGGGTTCTATCAGCGCTGTCCGGTTAAGATTCTGCAAAAGGGGTTATGGTTTGTTCCAGGGAGCGTCATTCTGGAAATCTACAGGTCTTTTTCTTCTTCAGACGGTCGCCTGAAATCACACACCTGCCTCCAGGACATGTGCCTGATCCCTCCATCAATATGAAGAATCCTCCCACATGGCGGTATTAAAGACTTCCACCCGATTGCGACCATTTTCCTTGGCATTATAGAGGGCGACATCGGCAAACTTGATAGCCTCCCAGATTCCCTGATTCTCTGAAGCAGGAAATTCAGTGACACCAATACTGGTGGTCTTCTTGATGACCTGTCCGGATGCCTGGAATTTGTAATTTTCGACTGCCTGCCTCACATTTTCTGCGATTTCACACGCCTTCCCCTTCTCACAATCCATCAGCATAATAATAAATTCCTCCCCTCCGAAACGAATCACCCAGTCCGAGTTACGAACAGTATTCAGGAGCACCTGAGCAAGCTGCATGAGGACAGCGTCACCTGCGTCATGTCCGTACTTGTCATTCACCTGTTTAAAGAAATCAAGATCACACATCAAGACGCCAAGATTTGTCCCCCGCCGACGAACACCGGCAACCATCTGGTCAAGGGTTGATTCAAGATATCTGCGGTTGAAAAGACCGGTAAGCTGATCTTTTGTTGCCATCTCTTCAAGCTCTGCCGCCAGATGTTTACTCTGCAGTACGGGCAGGGTTTCGGCGATAAAATTCTGGGCTTCTGCAATATGGTCACGTGCTGTAGATTTTTCAGCTTCGGGCATATCCTTAGTAAAAAGGAACTGCACCACACCAATAACATGACCGCCCACTATCATGGGAATACAGTAATGATCGAGACAGTCCTGAAAGGGAAACATATTACAGATGTACTGATCATCATAGGAGGTAACCACAGCCCCTGTACGTTTTGCCCGGCAGTTATTCGCCATGCTGAATTCGGGAAGATCGTCTTTGAGTTCGGGCGGGTTACTGAAAACATGCTCCATGGAATCCTGTCCACGCAGCTTCTGATAAATAACAAATTGATTCAGCCCCAACTTCTCAATAAAGATACGGGCGAGTCGGGCATATATTTCCCTGGTACTCTCATCCGCTTCAATGGTTTTACGAAAAAAAGAAATGGACTGCATATTTATCAGCATATCCTTGATTGCCAAGGCAACCTCACCAATTTCATCACGGCGATCCCGGATAAAACTTGAAAGTTCATTCATGCGGGCAACATCAGAACTCCCGCTCTCATGCTGCCCCGCCATCATCCGCCCGAGATTTCGTAACAAGGCGACAAAATCCACCAGGGGAGCAATCATGTGCTTACTGATAATCAGGCTGGTAAGTGTAAAAAGCATGGCAAGGAAAATAAGGGTCACCACAAGAAAGAGAATGTTCTTCTGCGCAATGGCCATACCTTCCTGCATAAGGGTAAAAGAAGATTCATTTTTAGAGAGCGAATCCTCTGCCACAGCATTTTTCAACAGGTCAACAGTGGTAATGATTTCCCGCTCTGTTTCCATGGTCACAAGGCGTATGGCAGCAACAGTGCTGCTTGCCTCATCCAGAGCATAAAAGGCGTCCTGTACACCCTGAAGGATCTCCTTTTCACTATCGGGCAGATTGCTGGAGAGCAGATTCAGATCATCTTCAACTCCTGCCAGACAGCTGGCAATCTCCGCCTGTCCGCTCTTGATTTGAGCAATCCGCCCCGACATGACCGTTGAGACATAAATCTCCTGATAACGGGACTTCGCCTTACTGACAATGGGAATCAACTTATAGGCAAGATCCTTGGGAATTTTCTGCAGATTCATTCCCAGGGCCCTGGATATCATTTTTTCTGCATCAAAAACCCGCCCGTTGTTCTCCTGCAGACTTTTCATACGGATGGAAAGGACATCTATAATTTTCTGCAAATGTGCCAGTTCCTTTGCCAGACCTTCCGGGAGTGTTTTGCGAAGTGTCTGTGCATCACTGCGAATGGAGAGAAGTACAGAATCCTCTGCAGACTGCATGTACAGGCGCAGATTGGAATGAATCGAACCGAGGAGACGGGAGGCATCAAAATTCTGCTGCAGGTTTTGCTGCAGTTGCACCGAGGATTTCTGAATATCGACGTAATAGTTGTAAAATTGACGAATTTTCCAGGAACCGAATCCCGCCACAAGCACCACAATGGCAACAGAAAAAATAATCAGTCCCCGCATCCGCCCCTGCAAGGTCCGGATAAAATTGGTTTTTCTCATTCTCACTCCGGGAAATATAGAAACATTTCTTTTAAGACACTTAAAACACTATTACCTTTCTTAACAGAATAGAATAAATAAAGAGCATTGACAAGGAATGTCATATGACAACAGCCGACTTCTTTCATTATGCAAAACAACACTTTTCATTGTTGGAATAAAATGAAACGGTTCTCACACGGGATCACCCTCTCCCCCCCTGCATAATATCGTGATATTGCTGCCAACAAGATGTAGCGTATCACCCGGGAGGATTACTCTCAAAAACAGAACAATCTGTCCTGCCTTCCACAAAACAACCAAAACGAAATCCCAGAAACAAAAACGGAGCAGCGAACTGTATACAGCCAATCAAGCACCATTCAGCGCCTGCGCTGAATACCCTTCCTCCTCACTGCCTCTGCCACGGCACAGGCATTCAGCCTCACAGAAATTTTCAATTAACCTATTGAAAATTTTACCTTAATATTATACAAAAGCAGTATGCATAAGGGGAATCAACATTTTTTTCTGCAAGCCCGAACGAGCGGGAGGCGGCGACTGACACAGGACACAGATTACAAATTCGTTACCCATCACCAACTGCACAGTATTTTTCAGTGCATTTTCAGGTAAAAATGATCCGCTCCAGCCCCGATGACGGCGTCAGCCATTACGGTTTCATCAGCAAAACACATAAATGACATAAACCGAGCAGGAATGATAATGGATGAAATATTGGTAGTCGATGACGAGTCTATCCTGATTGAAATGCTGCAGTGGCAGCTTCAGGAACATTCTTTCACTGTACACACGGCCGGCAGCGGAAGTGAGGCCCTTGCCATTCTGCACGAAAAAATGATCCCCATCGTGATATCAGATATCCGAATGCCTGGTATGGACGGCATTGAGCTGATGACCAGGGCGAAAGAGATTGTGCCGGACGTCCAGTGTATATTCATCACAGGATACGACAGCAAAAAGCAAGCCGTGGAAGCGACCAAACTCGGCGGATTCAGTTATTTGCAAAAGCCCCTGAGCATTGACGAGCTGCTTGTGGCAATTGGCAAGGCACAAGAAAAACTGGAGTTATTGCGAACAATCAGTCACTTACAAACAACCAGTCACGACACAAAAAAACTTATTATCAAACAGATCCGAAATATTATTTTCGAAATTATGAATATTTCAGTGCGCTACTGGGAACTCTCCTGTGGAAAATCAAAATCGGATCTCGCCGTGGAGAGTACAATATGGACCGTCAGCATCGACAAGGGTGCCAGCTGCTATCGCACGAGAACCCTGGACCGTTATCTGAAGATTTCCACAATTCCAAAAAATCCAAACTACAACAACGTCCTCAACACGGGCACCTTTGTTCTGCAGAGATGCTCCCAGGAGTATCCCGAGTTGAAAAAGCAACTGCAAACGAACATGCAGATGCTTGTCAGCAGACAACTGGAGCTTGAACTGATAAAGTAAGCCATACTTTGCCGCAACACAGCCCGGGCTCCGCCTCTCACCGTCTCAGCCGGCAGCAGCCGGAAGAACGGCACGTGTCAGGCATTCGTCTTCTGCAGGGTCTCAAGCTTTTCTTCATCCAGAGGTTTGGCAAACTGGACATGCACACTGTAGTCAGTTTCCAGCTGGAACTTAACCTTTACAACCCGCCCCATAGCAACAAATTCAACAGGTTGCTCGTCTTTTCCCTGCAAAGCAAAAACCATCTGCAGAGGCCTTGAGAGCAGTTGTCTGGCTGCTTCCTTCTTTGAGGCTTTAATGAAAAAACATGTTCCGCCGCGGGAGATATCTCCAATGTCAGCATTAAACCGCTTCCCTGTCTGTTTCATGGCAGCAGTCAACAGATTTGCATTTACGCGACCATGGGCAGGTAATCGTTCAAAGCGACTCTTTTCCTGTCGCTTCCGTTCAAAAGCTGCCTCGTACTGACCGAAATTCCGGCAGAATGCCTGCAGTTTTTCATAGAGTCCGGGGCATTGCTCTGCGATGTCAGGCAAAGAGGATCTTTCCAGATATTTCACCCTGACTTCAGACTGGGCCACAACAGAAGAGGTACAGACAGACATCCCGAAAAAAGTCTCCTCACCTGCAAAGCCACCTTTACCGACCTGCAGCACAAGGTGATTTTCACCACCTTTACGAAAAACAGCAGCAAGCTTGCCCTGCTCCACAAAGAGAAGACGATCATTCAACTTCCCCTGTCTCATAAGAAGTGTACCGGCAGGTAAAAGCTTTTCCTGCAAGGCATAGTAGAAGCAGTTTGCCTCTTCCGACGAGAGCGTTTCATACAGCGCCTTCCACAGTGCCAGGTGATCCTTGTCAAGGGCCTCGGACCTGGCAGCTTCTATGATTTCCGCCGAAGCAATGATCTCTTTCAGTGCCATGGTGTCCAGATCCATCAATTCCCGGCGCAGTGCCTCCGCTTCAACAAACTTCCCTTCTGACACGCACCGTTTAATCTGGGTAAATACCTGCTGAACTTGTATCTGTCCACTATCATTGCCTGTCTGCATACTAGCCTCCCCGATTCAAGGAACGTAAAAGACTGCCGCCGCCACAAGAAACTATGCAAAATTTGTACCTTGCAAGCCATAAACAGCATCCTGAAAACAAAGCATGATTTCGAGTAATTATACCTGCCAGCATGAGATAAAAATAATAAACGAGCAAACAGGAGACAAAAACGAAACCCGGCGGTAAAAAACGTACCTGTGTATTGCTCTCTTTTATAATGAGAGAAGTGTTGAAAAAATTTTAGGAGGAGGACATTCCGGGAATGAAGAGCTGTTCAGGCATTGATCGATCGCGGAGCGAGCTCCTGCGACACGAGTACAATTATCCCTTTACCCTGACACCTTTTTCGCAACTGATTTTCAGCTGCCGGTCAGGTGGCCGCGGGCAATCCTTGCCTGGTCATACGTCACCTTTCCGGTAAGACCATCGACCACTGGTTTTAACCGGGCATAGCCGTGCTGTAAAAACTGTTCTGTGATAAGAGCCAGGAGGTCGCTATCAACAAACTGAGCAATCTCAATCCCTTCTTCCTGCCGAAGAAAGAGTTTTTCAATATGCGATGAGATGGTGGTGGGTTTCAGACCACGGGCAGATGCTATCGCTTCCACACCCAGCCCTTTCCTTGCCAGAAGCAGTGTTTCAGTGAGCGTATCACTGACTTCAACGCCTCCCGGGGGCTCTCTTCGCAGCACAGGCGCCCGCTGGGCAGCTATTGGCTTTTTCTCTATCTCCGGGTGTTCTGCAAGGTAATCCTTAATTGCCCCCATAAAGGTTTCACCGTACTGATCAAGCTTTACACTTCCCACGCCATTTATCATCAGAAATTCCGCATCGTTTTCAGGATACAGACTACACATCTCATGCAGGCTTCGATCTGAAAAGACAACAAAGGGAGGCACCCCCGCAGCGTCTGCCATCTCCCTTCGCATGATCTGCAGTTCAGTAAAGAGCTCCGGGTTATACCCAACTTCCTGTCTGACTATTTCTTCCGGGTGTTGCAAAACACGATGCACAAACTGCTCCCTGCCAAAAAGAATATTTTCCCCTGCAGTAGTCAGTTTAAGCAGTGGATACTCACCACCGTCCATCACCATTTTTTCATGGGCAAGGAGGCTTTCAATTATCATACGCCAATGCTGTTTTCCCTCTTTTTTCCCTATGCCGTACGTCTTTATTCTGTCGTGACCAAAGGAGAGAAGTCGTTTATTTCGTGACCCCACAAGGATATCAACAATATGAGTGATACCGAAACGCTGATCTGTTCGATACACTGCGGACATCACTTTCTGGGCGTCCACGGTTGCATCGTGCTTTTTGGTGCCGTGCACACAGATATCACAGGTTTCGCAATTCTCCTTTGCATAGGATTCGTCGAAATAGGCGAGCACAGCCTTTCGCCGGCAAACAGTCGATTCTGCATAGGAAAGCATCTTTCGCAACTGCTGCAGCCCAAATTCCCTCTCCTGCTTATCCCGCAGCTCATCAAAAAAAGGTCGCAGCCGGAAATAATCACCGCGGTTATAGAGAAGCAGGCAATGGGCAGGCTCATTATCCCGCCCTGCCCTCCCTGTTTCCTGATAGTAGCTTTCCATGTTCTTGGGGAGGTCACCATGAACCACAAAACGAACATTGGATTTATCTATCCCCATGCCAAACGCCACAGTGGCAACAATCACCTGAGTATCATCCCGATTAAACGCCTCCTGATTTCTAAGACGCGCAGCACCATCAAGACCTGCATGGTAGGGAAGGGCAGAAATATTACGAGATACCAGGTAGGATGCTGTTTTTTCAACATCTTTTCGGCTGAGCCGGTACACAATCCCCGCCTCCCCCCGATGCTCCCGCACAAACTGTTCAATCTGTGCATTCACCTGCTGCCGGGGACGTACCTGATAAAAGAGATTCGGGCGATCAAAGGATGCCCTCACCACAAAGGGATTATCCAGCCGCAGACGACTGCTAATATCCTGCTGCACCTTTTTGGTAGCCGTTGCCGTAAAGGCTGCCACCGGCAGATGGGGTAATGCCTCCCGTACCTTTATCAGGGAAAGGTAATCCGGCCGAAAATCGTGCCCCCACTCGGACACACAATGGGCCTCATCCACTGCCATAAAGGAGAAGGGAGAACGTTTAAGACGCTCCATAAACCCCGGCAGTGCCAACCGTTCCGGCGAGAGATACAAAAGCTGGTACCCCCCCTGTTCCATTCGCCGCATCACTTCCTGCTGCTCACTGCCGGGAAGGGTGGAGTTCAGATATGCCGCCTTCAGCCCAATCCCCACCGCTGCATCCACCTGATCTTTCATCAGAGAGATCAGGGGGCTGATAACAATACAGCCGCCATCAAGAAGAGACGCCGGCAACTGATAGCAAAGCGATTTTCCACCGCCGGTGGGCATGATACCAAAAACATCCCTGCTGGCAAGGATTGCCTCCACCAGCTCCTGCTGATTGTCACGAAAGCTGTCAAAACCAAATACATTCTGCAGCTGTGAATGAACAGCCGTATCAGGATAAACAGGCATCAACATCCACCTCCGGTGGAGATTTCCTGCAATTCCTCTGTGATCAGCTGCTCCATGGCAGTCCGGGCTCCGGGCAAATCATATCCTTCTCGATGCTGCAGACTGTTGAAAAAGTGCTCACAGACCTTTCGTTTGTTTCCCTGCCACTCAGCTGTAAAACCGACTTTGACCGGCAGGTTTTCAGTATTCCCGGGCAACCTATCGTAATCCCGGCGTCCGTGTGCCCAGTTGATTATATGGCTGTAAAAGAGTAACTGCCGATCAAGAAGAATATACAAAAGCTGAATGTTCTTTACCGGCCCCACCGTGAGACGCTGTTCATCAAGACGCATGCCCAGCAATTTTGTCCCGCTGAGAAACTCCCTGCCCTTTAAAGCAGTGCCGGCTGCCCCCACAAGACCGCCCACTGCCGAGAAAATACCAAAGCTCAACCCCGCTGCAGCGACATCAATCCCCGCCCCGATCGCAGCCCCGCTCAAGCCGCCTGCCATGACCAGCTGCGAACGGTTAAGCCCAAGAAACTCCCAGCTCCTGTCAGAGAAAAGATCTTCTTTTAGAATGGAATGGGGCGGCAGCTCGCAGTTAAAAATATTATGTTTATACAGATTGCGCATCCGCTCCCGGCATTTCTTTTCACGACTGCTGATACTTTTCACATACCCGGCATGCAGTTTTTCCCTGAGCTGCTCTTCATCTGCAGCGGATTTCAACAGCACCGACCGGGAATACCCAAGCCCCTGTTCCAGCAGTTCCAGGAGCATCTCCGAAACCTGTTGATTCCGCTGCTGCCAGTCATCCTGAAATGCTGTCACAACACGGTCGAGCACCGGCTGCAATTCCTGATCTATTCCTTTAAGACTTTCGAGCAGTGCAATACGTTCCACATAGGTTGCCCGGCAGGAATTAAAAACCCGGATGGAATTGAAATGCTTCCGGAATTCCGTCTGCCATTTTGCCAGCCATGCCGTCTCTTCATCCTTACAGTTGATAATGGCCATCCGCGGGCAGCCGGTGAGACGCAGGATCTCCATTTCCGCTTTATCGGTATTGCGCAGGGGTCTTGAACCATCCACCACGAAGATAATCCCGGCTCCCCGCAAAATAGGCTGCAGCAAATGACAATCATCATGAAAAGCAGGATCATGTTTATGGGCAATAATGAAATCACGGATAAGCTCTTCATCTCTGCCGTGATACTCCTGCATCCACTGCAGGGTTTTTCTCGGATTTTGAAAACCGGGAGTATCGGTAAAACGAATGATCTCTGTACCATCAATGGTCACCGGGAACGTCTGACATTCACGGGTTTCACCGGGCATGGGACTGATGCGGACAGAATCGTCTTCCGCAAGTGTTGACAACACAGAGGATTTCCCCTCATTGGGATGCCCGACGACGGCGAATTCCGGCACAGAACGATTCACAATTCCTCCAGTAACGGGCTTACCTGTAGACAGGGATCAGCAAGTGCGGCTGTTTTCTGTTTCCATATCTGAAGATCCAGACCAGACACGGGTGTAAACAGTGTATCCGGTGCGGGCTTGCCTATGAGGGCGATGATGATATGCTGCTCTTCACCGCAATTTTTGCGAAGATCACGCAGGAAACCAAGCATCTCCTGAATAGGCGGCTGCCAGGCCTCCTGCAGAATCAGCAGGGCAGCGGCAGAAACATCTGTCTCCTGCAAACGACGAAACACTTTTTCTGCATCGCAATATTCATCATCAAGAGAAATTGCCCCGGCAACTGCATAGCCAAAAGCCTGCCGACATAAACGACTGAACAGTTCACCATCATACGCATCATACAGTTCGTCGGGAACGAGCACCATGCCCCTGCCATTAACGGCATCCACTGCATCCGGTTCGCTGTTTTTTGTGTCCGGTTCTTTTTCAGGCTCATTTTCAGGTTCAGTCTCAGTTTCAGATTCAGACTTTGCTTCCTCATCCGGTACGGCAGGAGATCCCAAAGGAGGTGTTTCCACCACTTCTGTAACAACTCTGGTTTCCAGCCGTGGGGTTAACAGTCGGTGCAGGAGCTGTTTATGATCTGCCCGGGTAAAAGAAACAGCAGCAAGGGAACGACTGCGCATCCTGCTGCCGAACAGAAACAGGAGGATACGGGGCAGGAGGCAGTAACAGCAGATTGCCAGACAGAGAAAGGGCCACCAGGAAACCAGATCAGCACTCGCAAGATGATAAAATCCATCTTTTAAAACCATACGGCTTCCCTCAACCTGACTTAGCGATGGATAACTGCCATCCCCCAAAAACCATGCCCATGGCAGAGCAAGCCCCTGCACAACAGAAGCAACAAACCCGGAGGAGAGCTGAATGGTGGACTGCCAGCCAAAGGCAAGATCAGCACTTGCGACTTTTACCAGAAGTGCTCCCAATACCCCCAGGTTAAAGGCGATTCCAAAAAGCTGAAAGAGAAGAAAGAGCGGCCAGAAAAAAAGCGTTCCATACCCCTTTCCCCTCATATGTATTGCGGAAAGAGCAGCAGTAAACTGCGCCCTGCGGCTGCCGCTCATGCTGTCCAGACCATATTTGCGCACACGAAAAAGAAGCCGGTTCAGTCCTTTACTGACAAGTGCGAGCAGGAGGGAAGAACGCAGATCGAGTCCGGAAAATTTCCGATACACACATGCAAAAAAAAGAACAATCAGAAAAAGCAGCTGAAACACCACAAAAAACAGAAGGAAAGCGGACACATTGACAGGTTGACTGCCGGAATATGCAAGAAAGGAATAGGCAAGTCCACCACCGGCAAACACAGCAATAAACGAAAAAACAGACCAGAAAAGTCCGTACAGTTCATACCACATACGTCCGGGCAGAAGGGCATGACCGCCCTGGGCCGTATTTTCACTGCTGCGACGCTGTTCCAGCCATCGATGAATAAGCCATTTATGGTCGGACTCAGAGATATCGGCATCGGCACCGATATGTTCCAGAAAAAAACTCCGGTCACGATCACGCAGCACACGTTCACCCTCTTCTTCTGCCAGCTCTCTGTCCTGGAGAAAAAAATATTCTAAATCAAGAAAATCCGGAATACGCCACAATCGCTTCATGGAAACAGGCTACCTGCCAAACAAATTCATCTTAGGCTGAAGATAGCAACAATACCAGTTTCTCAATAAGCTGCAAAGAGCTGTCTGGTTCATCCCGGATTTTTTTATGTGTGGATGGTATCCTGCCGGCTTTTCACCCGAACGGACCAATATCAATCAGCATCTCAGAAAAAATGTGCCACTATCATTTTCGAGCTTCACTTATAAAAAAATTTACGGTTAAATAAAAATGGCGCTCAGGAGTAACCCAACAAAAACAAGGTACTATTATGCGTAGACTGAAAGTTTTGATTCCTCTTTTATATATTTTCCTGCTTTTTCTTGCAGCACTCTCCTCCCCTTTAGGGACTGGAGAAGCAACTGCTGAGTCCCTGTCGACTGCTGACAACGCCCAACAAACAGACACCGCAAACTCTCAAAAACCACACATTCAGCAACCCGCCAGGCTTCCGGGTTCAGTTGCTTCTGTGGCTGCTGAATATGTGGACGAAGAAAAAAACAGATCAAACACCATTATTCAGGAATATCAGCTCAACCGTTTGGCCTTTCTCACTCAACAGAAAAAACTTGATGAGATAGTCGCTGTTGAAGGAAAAATACTCGACAATGAAATCACCGCTCTCACTGCAAAGATTGAACATACAGTCAACGCTGCTGAAGAAACTGCTGACACCGAAACAGATGAGATACCACTCCCGCAGGAACTGGCAACAACACTTCAGGATCTCGACAAAAAATTATCTAAAAACATATCTCTCCTGAAAAAGATCAGAATATTTGAAGTTATTGCTTCAATCTGTTTTTTCCCAGAAGTTCTTATACTTCTCTCATTATTCGGTTCGGCATTAACGTTTTATGCCCCCGGATTTGGCGGTGCATTGGTCGCCTACGGCGCTCTTTTCGACCCTGAGATGCAAAAGATGCTTGTCTTCACACTCTACCTGGGTCTTCCGATACTCGTATTCAACCTGTTTCTCTTTTTATTTTACAGGGAAAAAGAACTGTTCACCCGCTATAAAAAAATTATAATTGGCTTCTTTCCGGTTCTTGTTTTGAGCAGTGCCGTCTTATTCGGGGTTGTCTTTGGTACAGACACGTTGAACCTGCTCGGAATCCTTGTCGTGCCATTCCTGATGCCCTACGCTGCAGTGTATATCTTTATTAAATGTATCCATCAAAAAGGATTTATTTATCAATATAAAATTCAATTCATTATCGGTCTGGTTGTTTTAATGATGATGTATGCCACATCTCTTATTGCCGGTCAGAATGAAAAAATCATCAAAGTTGAAGAACGACTTGATTATACGGTTCAACTGCTGGGGCTCTCAGACTACGCAAAAGCCATCGCCATGCTTGAGGCAAAGATGAGTAAAACCATCCTGCTCCCCGAAAATCTGTCACCGGGTGATCAGCTGCTGCCGATCAGTTCACCGGTCATCGTTGGATCACCCGAATATTATGTGACCCTTGCCTCTCTGTATATACACAAAGATGATGAAAGGCGTGCAGTGAATGCACTTTCACAGCTGAGCAGCACAGGAAAAACCAACCACAACAGCAGCCTGGATGCCATACTGGGAGCCGTTCGCTTTCTGCTGTCACATAATCACAAAAGTCTGGCGGCAGACATCCTTGACGCACATGAGCAGCAGATCACCTCGGTTTCACAGCTGCTGGACCTCATCCCCACTCTTGAAAGCCATTCCATGCCGGCGGCAGCTGAAAAACTTCTCTCCACCGCCGTCAAGCAATCAAAAACCACTGCTGATTATCTTTTGCTGGTACACTATTTCCAGCAAAACTTCAAACGGGACAAGGGGGAAGAATATTTATTCAAAGCGTGGAAAAAGGTCAAAACCATTGATGATCTCCATCAGGTCCTTCTTCTTGCCAGTGCCGACACCATTACAGCTGAACTTGAAGGTGTCACCCCAAAACTCAAACGGCTGCACGGAACGGTGGAGCAACTCCTTCTTCTCGCCGATTTTCTGGGAAATAAAGGAAAAAGTGATCAAGTCTCACTCCTGCTGCGGCGAGGCGTCAAACAGGCAGACAGCGCAGAAGACCTGCAGAAAGTCGCCATGGCAATTATTAATCTGGATCACGATGATGTCTTCCCGCAACTTCGGAAAAGGGTATCTCAAATATTACCCCCATCAGAACGCATCGAATTTATAGACTTTCTGCTGAAACAGAACCGGCGTGAAGATGGCAGTCTTTTATTTTCCGCACTGGCAGAACAGACCATACGACGATCAAAGCAACCAACAGAAGACACCCTGGCACTGATTCAAGAAGCCATGAACCGACAGTTTCTGGAAGAAGCTTCCCAGCTTGCCATTCACAGGATTGCCGCTCTTAAGGCCGGTTCCTTCCGGGTCTTCATCCCCACCACCTATCCCTTCGCCGCCATGACAGGTCTTCCCGACTCCGAGCGGATCAGCCTGCCGCTCTTCTACGGGATGGTGAATGAGGAACTCGGCAAATACAACAAATCTGAAAAGATGTACCTCTCCGCTGTTCTGCAAACATTAAGCACTGTGGTAAACAGTTCGGGACAGTCGTTACCGGAGTCCCTGAATGAATTCTATCTCCTGGGACGTATGTGGATCAAAGGAGGAAGAACCGATCTGCTCGCCAAACTCGACCGGGCATACTCCATCCTTGAAGCCAATGTTTTAAAAGAAAAGCTCCGTCAAAAACGAGCAGAAATACTGGGCAGTCGACAGGCTGAACTGGAATCACTGCAGAACGACCTGCAGCTGCTGAAAACAGAAAACAATAAACAGCAGGAAATCCAGCAGCAGCATAAGGCCCAACTGCAGCTGACCCTGAAGGAAAAACTGGCAACACGCATACAGAAAGCGAGGGATGATATCAACAGCAAGCAGCAGCAACTACGAAAAACTGAGAGGACCCTGCACTGGATGCTGCCAGGCAGTGTTATCATGTTTTCCACGGTCATGCTGCTCCTGCTTGGCTGTCTTGTCCTGTCGTGGCGTCATGCTCAAACACATTCAGGACAGAGAATATACGCATGGCTGTTACGCTTTATTGAGTTGAACGGCTGGATTCGAATTTTCTCAATTATAGGTGCCATCAGTGGTTTTCTGACTATCTGCACAGTTCAATTATTCCAATTACCCCAGCAAATCAACGAATCCCTGCGGGGTCACAGCGGGAAAAACCTGCCTCACGGTGACAAAAAACGCTGAAAACTAAAACATACGATACCTACTTAAAGAATAAAAAAAGAGGAGAAAAAGAATGACGATGAAGGTTTCCTGGAAAAGTGCCCCCCCCTCCTACCAGAAAGGTTTTTCCTGTCTGGCGGTGATCATAATGATGTTTTTCAGCGGATGCGGCGTAAGAAACGCAAACGTAGTTCCGGGAGAGCCGGTTGCCATGCAGCAGTTTACCGGCAAGAAAGTTTCCATCCTGCCGGTTCATGGTGACACATCCATGGGAACAGACTCACAGCTGGAGCTGAAAAAAGACATCAATGAAAAACTGGACGCGAAGTTTTTACAAATACTCCCCCAATCAAAAATCACAGGATCAAAGACTGTCATCCAGAAGTTAAACAGAAACAGAATGCTGGATATCTTTGACGATCTCTCAAAACCTTACAAAAGTGTTGGTGTTTTTGACGAGAAAATCATTACCTCGCTCTTTAATTTATTAAAAACTGACTTCCTCGTCATCTCAGAACTGGACAATGAAAATATAGATGTTGTTGCGGCAAATGCCTACCTGCTCTCCCTTGACATTCTTATCGTCAACCGAAGAAATGAAATTGTCTGGTCTGGAACCGGTGATTTTAAACAGGGCGGAATGTTTGGTCTTGGTCGTGTAAGCCATGAGCAGGGTGCAGAAGAGATTGTCAATCTTGCATTTGCCTACTGGACTCCTTCCTACAGCTCTACTCCCGATGCATACGAACCTCCTCCCGTACAGGAGGAAACAGTAAAGCCGGCTGCCAGACGACAGGCAGACCCCGAAGTGCAGTCCGTCCAGCAGGAACTAAACAAGCAGGGATATAGTGCCGGTACTGCTGACGGTTTCATGGGGAGAAAAACAAGGGAAGCACTTAAAAGTTATCAAAAAGATTACGGGCTCGCAGTGACCGGTCGTGCCGATCAGGATACGCTTATTTCCCTCGGTCTTCGTGAAGGACACACCTCACGGAAACCAGAGTCAGTTAGTTCAGCTACAACAACGGTGACAGATTCCAGTACTGTTGAAAACATCGATAAAAAACCAGCGACTGTATCTTCTCTTACTTATATCACCACCCGCAGTGTTGAACTGCAGTCCAGTGATGATATGTTTGCTGATTCCCTGTTAACAATCCCTTCCGGCACCCCACTCGATGTTCTTTCAACGGAGGGTGACTGGTACAAAGTACAATACCGAAAAACAGAAGGGTACGTGATGGCCGAGTTTGTAGAGCAGAAATAAAATAATCCTCAAATTCCTGTAACTGCTCTTCAGCCTTCCCAGGTCCTTTCCGCCGACATTCTCCTGCGGCGGAAAGGACATCATCCCTTGCCCACTGCTTATTTTTTTTATATACAGCATATATCAGCCTGTATGTTTTTTACGATTGAACCAGTCAGTATACCACAGTCTCTATAACACTCCATGCATCAGTTAACCTGCTTCATGGTTAATATGGATTTGGCCTCTTAAAAAAAATCCCACATAAAAGGTACAGATCCCTTTTTAACGTGATGGTATTTCGATTCTGGCTTATAGTTTCCATTCGACAGCAGATGTTGTTCCGGTATTCGTCTACCGATTTCTAATAGAATCGAAAGCCCCTGCTCTGACACCATACACATAAAAGACATTGCCTTCCCAAAAGCGCCTTTCCATACCCCGACTGCCTCCAGAATTCCAAGCTGCCTACTGCAGCACCTGCAAGCATGCACACAGACTGCCCCATGCCCCTGCCTTGACTGAGGCAAGACGGCTAATGGGCAGTATGTCTGACGAACTTGACACCAGCAGTCTCTACGGAAAGGCACTGGGAAAGATGTTTGGCGTGCTTGTCTGCAAAACGGCGAAAGGAAAAAAGAGAACACTGAAGGCATTTTCCGGTCAGTACAACGGACAATGGGAGATCGACGGCTGGGTGCCGCCCCTTTTTGATGTGCAGGAGTTTGACCGGCTGAACATCCCTCAGGAAAGAGAAATCAAACGATTGAGCAGACTGTTGACTGATCCATCACTCACTTCCGGGAAGCGGGCAGAACTGCAGCTGAAACGAAAACAGCTTTCCCGGCGGTTGATGAAAGAACTCCACGGGCTGTACCGTCTGCATAATTTCAGAAATCAGCACTGCACACTATCTGACCTGTTCCCGGATGGTGCAGGAATTCCTACGGGTACAGGTGACTGCTGCGGCCCGAAACTGCTCAACCACGCAGCCCTCAACAACCTTCAGCCTCTGGGCATTGCCGAGTTTTACTGGGGAAAAACAAACAAATCCGGGACACGGCGGGAGGGACAGTTTTATCCGGCATGCACCGGCAAATGCGGTCCCATCCTGGGGTTTCTCCTCTGTGGGATTCAAGAAATGACATGAAAGAACTCAAGATCATTCATATTGATCCGGTGTTTATCGTGGTAAACAAACCCGGCGGTCTGCTGGCTGTACCGGGCAGAGGAGCCGACAAGCAGGATTGTGTTGTGACGAGAATAAAGGCTATGTTCCCCGGCTGCATAGAGCAGCCGGCAGTTCATCGACTGGATATGTACACGTCGGGCATTATGCTGCTCGCCAGAACAAAAGAAGCCCACCGCCAGCTCTCCATACAGTTTGAACAACGGGCAGTGGAAAAAGAGTACGCCGCCGTTTTAGACGGTGCAATATCCGGCATTGAAGGACGTATAGAGCTCGCCTTTCGACTGGATCCCGACAATCGTCCCCATCAGGTATACGATCCGGTACGGGGAAAAACAGGAATAAGTAACTGGAGAAAAACAGGGGAGGAAAAGGGAAAAACGCACGTCCTCTTCTCGCCCCTTACCGGCAGGACCCATCAGCTGCGACTGCATTCTGCCCATCCGCTGGGGCTCGGTGTTCCCATCGTCGGTGATGCCCTTTACGGGAATGGTACTGAGGGAGAAAAGATGCTGCTGCATGCCTGCAGACTCTCATTTTTCCATCCTGTCAATGGGGAACGGCTGGAATTCTTCTGCGAACCCGACTTCTGACTTATTTGGCCAAGCACCAATTGCCGCTGACTATCAGGGTCTGTAAACCCAATATGTTGCCGGGTACAATCAATTCTTTGAGGAATAAACAGAATGACCCAATGGTACAGGTATCAGACAAGAAAACAGCAAACAAAAACGAACCGGAGGATATCCCGCCCGCTCCTGCTCCTGTCTCTGCTGATGATCGTTCTTCTCCCCACCACAACACCAACCTCTGCAACTGAAAGAGTACGGTTTCCATTTCCCCGGCACACATCTTACGCACCTGATACCATTTCTCCCAATCATCGCAGCCAGACACAACAGGATGACGACATTCGCACATTGTACGACTACTGGAAGGCACTCTATCTTATACATGCCGGTACCGCTGCTGACGGCTCCGATCTCTACCGCATTGCCTATGGTGCAGATCAGCCGGACAGCGACAGAACTGTTTCGGAGGGACAAGGTTACGGGATGATCATTACCGCTTTCATGGCCGGTCATGAACCTCAGGCGCAAGCCATATTTGACGGACTGTGGAAGTTTGCCGGGATGCACCCAAGCCAGATTGACAACCGGTTGATGGATTGGGATGTACCGGATGCAACAAGTGGCAACGACAGTGCCTTTGATGGTGATGCAGACATGGCTTATGCCCTGCTGCTTGCAGATAAGCAATGGGGCAGCAATGGAGCAATCAACTACCGGAGTAATGCGGAGACGCTTGTGACCGCTATTCTTCAGTCAACCATCGGTCCGGACAGCCGCCTTCCAGAGCTTGGGGACTGGGTCAATCCAAATGGCTCCACATATAACCAGTATACCCCGCGATCTTCAGATTTTATGCCCGCCCATTTTCGAGCCTACGGACGGATGCTGAATGATCCTGTCTGGTCCGAAGTCATCAGCAATACCCAGTCGATTATAACCAACATGCAAACACAGTTCAGCCCGGGAACCGGCTTGCTGCCCGACTTTATTGTGCCGGTTTCTTCAACAGACCACTCGCCCCGACCTGCCCCCGCGGACTTCCTTGAAGGCTCCCATGACGGCGATTACTACTACAATGCCGGACGGGTCCCCTGGCGCCTTGCCGTAGACGGACTGCTCAACAATGACCCGAACTCTCTTGCTCAGGCCGGTCGGATATCGGTATGGGCAGAAACCGCAGCAGAAGGCAATCCGGATAACATAAAAGCGGGTTATAAACTCAACGGTACACCCCTTGCGGGCAGCAACTATTTTACCACGTTCTTTGCCGCTCCACTAGGCGTTGCGGCAATGACTGTTCCATCTCAGCAATCATGGCTGAATAGTGTCTACGACGCTGTCTACAGCAGACACGAAGGCTACTATGAAGACTCGGTGAACCTGCTCTGTCTCCTGGTTATGAGCGGCAACTACTGGGACCCGTCCACTGTCAAAACGGTCAACACCACCCCACTCTCCCCAATCCTGATGCTGTTACTCTCACAGTAACCTGCCGCATCCACCTTGCTGGTTACCCTTCTTGTAACAATAACGACCAAAACATACCTATCACCCAAACTGAAACAACCGGGCAAGCTCCTCCCGACTGAGGGTCTTTAAAACGGAACCGTCATCTTCTGCGATCAAATCGACTGCGAGACTGCGTTTTCGTTCAATCATTGCATGGATTTTTTCCTCCAGGGTTCCGGCGGTCACCAGCTTATACACCTGTACCGGATGTGCCTGCCCCATGCGATGCACCCTGGCAGTCGCCTGCTCTTCCCTGGCAGAATTCCACCAGCGATCATAATGGATAACCACCTGTGCTCCAGTAAGGTCAATACCCGTCCCGCCAGCCAGAAGACTGGCACAGCAGACATGGCATTTTTCATCTCCATTAAACTGCTGAATCCGCTTACTCCTTTCTTTGGCTGTAACACTTCCACGGAGGCCAACAAAGCCGATCTTTTCATCCCTTAACCAGTGCTCAATAAGATCAAGCATTGAAGTAAACTGACTGAAAACCACCACCTTGTGCCCACTTTCCAGACACTGCGGCAGCAGGCGGGTAAACTCATCCCATTTCCCGCTTTTATACAATGCATAGTCGTCACTCTTTTCCAATTGCGACAGATGGTTACATATCTGTTTCAGCTGAATAATTGCAGAGAGGATGGTCGCATAGCTTGACTGCTGGTCGGGATCGAGATAGTCATCGACATCCTCCTGTGCCAGCTCCGCTACTTCCCGATACACCGTAACCTGATCAGCACTGAGTTCACAGACCCTGATATCCTCACTGCATTCAGGAAGCTCGGTCAGCACCTGTTTCCGTGTTCTCCGGAGGATAAAAGGTGCCACCAGTTTCTGCAGGTATTGCCGCTGCTCCCTGCTGTCCCCACCTGTAAACTGCTGTTTAATGGATGGTGCAGTAAAGATTCCGGGCAGACAAAGCTCCAGTAAGGTTTCCAGTTCCTGCACGTTATTTTCAATGGGCGTTCCGGTGAGACCGATCACAGTTTCCGCCTGCAATGCGGATACTGCGGCATGGGTCGCTGTCTTTTTGTTTTTCAATGTATGCATTTCATCGAAAAGCAGGAGTTTGAATTTGTACTCCGAAAAAAGATGCACATCCTGCCGCATAACGCCATAGCTTGTGACGATTATCCGGCTTTTCGCTGCATGCTGCAAATCCCTTCCGGGTCCGTGGTACACATCAAGACTGAGTTTTGGGAAAAATGCTTTCTGTTTTTCGGGCCAGTGGTAGAGAACAGCTGCCGGACAGACGATAAGGAAACGATTTTCTTCGTCAGTCAGCATATTGATCAATCCGAGTGCCTGATGGGTTTTGCCAAGCCCCATATCGTCTGCCAAAATTCCGCCTAAACCGTAGTGCTGAAGCTGATAAAGCCAGTTACAGCCATGACGTTGATAGGAACGTAAATGCTGTGGAATGTCCGCCTTATGAAAATCGGGTCTGGTTTCTGACTGCAAAAACTCAACAAGGGTACCATCTATTTCCATCTCCTCTGAACTGACAGAGCCAATCTGTGACGAGAGAACAAGAAACTCCCCCCGTGACATTTTGAGTTGACCATCCTCACCCGCAAAATGCTTTCCTCCCAACTCATAAAACCATGCAAGGGGAGAATCCTTCAAATCAATCCATGTTTTCCCCGGCAGAATGCTCTTTCCATCATCGGCGGCACACAGCAATGTGTCCAGACTGACCCTATGGCTTCCCATGCCGTACCAGCCCGCCAGATAACACCAATCTCCATCCTCCCGATATTCTGAAATAATCAATTCACCCGGCAGCGACGCAACCTGAAGATTAACAATATCATCAGACACCTGGTGCCGCCCGCAGGAAAGCACTTCCCGGTTTTTCCTGATAAAATCAGGAACATCCTTCTCCGGCACAACAAAGGAAAACTCACTGCCTGTTGCCCCCTCCCCAATGGCTGCAAACAGCGAAAGCTGCTTAACCTGCTTTTCACGTAGCTGTTCATTTGCAGGCACAGGGCCCAGAGTGAAAATGGTGTCATTGAGCTGATATCGGTTGCCATACAGATTTTCACTAATATCGGCAAGCCTGTATTCTGTACCATCCGCCAACCGACAACAGCCATGGACTTCGATATCAGCACTGTCACGGGAAAAGGTCACCCGGGAAAACTGTTCTGCCTGTTCAGTCTGTTCAGGAATCCCGGGCAGGGACAGTGTATTCAGTAGTTCCCAGGTGTGGTTTCGAGGCAGACTGAGTGAGAACATACTGTTTCCATCATCAATACAGTTAATGGAGTACCTTCCATCTGCTATTTGCTCCACCAGAATGTTTTCTGCAGAGAAATGCAGAAACAGAAGCTGTACCAGGGAATACCAGAAAGAAGATTCAAGACTGCATTTCTTACTCTCCATACCGGCTGCCTGGAGTTGTCTTTCGTTGGGCGTGTATGTTTTTTCGAGAAGTTCTTCCAGAAAGTCATGCATTTCATCTCCGTAAGCCCCCTTACCGAAGGAGAGTGACTCACAGACAGCCGGAAAAAAAACGGCGAGTTCCTCTGCTGCCCTGCTGCTCATTTTGACAGTAAGAGAAAGACCATTATCAGAGCTGCCGTGAAGTACCAGATCATTTCCATGGGAATGGAATCCCACGTTTATTGATCTCTGCATATCGACCTGCCCATGGAGATACCTGCCAATCTTCTGCCAGACACTGTCTGCAAAAAGATCTGCGACAGAATATACTTCGTCCTCCTGCTGACGAACACAGAGTAACGCCAGAGCAGCGACATGTTTACAGTTACCACCGCCAACCTGCCATCCGCATTTCCGGCAGCTGCCATCACGGAAAACAAATGGGAGGGTTCCCTTTTTTGCGCCCATCTGCACAAAAACAGAAGTATCTTGAAGGATAAGTCCGGCAAATCGTCTGCGAAAAGCAAAAAAGGTGACTTCGCGATTACGCAGAATAGCATGTGCCTGCTGGAGTATTTCTTCAGAAAACCAGGGCTTGAGGGAAATGAGAAACCTGGTGGGGAGGGAGTGACAGTTTTCTAAAACAGTTTGTGTGGAATCGGGCAGAGAATCCATAAAAAGATTAGATCAACGACGTGTTTATGTTGAAAACAGTAACTGAACAAAAAAGCTGTCAGGTATCAGACTGAACATTCACAGGAATGTGTACCATACTATCCAATGCACGGGAGAGGGGACTCACTGGAGATATGTGGACTTTGGACAAAACAATGCTGCAGCCCGAAGTCAACATGTCATCCATCTGTGAGCAAAGTGGTCACACTTCTTTAATCCCCTCCAGTTTCCAATCCTGCGTACCGATGGGTCGTGCCCAGGTCCATTCTTCTGCGAATTTCACCGGCTCGGTATCACTTCCAGAAAGCAGCTCACCACTCTTGTCGTCCACTGTGTAATCAAGAAGATTGGCAGTGAACAAAACGGTGACAAAATCCTCACCATTTTCAGAACCGGCATCAACCACTTCCACTTTGCGGATGGAGATGTTTTCCAACTTGTTCAGCTCCCCTTTTTCCTCCATCTCAGCAAACTGGGCGGCGTATTCTGAAGCAAGCTGGTCTCCCAGAAGATGCCTGTAAGAAGAAATATCGCGGCGCATCCAGCCTGCCTGCACCTTAAAAAACACGTCTGATGCCACTTCCACAAAGTAATTGGGGTCAAAATCGGGATCGGCAATACGAATAAGTGCAACACCATCTTCCAGTGAAGCGGCTGCCGGTTCAGGGGGTGGCGGAGGGGGGGCTGAAAATCCTCCGGAACCGTTATTTGTACCACCAAACACATTATCCTGACGAGGTGGCGGTTGATACCCAGGAGAAGATCCGCCTGTGGGACGACTCATAAATTTTTTGTAAAAGAAAAAGCCAATGCCGCCAAGCAACAGAAGGGGCAGAATTCCCATGCCCGAGCCCCCCATACCAAACATGCTCCCGAACAGCAGTCCGCCCAATGCACCGCCGAGCAATCCGCCCATCAGTCCACGACCAAAACCGGATTTACGCTGCCCTGTCTGCGGCTGTGTCTTGTTGGTTGCCGGTGCCGTTCTCCTTGGTGCAGATCGTCGAAACGACCGACCGCCGCCACGGGACCTGGCATCGGCATATTGAGCTGTGATACCGGCCTCAATAAAACAGAGTGTAAAGAAAACCAGAAAGAAAGGAGTCAATCTCCTCATAAATACCAACATAACAAACCTCCAGAGAAGTGAATTCAGCAAAACTGTTAAAATCGTAGACAAACCTAGCAGTACTGTCTGCGTTTGTCATCATTTTTACGTGCTGATACCGTCACAACATTACAGACTTTTTCCCCAAACTCCCTGAAAATATTATACGGATCGATTCAGATATGATACCGTTAAGGAAAATCTCCATCTCAACACCGAAACAAAACAAGGACATAAGTTATGGCAACTACCATGCTACGCGATCTGGCACTGGCAGCAAAGGCTGCATGCAGCAAGGAAGACCAGGAATCACTGGTTCCACTCATTCTCTCCCTGAAAGAATTAGGTGAAAAAGCGAAAAAAAAGGGTATTCTCTCTCTTGAAGACAACCTGGCATCAATAGAGGATGATTTCCTCAAGATCGGACTGCAGCTGATCATCGACCAGACAGACGCAGCTATTGTCTGCGATATTCTTGATTCCGACATTTACTACAACGAGTCCAATGGCAGAGAGCTCCTTAAAAAAATTATCACGCGTGAAGGTCTGCTGCGTATTCAGGCAGGAGACACGTCACGCAATATCTTCCTCTGCACCCGCATTTTTCTTGGCAAGGTGGAGAAAAGCGCCTTCTCCTGATGCAGGCAGGGGCAACCACCAATGCTCCTGATTTCCCCTCCCCTTGCCAAGGCCTGTGAACCGCCGGCCGGCATAAGTCGTCTCGCCGGTTGTCTGCGTGGAAACGGTCTGGAATGTACCCTGTGGGATGCCAACCTTGAGGGACAACTGTATCTGCTCGAACAACGGCAAAATCCTGCTGACACCTGGAGTAAACGGGCATACAAAAATATCGGGGACAATCTGCATAAGCTGCGCAGCCGGAATCTGTATACAAACAATGACAGATATCAGCGGGCAGTTCGTGACATCAACCGGGCATTGACACAGAGTTGTCAGGGATTCAGCTGCAGTGCCAACCTTGCCGATTATCAGGACTCTGCCTTTTCACCCCATAGCAGCAGCGACCTCCTTCGGGCTGCCGAAGAATATCGGAACAATATTTTCTTCCCCTTTTTCAGAAAACGGCTGCCGCATCTCCTTAAACACCAAGCGGATCAATGGATCGGTATCTCTGTAAACTATCTCAGTCAGGCCCTTTCCGCATTTGTCCTTGCCGGTTTTCTCAAAGAAGAATATCCGGCATACACTCTTGTTGCCGGCGGCGGATTGATCACCTCCTGGTTGCGCAGTCCCGGCTGGCAGAATCGCTTTACTGACGTGTTCGATCATCTTGTTGAAGGTCCCGGGGAAACAGCCCTGCTGCATCTGCTGCAGCAGAAAAATAATAATAGTACAGAAAAATACTGCCCTCCGGATTTTACGGATCTGCCCCTTGCAGACTACCTCTCTCCGGGCATAATCCTCCCCTATAACGCATCATCCGGCTGCTACTGGAACAGATGTGCTTTCTGTCCTGAAAAAGCAGAGGGCAGTCCCTACACGAAGCTCTCTGCAAAACAGGTCTGTGACGACCTGCAATCCCTTATTCGAACACTCAAGCCCCGGCTGATTCATTTCCTCGACAATGGTATTGCCCCCTCCCTTATGAAAGAGATGATAAAAATTCCGGTTCACACAGACTGGTATGGATTTGCCCGCGTCAGCCAGGAATTGTGCGATTTTGATTTTTGCCGTGATTTACGCAGAAGCGGCTGCCGTATGTTAAAACTCGGCATAGAATCCGGTTCCCAGGAGGTTCTTGATGCCATGGACAAGGGAATCAATCTGCAACAGGTTGAGCAGGCCCTGCAGGCACTGCACCGTGCCGGAATTATGAGCTATGTCTATCTTCTCTTCGGTACTCCGGCAGAGACCCGGCAGGAAGCACAACAGACCCTTGATTTTACTGTGCGAAATGCTGATCTCATCAGTTTTCTCAACCTCGCAGTCTTTAATCTTCCCCGGAACAGTGAAGAGAGACATGAACTGCAGATCCACGATTTTTCCACAGGAGATCTTGGGCTGTATGCCGACTTTATCCACCCCCGTGGATGGAACAGAAAAGCAGTCCGCAGATTTTTAACCGATGACTTCAAGGCACATCCGCTGATTCGCCCTATCCTGCAACGGGATCCGCCTTTTTTCACATCCAATCATGCCCCTCTTATGACTGCAGCCAAATAATTATGAAAACACAATACACAGGGATAAGCCGATGAGTAAAAGAACTGTTGTGGTTACAGGCGGCGGAGCCGCTGGACTGATGGCTGCAGGTCAGGCAGCCGAAAACGGTGCCCGGGTCATCCTTCTTGAAAAGATGAAACGTCCGGGACGAAAAATATGCATCAGCGGCAAAGGTCGATGCAACATCAGCAACAGTGCCGATATTCCTGACTTCATCAATCATTTTGGCAGCAACGGACGTTTTCTGCGACAGGCCTTTGCTCAGTTTTTCACCCCGGAACTCCTCAGTTTTTTCCAGGTTCATGGACTGCCGGTAACCCTTGAGCGGGGTGGAAGATATTTCCCGGCAAGCGGGAAGGCACCGGATATTCTCAAAACCTTTCTCCGCTGGCTCGGCACCTTGAATGTTGATATCCGCAACAACAGTGCAGTAAAAAACATCAGTGCAGATTCGGGCAAGCTGCGAATACACGTCTCGGGACAAAAAGATACCATCTGCGATGCCGCCATCCTCACAACGGGCGGAGCATCCTACCCCGCCACGGGTTCCACCGGTGACGGCTACAGATTTGCAGAATCTCTTGGGCACACTGTTATTCCCGTTCGTCCGGCGCTGGTGCCCCTGGAAGTGCAGGGAGGGCTGCATCCTGATCTTGCCGGTCTGGAGGTCAGGAATGCCGAAGTCCGGTTGATTGTAAATGGCAGGCAGGAAGGAAAGCAATTTGGAGAACTGCACTTTATAAAAACCGGCATCAGCGGACCGATCATTCTCACCCTGAGCGGTCTGGCGGTGGACAGCCTGCAGGCAGGAAAAGAGGTGCATCTCAGCATTGACCTCAAACCTGCTCTGGACAGAAAAAAACTGGATAAGCGCCTGATACGGGATTTCCAGAAACGGCATAAAGAGATCTTCTCCCAGGTCCTTCGGGGACTATTACCGGCACAACTCATCCCCTTTTGTCTGGAGCAGACGGGGATTGCAGGAGAAACGGAAGCGGGTCAAATCAGCAAAAAACAGCGAAAACAACTGCTCAACTGGCTGAAAGGGCTGCAGTTCACAATAAGCGGACATCGTCCCTTCAGTGAAGCAATTATTACTGCCGGAGGGATTAACCTGAAGGAAGTAAATCCCCGGACAATGGAATCAAAAAAACAGCCGGGACTCTACCTCGCGGGGGAAATACTGGACTTAAACGGGGATACGGGGGGATATAACCTGCAGGCAGCATTTTCCACAGGGTGGCTTGCCGGTCGTTCTGCTGCCCGCAGCACGAAAAAATAACCGGGGCAGCAGAAAACTCTGACACAGGTGATGAACGATAAGCCACCACTTTTTTCAGTACCCCTTGAGGGGTGTACGTACCTTGTTAGAAATTTTCTTGCGAAAAAAACAGGTAAGTGAAGACTCCGGGGAAATTACCTGTAAGGCACTAAAGAATCGCCACAAGCTCCAGGTCAAACGTAAGGACCTTACCGGCAAGGGGCGGATTCGCATCAAGCACGATAAAATCATCAGTGAGATCGAGTACTTCAACAGTCATAACCTCACCACCCGTCCCCCCCACCTGCAGTTTCTGTCCGATCTCCGGCTTCAAATCCGGCGGAATCTGATTCTTTGGAATCTGCATGACCATCTCGGCACTGTGCTGCCCATACGCCTCATCCGGCTGCAGGACAACTGTCTTTTTCTCACCCACTTCCATACCGGTGAGTGCCTTATCGAATCCGGCGATAACTGCCCCTGAGCCAAGTGTTACATCGAGGGGATCCTTGCCCTCAGATGAGTCAAATGTCGTTCCGTCTTCAAGGGTTCCTGTGTAATGTACCTGCACTTTATCGCCTTTTTTTGCTGTAGCCATAGTCCTGTCCTCTCATTCCAAAAGGGTTTAAGATTGAATAAAAAATAAAAGTAATAAACAAATTCTTCTTTGATGGTATCTTCACGTATTTCACAAAGGGAAAACAATGTAGCATATCTCTCCAGGAAATGATAGAAGGGAAACATGTTGGGTGGAGTTAACCTGTGCCAACACGCTCCCTGATGAGCAGGCAGATTTCTGCAACAGATTGATCATCGCAATCAATAGTCAGATCGGCGTGCTTACGATACAGGGGGATTCGCTCCGCATATAAATCGGAAAAACTCTGCTGCTGCATTTTCACCAGCCCGCGACTGCTGTAATCACCCACCCGCTGCCTGAGAACCTGCAGGGGAACATCGAGCAGCACCAGAAGACCATCCGCCTGCAGATGGTTCATACCCGGTTCACTGTAAACAGCACTGCCGCCGGTGGCAATAACATGATTCGTATACTCCATGGAGCACAAAATTTTTTCTTCAAATTTCCGAAACTCAGAAACACCAAGTGTTTCCAGGATCTCCTGCAGGGTAGCATTCCGATCCTGTTCCATAAGGCTGTCCACATCGACAAAATCAAGTCCAAGGAGCCGTGCCAGTTCAATCCCCACGCTGCTCTTGCCGGCACCTGCCATCCCTGTCAGGACGATATTTGTTCGTTTTTTTCCCTTCACCGACTCTCCTTAAAACACCATGATTCATATTTCCAGCACTGTAAGTATTCCCGACCGGGAAATCGAGTTTAAATTTATCCGGGCCCAGGGAGCAGGCGGGCAGAATGTCAACAAGGTCTCCTCTGCCGTCCACCTCCGCTTTGACATCTCCGCATCGTCCCTGCCCGACAGGATAAAGTCCCGGCTCCTTGCTCTTAACGATCAGCGAATAAGCAAGGACGGGAGGCTGGTAATTAAAGCACAACAGTATCGCAGCCAGGAAAAGAACAGGGAGGATGCCGTTCAGCGTCTGCGTGAGTTTATAGCCCTTGCCATGCGACAGCAGAAAAAGCGCAAACCAACCCGCCCCGGTAAGAATGCAAAAAAAAAGCGAATGGATGGAAAAAAGCGACGTGGACAACTGAAAAGCACCCGAAAAAAAGTTCGCTACTGAACAACACCCTGTACAGCAGTAAATAATATAAAATAAGGCCACAAAAAAGCTTGCACTCTTTTTTCGGTTTTGGTAAACATCTTCCCCTTATTAAAAAATTCCCTGAACAATTGTTTACCACAGGAGGAGTGATGGTTCTCAGCAATCGGATCTCCTCCTGTTTTACATATATTTTTTTCTACTTTGCCTGTTTTCCTGTAATGGAAGGCAGGCTTTTTTTATGACAGCAGTTTATCAAAACTCCTTCCCGACTTACCGGCTGAAAAGCAACGAGGTACAAAACCATTATGCTCACCCACAGTTTTATCCACCTCCCTGGTATTGGGGTCAAAACAGAACAGAATATCTGGCAGGCAGGCATTCATCACTGGGGACAATGGAAAGAGAAGCCACCTGTCAAGACACCAAACAGCATAACAGAGCAGCTCTCCCGACTCCTGCAGCAATCAGACAAAGAACTCTCAAACGGTCCTGAGTTTTTTGCAAAGCGTCTGCCCGCAAATGAACAGTGGCGACTCTTTTCCCACTTTAGAGATTGCACTGCTTATCTTGATATTGAAACTACAGGGCTGGGACCGCAGGCAGAAATCACAACCATTGCCCTCTACGACGGACACACAATCCGCTGTTATGTGAACGGACAAAATCTTGATGATTTTGCCGAAGATATCTCACAGTACAAGGTCATAGTGACATACAATGGCAAAGGCTTTGACGTGCCGGTAATAGAACGCCGATTCGGTATCACTCTGCCTCACGCTCATATAGATCTACGCTATATACTCGCCAGATTAGGCTTTAAGGGAGGGTTAAAAGGATGTGAAAAACAGCTGGGAATGCATAGGGGGGAACTGGACGGTGTTGACGGCTACTTTGCCGTAATTCTCTGGCGGGAGTATAGTCGCAGCAACAACCGGAAAGCACTGGAGACTCTGCTTGCCTACAACATCGAGGATACGGTAAACCTTGAACGTCTGCTGGTGGAAGCCTACAACCGGAATGTTGCCCTCACACCCTTTGCCAGCGAGCTTTCCATTCCCCTGCCCGCAACGGCAGACATCCCATTCCAGGCAGACACTGCCACAGTTGCACGCTTGAAAAAAAACATTACTCCATCAATACCAATCAGATAATAATTTCCATCCCTTCCCTTGCAAAGAAAATTTCTGTATCTCCGTATTTCCCCGGCTCACAGTAGTCTTTCACCATTTCATCAATCTGGGCATCGGTACGATCAGGATCATGATGGAACAGTGCCAGCTTTTTTACTCCCGCGCGGTTCGCTGCAGCAATGGCATGCTCGAAGGGGGAGTGCCCCCAGTCTATCTTGGTTTTATACTCCTCTTCAGTATACTGGGCATCATGCACAAGCAGATCAGCCCCTTTGAAAAACTCCTCGATGGCATGATTCTGCTCTTTTGCCACCTCTTCCCCTTCAATGGCCATTGCCTCATCATATTCGGGATGATCGGGGTCGGTGATAAAAAGATTGCGATAGGGTTCGTGATCGTAGCAGGTACAGAACACTTTACCACCGCACTCAAACCTGTATCCAAGGGCAGTGATGGGATGATTGATAAACTTAGTGGTGAGGAGCAGCCCGCCGCCGAGGTCGGTGTCCGGCTCTTCCCGTATTCGTTTATACTCGATATCAGAGGCAAGCTCCCCGACGTTGATCGGAAAATAACGGTACTTCATCTGCCCGCCGACCACATCCTTCAAGGGATCGTCCTCATAAGTCACAGGACCATAGACAGTCAGTTTCGTTCCCGGAATATAAATGGGCACAAAATAGGGAAACCCCATAATATGATCCCAGTGAGTATGCGACAGGTAGAGGGCAAGTTCCAAAGGACCATTTGCCAGATCATTCTGCATCAGATGGTTACCCAGTTCACGTACACCGGAACCGGCATCGATCACTATTATCTCTTTCCTGCCTTCCACCCGCATCTCAATGCAGGCACCATTTCCACCATACTTCATGGTTTGCGGTCCCGGACAGGGAATAGAACCGCGAACACCCCAGAAACGAACCTTCATCATAACGACATATCCTTGTAAAGAAATACAGCTGTATTTTACATAACAGAGTAACTTCCTGTCACTTTCATGCCTGCAGAAACACTTGAGCCCTCTGGATTTCCTCTTCAACACTCACGGCTATTTCTGCAAACATATCCCATTTCAAACCTGTTATCTCAAGTAATGCAGTTGCGGCACTTTCATCGGGAAAAGGATCACCCGCGTACCCAATATCAAGAATATTGGCATACATATTGGCAAGCCCCACATACGCAGCACGAACCCTGTGCTCTTCCGGGGCATCCTGGGGATTGTGGTGAAAACAGATGGCACTGGTCATTGCCTCATTTAGTTTCCACTTCTCTGCAATCATCTTTCCCACCTGTTCATGGTCAACTCCAAGCATTTCCCGCTCAAGATCAATAAGAGGACGCTGCTCCTTTTTGGCACTGTGCAGAATATCGATATATTCATCACCAAAAGGAATCTTTCCAAGGTCATGGAGTAAACCCGCCACAAAATACTCTTCGCATTCCATCACAGGAACATCATTTGCTTTAGCAAGCAGTTTGGCACAGGCGCCAACCCCGATGGAATGTGCCCAGAATTTTGAGGTGGGCAGTGCCCGTGATTTCTTTGCTCCGGATACCGAGCGGATAATGGCAGTACTCAGTGCCATATTTTTCACGGTATTCATACCAAGCATGGTAATGGCACGAGTAAGTGACGTCACCTTATTCATCAGGGAATAATACGCCGAATTGATCAGTTTCAGAACCTGCCCGGTAAGCACCGGATCCAGGGAAATCACCTTATTTAACTCATTGGGAGAGGCATCAATTCGGCTGCAAATCTCCATCACCTTCCCAACCGTTGTGGAAAGACTTGGCATCCGTTTAATAAATCGTTCAATTTTTTTCTGTTGACTCGCCTTCTCTACATCCATTCGCATTCACTCAAAATAACTTATAATATCAGTCGATTACCAACCTACAAATATACTTTCATATCTCATTGTATAGCAAGGGGAAGAGGAGGTCAAGCAGAGAGGAACAGGAAATAGATGAGTTGCAGAATCCATATCAGTGCCTTACTCCTGAAAAGCTGTAATAAAAAACACTAAGTTGTATATTGAGTTTAATGATAAGTTGTTACTAACACCGGTGATGAACGGTAAGCCGGCATAAGTGCCTTGTTGCTGTCGTTACCATTCAAGGTTTAAGGTCATTTATTTTCTTGTTTTTTATTACA
>JANTGG010000020.1 GCA_024763035.1 Desulfocapsa sp. | reverse complement strand
CGCTTACCTTGATATTTCCGGCAGCAGCTGAGACGTCTTCCTGCCTGACCGGCGACGGCAGAACCATTGGCATTCGTATTTCTTCAAATGTAACTGCAGCCAGCTTTTGTGAAATGTGCGGCGGTGCAATAACTGCAACCAGTGCCAATCTCAGCGGGAAAAAGCCCTGTGTCAGTGCGGAAGAAGTGCGCAGTCAACTTGATAAGCGTTGTGATTATATTCTGGATGGCGGGATAGTTGCGGGAGGACCCGGTTCAACATTTGTTGAAGGGGGAAGCGGGGAGTTGACTATTGTCAGATCGGGTGCTGTTCCGGTGTCCTCCATAGCAGACGTCCTTTCAAAAAAAAATTATTCAGTTTGTAATCCCTGCTTGTAATATGATAGCCTTTTGTTACGACAGTGAAAAACTGTATGTAAGCAAAACGTTTTCGTTCTCTTGTAAGGAGGAAGCAGTAGATGGATGATTTGAAGTGGAACAAGGAATTTGCCCTGGAGCAAGCGGCGGATGATGAGGAGTTGCTGCAGGAATTAATTGAAATTTTTAAGGAATCTTCTGCATCTGACCTTGCCGGCCTGAAACAGGGCATCGCTAAAAATGATGCTGACATGGGGCGATCCAGCTCCCATTCCATTAAAGGTGCAGCTGCAAGTCTCGGTTTTGAAGATATTCGTGATCTCACCGCAGAAATAGAAGGCGATTGTCGAGACGGGTCTTTGAAAGTTGCCGGGGAAAAACTTGCAGACCTTGAGCATTTATTATCCCTCCTGCAAAAACTGTAATTGCCGACACCCTTGACACTGTTGTCAGTTTCCCCCTGTGCAGTTCTTCCCGGTGTGTTTCAGATAGTTTGGTGCCTGTATGGCAAAAATGACCAGCTATAGCCGTAACTATGCTCTGATTGGTGGCTTTTTCATACCTATGTTTATTGTGGTAAATATTTTAATTACATTCTCAGGGAAGCCTATGTGGATGCAGGCGGCAACAAACCCTGGCTGCAGAGGATTAGGGTACCATATACTGAAGAAGTGTTTCAAAGAGCCCGTAATTGTTTGAATTGCAACTGATATTACCGGGCAGGTCAGACTTGAAGAGGATTTGCTGAAGGGTAAAAAGCTGGATTCTGCAGGTGTGCTGGCAGGAGCTATCGTCCACGATTTTAACAACATTCTTGCAGATACCGGGAAACCCTGACCCCGGTATCCGCTGCTGGTCAGTCCCTACCGGGTCAGCTGTCTGTATTTGATCCTGTGCGGTTGATCTGCCTTTGCCCCCAGCCGGGCTTTCCTGTCTTTTTCATAATCTGAATAGTTGCCCTCGAACCAGACGACCTGCGAGTCTCCTTCAAATGCAAGGATATGGGTGGCAAGACGGTCGAGAAACCAGCGGTCATGGCTGATTACGACGGCACAGCCGCCAAAATTGTCAAGTGCCTCTTCCAGTGCCCGCAGGGTGTTGACATCAAGATCATTTGTTGGTTCATCGAGGAGCAGAACATTGCCGCCGTCTTTCAGCATCTTTGCCAGATGCACTCTGTTTCGCTGTCCGCCTGAGAGAAGTCCCACTTTCTTCTGCTGATCGGAACCTGAAAAATTGAACCTGCCCACATAGGCACGGGAGTTGACCTCCCTGGTTCCCAGCCAGACAGATTCCTGTCCTTCGGAAATAGCTTCCCATATTGACTGTTCCGGGTCCAGGGTGTCCCTGCTTTGATCCACATAGGAGAGTTTGACGGTATCTCCAAGGCGGATTGACCCTTCATCCGGGCTATCCTGTCCGGTTATCATCTTAAACAGGGTCGATTTTCCTGCTCCATTGGGACCGATGATGCCAACGATTCCACCGGCTGGGAGTTTGAAGTTCATATCATCAACAAGAATCCTCTCCCCAAACGCCTTGCGGACATGGTCCGCCTCAATGACGACTTTTCCAAGACGTGGTCCCGGCGGAATAAAGATCTGCAGTTCTTTGGCAAGCTTGTCGGTATCCTGTTCGATAAGTTTCTCGTAGGAGTTGATACGGGCCTTTGATTTGGAGCGTCTTCCCTTGGGTGACATTTTGATCCACTCAAGTTCGCGCTTCAGGGTTCGTCTGCGGTCACTCTCTTTTTTCTCTTCATTGGCAAGCCTGTTTTCCTTCTGCTCCAGCCATGATGAATAATTTCCCTTCCATGGAATGCCGCGGCCGCGATCGAGTTCAAGAATCCAGCCGGCAACATTATCAAGAAAATACCGGTCATGGGTAACAGCAATGATCGTTCCGGCATACTGTTGCAGATGGTGTTCAAGCCAGGCCACAGATTCGGCATCCAGGTGATTTGTGGGCTCGTCGAGAAGCAGAATGTCCGGTTGCTTGAGGAGGATACGGCAGAGGGCAACCCGTCTGCGCTCTCCTCCTGAAAGGATATCGCATTTGCTGTCTGAGGGGGGGCAGCGAAGGGCATCCATCGCCATGTCGAGTTTGGAGTCAAGATCCCAGGCATCGAGATTGTCGAGTTTTTCCTGTACTTCACCCTGTTTCTCTATAAGTGCTTGCATCTCATCGTCACTCATGGGCTCGGCGAATTTCTCGTTGATGGCGTTAAACTCATTGAGTAGATCGACGGTGTCCTGTACTCCTTCCTCCACAATCTCTTTCACGGTTTTTTCAGGATCAAGATCCGGTTCCTGGGGCAGATAATCAACGGTGAGACCGGGTGAGATAACTGTTTCACCGGTGAAATCCGTGTCGATCCCTGCGAGGATGCGTAGCAGCGTACTTTTACCGGTACCGTTGAGTCCGAGGACACCAATTTTGGCACCGTAAAAGTACGAGAGGGAGATATCTTTGAGGATGGGTTTGTCAGCGTATGTCTTGCTGACTTTAATCATGGAATAAATAATCTTTTTATCGTCAACACTCATTATGAAAGCCTCATGAATAATGGTAATGTGAGAGTTATTGTAGCTTTTTGAAGGTGGGATAATACTCTGAATGGCTATAAATGAAAAGATTGATTTTATGGGAAATTAAAACATGATAGTATGTCAGCAAATGTTTGAAGCCGAAAATGACAGGAAACTTTTCCACCGTTTGCAATACTGTGAAAACTGCCGTCGGATCAGGATATATTTATGAAAATACGTAGTGTTATATTTCTGATTGTAACCGCACTCGGTCTGTTTCCCCTGTTCACCCTTGTTGCCCTGAACTGGCCCACAACCATTTCCCGCCTTGAACATGCCGCAGAAATAGAAACACTGGCACGTTCAAATGTTCATTTTACCCACCTGAACACGCGGATACATTGTCTTAAAAAATCCCTTATCCGTGCAGCGACTCTGCCTTCCACCGGATCCGCCATCCATGATTTTCGAACCATCGCTGTACTGTCAAAGGTTCTGGAAAGATGGTTTGGAAGCGATGAGCAGATTCACGGGATACTACTCGTTGATGCGGAGGGGAGGGAGGTGCTTGGTCTTAAAAAAGAAGAGGGTCTGTTTGTTTCTGATACCACGGACAAGAATCACAAGGGACATGAATTCTTTATGAAATCTTCGGCACTTGCTGAGGGAGAAGTGGTTGTTGATTTGATAACCCGCAATTCTGACCCGTTTAAAAGTAGTGATGACAAGGGGTATGAACTCATCATGTCCACGCCTGTATATGAAGGAGCAGGTGAACCCATCGCTATTTTGATGATGCGCATCGATATGTCGGAATTTCTTGATGATTTTACAAATTCATACTGGATCAACAGTAATGGCAGTTATCTGCAGGGCTGTGATGCTGTCAGTTCCCTCTCTGCTGCTCACGATATAACGTTGGATGAGTGTAATGCCTTTGGTGAGTTTCCCGACCTGAACAATATGGATGTGAGAGATCTCATTATTCTAAATGGCAAAGATAAAAGGAAAATTGCCTGGATGCCCCTTGTTTTCAATGAGGAGCACAGGGTTGTCATGTGGGTCGGGAGCAGGGTTGATGAAAGTGCACTGGAAAAGTGGAAGATAAGGCTGAGCATAAATGTAATTCTGACTATCTGTGTTATGGGGGCACTTGTCTTTTTGGCGGCAACATTTATTGCCGGACGAATAGAATGGTTGCGGAAAGATCTCCTGGAGGGGTTGAACGAAATTACCAACAATGAAAGGCGCTTTGTTTTTCGCTGGAAGGGTCCCAGTGAGATTAAAAGTCTTGCCCGTGATCTCACAGCATTTGGTGAAAGGTACTGTGACACGAGTGAGGCACGGGTTCTTGCCGAGTCATCTCTGCGGGAAAGTGAGGACAAATTCAGGAATCTCACGGCCTCTGCACAGGATGGCATACTCCTTATGAATAAAGAAGGCAATATCACCTACTGGAATGAGGCAGCCGCCGGTATCTTTGGCTACTCCTCCAAAGAGGCACTGGGAAAACCTGTACATTCGCTGATTGCTCCACGTCGAGAGGGGGATGAGCTTATAGTGCAACCCCTTGAAGAATTGCAGTCCACTGTTTCCTACGCAGGAACCCTTGAACTGGTGGTAAGAAATCGTGAAGGAAAGGATGTCTCTGTCGAACTCTCACTCTCCTCCACCGCTATCAGGGGAGAATGGCACGCAATATGGATCGTTCGCGATATAACTGAAAGAAAACGAAGTGAAGAGGAAAAAAGAAGGCAGCAACAGCATCTGCTCCATGCCGACAAGATGATTTCTCTGGGCCTGCTGGTTTCCGGTGTTGCCCATGAAATAAATAATCCAAATTCCATCGCTCTTCTCAATCTGCCTGTGCTCAGCCGATCATGGGAAAATGTCATGCCGATTCTGGATGAGTATTATGAAGAGTATGGAGACTTTTCCGTGGGTGGGGTAGAGTATTCAGCCATGCGGACAGAGTTGAAACGTATCTGTGCCGAACTGGAGGAAAGTGCTGTTCGTATTAAGCAGATAGTCGTTGACCTGAAAGACTATGCTCGCCAGGAAACAAGCGGACACATGTCGCCCGTTGATATCACCGAGGTGGTACAGTCGGCTGTACGGCTCACCGCAAACAGTATTCGCAGGGCAAGCGGAAATTTTGTCAGTGAGTATGCGCCTTCACTGCCTCCGGTTCTTGGCAACAGACAACGACTGATCCAGGTCGTGATCAATCTTATTCAAAATAGTTGTGAGGCCATGGACAACCCTGATCTGTCACTCACCATTCGTACACGATATAACCGTGAAACCGAAGGGGTCGAAATTTCCATCCGCGATGAAGGCGTGGGAATCGCACCGGATTGTATAAATAAAGTGACAGATCCTTTTTTTACAACTAAACGGAGTATGGGGGGGACCGGACTCGGTCTTTCTGTTTCCGCAGGAATTGTAAAGGAACATAAGGGGATTTTAAACTTTTACTCCAAAGAGAGGCAGTGGACCGAGGTTGTTTTGATACTTCCGGCGATGCTTCCTGATGATACGTGAAATAAATTGTATGTAGTGCTGTGAGCTGCTTACCATTTTTTTTGCCTTTTCAACTGGAATGCAGTTATGCTTAAACTGCAACTGCAAACCGGATCAACAGATAGAAAACAGATAACTTATGACTAGTACACGATATCCACCATTGCCCATACTTCTTGTAGATGACGAGCCAGCGTGGCTGAACAGCTTCAGCCTCACCCTTAGGGCAGCCGGTATGAATAATGTTTCCACCTGTAACGACTCAAATGAAGTGATGACTATTCTGCAGTCAATGGATATTGGGGTCCTTGTCCTTGATCTTACCATGCCCGGTTTGTCAGGCGAGGAGCTGCTGCCCATGGTTGTCCAGGATTACCCGGAAATTCCGGTGATCATCATTACCGGGCTGGATCAGGTTGAAACTGCGGTGCAGTGCATGAAACTAGGGGCCTATGATTTTTTTACCAAGGTGACTGAACAGGCCCGATTGCTGACGGGGGTACAGCGGGCAGTTGATTACTGCAGGCTGCGCAGGGAAAACAGTTCGTTAAAGGAGCATTTCCTGCAGGATAGGTTAAATCATCCCGATTCCTTCTCTCATATTGTCACGCACAACAAGGCAATGCGCTCCATCTTTCAGTATATCGAAGCCATAGCCGTGACTAACGAACCTGTCTTGATCACCGGAGAGACCGGTTCCGGCAAAGAACTGTTTGCGAGGGCGGTTCATAATTTATCTGCCGGTAAAGGTGACTTTGTAGCAGTAAATATTGCAGGGCTTGACGACTCCATGCTCAGCGACACCCTCTTCGGGCACAGAAAGGGAGCCTTTTCCGGTGCCGATCAGAACAGAAAAGGACTTATCGCAAGTGCTGCAGACGGCAGTCTGTTCCTGGATGAAATTGGTGATCTGTCAGCAGAATCACAGGTGAAACTTCTGCGTCTCCTACAGGAACGGGAATATTATCCGCTGGGTTCCGATGTCGCCAGTCGGGCAGACGTGAGGATGCTGTTTGCCACTCATCGGGATCTTGAATCATTGCAGAAATCTGGAGAATTTCGACAGGATCTGTTTTTCAGATTGCGCACCCATCATATTCATGTGCCGCCCCTGCGGGAACGATTTGACGATCTGCCCGTTCTCCTTGATTTTTTCCTTGAAGAATCCGCCCGTCGCCTGAATAAAAAGAAGCCGGCATATCCCAATGAACTGGTGATTCTTCTTGGTACTTATGATTACCCGGGCAATGTCAGGGAGCTGCAGTCCATGGTCTTTGATGCTCTGTCAAAACATGGGAGCCGTACTTTGAGTATGAATGTTTTCAAGCAGTATATAGAGCAGCGCAGCGGGCAAAAATCATCGGGCGGTTCGGTGGAGACGAAAGGCGAGACGGTTTTCAGTGGCCTTAAGACTTTGCCCACTTTGAAGGATTCTGGAAAGATCCTTATTCAGGAGGCATTACAGCGTTCCCAGGGAAACCAGGCGATAGCTGCTCAGATGCTTGGTATGACGAGGCAGGCACTGAACTGGAGATTAAAGCAGGAGGCAGGAAAGTGAACGATATCTTTATAACGATAAGTGGGTATGAAATCAGTTTTGAGCAGGCAAAAAAGATGACAGCTGTGATTGCGGAGGAGGGAAATGAGTATATGACGCTTGTGTCCTGGTGTGACAGGGATAAGGGCGTACATTCTCCCTGTTGTCTGAAATGTGAGTTTGATGATATCCCGGGGTGGGAAATGTATGGCAGAAATCACGGAGGCAGGCTGCGTATTTCCGTTGATGATGAACGCTTTGTTTTTATTTATTCCTGACCTCTGGTTCCTCCCAGGGCAGAGAAAAAGAAAAGGGGCTGTCGTATAACACGACAGCCCCTTTTGTACAGCAGCTTTCTTACAGGCGAGGCTTATTCTTTATCCTCGTTTTCAGAAAGACCTTTCACAAGAAGAGCACCGGCAAGACCTAACATTCCGATGTCTTTTGCTTTTCTCATAGCAGGTTTCACCATGGATGCCATCATGGCACGGCGTTTAGCGCTGCCCATGTCTGCAAGTTCCGGTGTGTGGTCTGCAAAGAGCAGTCCCATATCTTTCTTGTTGCCATAGTAACGTGAGTTAGGTCCAATATGACCGTCTTTAACTTCAAGGCCTTTGGCACCATTTTTCACATACTTGGAAACTGCCGAACTTGGATCGCTGAGATCACCGAAGATACGGGCACCTGCGATACAAGTCTGTACACAGGCAGGCTGCAGACCCTGTTCAACACGGGGTTTACAGTAGGTACACTTGTCAACCTTGCCCTCGCTGTCATCGTCAGCAAGATCAGGGTTCACATAGCGGGCGCCGTAAGGACAGGCGTCTGCACAGGCACCACAGCCAAGGCAGCGCTCTTTATCAACCTGAACAGTTCCGTCAAACGGATCTTTCCATGTTGCAGCTACTTCCATGGTTTTTGTTTTTCCTGTTTTTGCATCCTTAAAAGTCATCTCCACCGGATCTGCGGGACACTCATCCACACATGGCGGCTTGTCACAGTGATTGCAAAGTCCGGGATAGTAGGTTGCGGCCATTCCGTGGTCGGTCATGGTGGGTCCAAGACGTTTTACCCAGTTACGCTGGTAAGGAACCGGAACTTCCCACTCTGCCCGACAGGCAATGGTGCAGGCATGACAGCCGACACAGCGTTCCAGATCTATGATCATTCCATATTGCATTGAATATATCCTCCTAAAAAGGCTTAAAGATTAGATCAGGCTGAAAGGTCCAGAACTTTTCCATCTTTGATCAGTTTAACAAAGCCGTTACGCATACCGTGACATCCGCTTTCCGGGTCGACATTATGTGCGGTAATAAGGCTCTGATCATCAACACCTGCTCCAACACCGATGGTCATCAGCGGGTTGGCGGAACCAAAACCGTGGTACATATAGACACAGTCTTTCCGTATACCGGCAGTAACCTTTACTGTGGTAGTCGTTCGGGACTCCACACCTTCATTATTGACAAAACCAACGGTATCACCGTCAATAAGACCGACTTTTGCGGCAACTTCGTCGTTTACCCAGACAGGGTTGTCAGGCATGGCATTGTGGAGCCATACATTGTTCTGAGTTCTGTTGAAGCTGTGAACCGGGGCACGTCCGTAAAGCAGTCTGGCGTATCCTTTGGGAACGTCAGGAACCGGTTTATAGGTTGGTGCGCCGGGATGGCCAGCATCTTCAATATCTTCATTGAAGAATAGAACAGTGAAATCTTCAGGGACTCCGTAGGGATCTTTACCCGGCTGAATATGGATACCGTCTTCAGCAACCAGTTTTTCAATGGAAAGATTAGCGGAGGCAAGAGACTTATCAACCATCTCTTCAATAGTGTTCACTGGAATCTTATCACCATGACCCATGCGTTTGGCAATCTCGTTGCAGATATAGACCTGGTCTTTTCGTTCAAACATTGGAGGAACAAGGGGCATACGAGCAGAGATATATTGCTGTGACTCGTCTTGGGGGTTCCACTGAGTTCCTTTTTTGATATAGTCGTATCGTTCAAGATAGCTGGATTCCGGGAGCAGGATATCAGCCCACATGGTTACATCGGTGGGCATTACATCTACACACATCACAAAATCCATGGCCTTTAAGAGGTCTTTTGTCTTCTGCTGATTGGGTATGGTCTGCATGGGGTTCTGACCCCAGACAACACAGCTCTTGATGGGATATGGCTTCCCGGAAATTGCAGCGTCACGGATCAGGTCAGTGGGGGTCCCAGGAGGATTAAAAGGATGGATTTTTTCGTCCTCATGATGGTCCATGTTCAGATTAAACTCGTGACCATGATCTTCTTTTGCCCAGGAGACGCCTTTTACTTTTGGTCCCTTAGTCGGAACCCAGCCGCCTTTCACGTAGTATGCTCCAAGAAGTCCGGTGAGGCAGGCCAGGGAGCGGATGCGCTGAAAGTCATTACCATGCCAGGAGGAATAACGACCCGGATGGATGGCAACATTTGGAGCATTGGCTGCCAGCATCTCGGCAACTTCCTTGATCTGCTCCGCAGGAATATCACATTCCTTGGCAGCTTTTTCAAGGCTCCAGCCTTTGATGGCCTCAACAAATTCGTCAAAACCCTCACCATGCTCATCGACAAAGTCGGCGTCATATTTCTTGTTCTGGACAAGGTAGTTCATGATGGCCAGCAGGTAGGCAGTATCGGTGCCAGGCTTAATCTGAACCCAGATATCAGCCTTAGCTGCAGATGCGGAAAAACGCGGGTCGGCAACGATCAGTTTTGCACCGTTTTGCAGACCTTGAACATACTGTTTGATATGAGAGACATGAATGTTCTCACCAAGATGGTCACCGATAAAGAAGAGCACCTTGGTGTTTGCCATATCAATTTTCTCACCAGGGGCTTTACTGATTGAGTTGACATAAGCAACATCTCGCACACCACGACACTGGAAGAAGGAGGCCTCGGAGACGTTGTGGGTTCCCACAGCGCGCTCAAAATAATGCATGGGGTATTTGGCGGAAGCCCCATGGGGGAAGACACAGATGCTGTGGGCGCCATACTGGTCCTGGCTGGCTTTCAGCTTGGAACCACATTCGTCCAGGGCCTCTTTCCAGGAGATCCGTTTCCATTTGGGGGCGCCGCGTTTGCCAACATTTTTCATTGGGTATTTGAGTCGATCTACATCGTAGAGCAGTTGAACCCCGGCATTTCCACGGGCACAGATTGATGTACCGTTATCAATGGATTTTGGGTTCCCTTCGATTTTCATCAGTCTACCATCGCGAACCTTGCCGACTAACTGACAACGCCAGAAACACATCTCGCAGATTCCGCCGACAACGGTTTTGTCTTCAAAAGTCCCCTTTGCATCAAGGGCAGATTTTGTGACTCCGGTGTTGGCAGAAACAACCTTAGCCAGCGGAACCGAGGCTGCTGCCAGGGACGCTGTCTGAAGGAATTTACGCCTTGTTAGGTTGAAAGCCATCTTTGTCTTCCTCCTTAGTGAAAAAATCTATTAATTGTACAATCACCCTGTAAAACGGGTGATGAGCTCCTTCCATTACCCTGGTCTGGAAGGTTCCATACCAAGGTCGAAATAATTTTGTTAAAAATTCCTCTTCACCGGCAATGTCATTTTCTTCTGCCAGGAGTGAAATGAATTCGAGTTCGTGTATTAAATGGTCGGGGAGATCAGCATCTTCTTCCATGCCAAATCCCTTTTTCCGATAAAAGGCTATTGTGTCACCGGCGAATGCGCCCTGCAGGGCCTTGTCCATGTAAACTGATCCGTAGGGGGGGGCAACTACGTGGGGAACACCGTTTATGAAAAGCCTGGTATATTCGACTTGAAGGTCCTCGATAAAGTCAGAGGAGGAATCAATTGATTTTTTAATGGCTACCCCATCGTCAACAGCACCCAGTGTACCAAGGAGATTGTAAAGGACATTAAAAAAGTCCTCACCCATCCATTCAGCATCCGGGTATTGCATACATTGAGCAAGAAAGCGGTAGATGCGCGCTATATTGACAGCCGTTTCTGATTGAGTCATGAAATTCTTGAGAGGGGTGCGTAATAGTAAATAATATGGTGATATTGCGAAGGCTTTGGGTGTGTGTTCAACTCCTTCATACTAAATTGTGTCACCACCATAGTCAACTCCCCCTGACTTGTCAATGAATTGCTATTCACTTGAGAGGAAAAAAATGTACTCAGAGATGAGTATTGTAAAAAATAGGTCGTTGTAATAACTAACTGATAATACGTTGAAAAACAAATGGAAAATCTTTTTAGTTCAAACTGCTGCTGTATGAAGATCGTAATTATTAATAAAATAATTGCTATTGTAAACTAATGCTGGTAGAAACGTTGAACGGGTGCAAAAATGATTGACAGCTCATTCCTTCTCCGGGTGACCATGTCAATTAAATAGTGTTGTTGCATGTGTGTTTCATGACTTGAAACTGTGTAGGTTGATCCTTTCGGAGTCTCTGGTTAACTGCTTGATATTGCTCAGTTGGCTGGATGGGTGTGTGTCCCCCGGACAGGGTTTTGAGAAAGCTGCGTTCTTCTTCTGGAGCTGCTTTTTTGGTACATGGTCAAGGGTGGGAGCGGACGTGGCAGGAGGGGTACGGTCTTGTCCGGAGCATGAAGTGCCACAGTGTGGATAGGTCTGTCCGGCAGCAGTGCTGATGGACGAGCCAACAAAAAAAGAGATAAGACTATAACGTATAGGGGTAGATAGACCATATGAGCGACCATCCTTTCCATTTCCTTTCACAGCTGTTTTCCTATCCTGAAAAGGATACTGTTTTGCAAAGTGTGAAAACATTGAATCTTCTTGCTGCAGATCTGCAGCAGGAGACTGTTCCCGCTGCAGATATCGAAAATATTTCTCTGACTGAACTCCAGATTGAATATGTCCGCTTATTTATCAATGCTGCAGATGGTTTTTTTGCTCCGCCTTATGCTTCCGTCTATGTAGGTGATGCAGGCATACTCAGGCAGCGCGGCTATGACGAGGCCCTTGCTTTTTATGCTGAAGCGGGTCTTGAACCGTCTGAATCGGCAGAAAGTCCTGATCATATAGCTCATGAGTTGAAGTTTGTTGCTCTCTTGCTTGACGAAGGTCAGGACGATGTGCTGGACCGGTTTCTCAGCAAACATCTTTTATCTTGGTATCCGAAATTCCTGCAGCGTTTACAGGATGCCCAACCGTGTTCGTTTTATAAGGTACTTGGCCAGATTACTGATCTGTGTCTCAGAAAAATCCAAAAGGAGGTTATACATGAATAGGCGACATTTTCTCAAGATGTCATCTGCCACTGCTATGGCAGTTGCAGCATCCACAGTGGATGGCTTACCAGGCAATCCCAATTTCTTCAGGACGGCTCATGCGCAATCCGTTCCGGGGGCAAGCACTGGTAGTATGGGGGCAACTGAAATTACTTCTGTTTGCGAGATGTGTTTTTGGCGCTGCCCCATTGTTGGTAAAGTAAAAGATGGAAAAGTCATAAAGATTGAGGGAAATCCTAAAAGTCCTGTGAATGGTCCCAGGGTGTGTGCCCGCGGAAATGCCGGTGTACAGCTGGTCTATGATCCCGATCGTGTGAAAACCCCTCTTAAACGTATGGGTGCACGAGGAGAAGGGAAGTGGGCAAAAATATCATGGGATGAGGCATTTGATGAGATCGCCCATAACATGCAGAAGGTAAAGAAAAAATACGGGCCCCATGCCCTTGCCTATTTCGACCATGGTGCTTCAGCAGAGTTCCTGCGCGGCATCTTTAAGGCAATGGGGACTGAGAATTACACAAGTGAGCCGGCATTTTATCAGTGCGTTGGTCCTGCTGCCCTTGCTTATCTGGAAACTGTCGGCTATGTGACAACAGGAACCCGTCAGTACAATGATATGGAACATTCCAAAGCGATGCTGCTGGTTGCCTCTCACATTGGAGAAAATGTCCATGTCTCCCATGTTCGTGAATTTATCGGTGGCCTGCAGAACGGATCTAAACTTGTTGTTGTTGATCCCCGTTTTTCTGCTGCTGCCAATAAAGCGGATATCTATCTGCCCATCAGACCCGGTACTGATACCGCTCTGATGCTGGCATGGATTAATTATGTCATTCAAAACAATCTGTATGCCAAAGATTTCGTTGCCAATAACTGTTCAGGCTTTGAGGCACTGAAAAAAGAGGTGAGCGGATATTCCATGGAATGGGCCGCAAAGATCTGTGATCTGAAGATTGAAGATATGAAGGCTGCCATTGAAGAACTAGCGAAGGCAGCTCCCAACGTCAATATCCATCCGGGACGTCATGCAACCTGGTATGGAAAAGGTGACACCGGACGTCATCAGTCCTATGCAATTCTTACTGCCCTCTTTGGCGCAGTTGGGGTTCCCGGTGGTATTTATTTCCCCACATCAGTGAAGACCGGTAAGGCAGAGTGTCCGGAACCGGAGGACGTGGAGACTGCAGAGATTGAGGATGATTCACTGCGGGAGGACGGTGAGTACCCGTTTTCCTCCATGTTTGGTACAAATACCCGCGATATTTTCAAAGCGATACTTACCGGGAAGCCATATCCGGTTCGTCTGCTTGGAGTAAATGGGGTGAATATTATTCAGACCCTGCCCAATCCTTACGAGACGATGAAGGCCATTAATAAGCTTGATTTTATCTTCTGTGAAGAGATGATGGCAGGTGAGACAGCTATCTGGTCTGATATCGTGTTACCTGACAGTGTTTACCTGGAACGCTATGACGGATTGTATGCCTACGATGGACTCACACCGTACCTGACCGTACGTCAGCCCGTTGTTAAACCGATGTTTGATGTGAAGTCCCCCTATGATATTGCCAAGGGACTTGCCAAAAAACTGGATATCAAAGGCTATACCTGTCACGATGAACAGGAATTTCTCGACGAAGAGTTAAAAGGGGCAGGGCTTTCCCTTGATTCGCTGAACAAGAAGGGCGGGCTGGTTACCTATCCCGGTAATCCTTACCGTGATTCCAAAAATCTGAAAATTGGAACGGCAAGCGGGAAAATCCAGCTTTTCGTGGAAGATTTTGACGATGAGGATCTCGGTGGTATTCCAAAATTCATTCCCACTCCTGCACCTCCCAAAGGATACACCCGCCTTGTGTATGGTCGGGCACCAATGCATACCTTCTCCAGAACAATGAACAATCTCTGGCTGAATAATGAGATGCCGGAAAATCATTTGTGGCTCAATGATAAGGTCGCAGCAAAAATCGGCGTGACAAATGAAGAGGAGATCATCCTTGAGAATCAGGATGGCAAACGTTCCAATCCCATTAAGGCTTTGGTGACACCTGGTATTCGTCCCGATACTGTCTTTATGTTTCATGGCTTCGGTTCAACATCAAAACACCTCTCCCGGACGTATGGTAAAGGGGCTTCAGATGGATTCCTGATGACAGAAGTTGTTCAGGATCCATTTATCGGTGCCGACAGTAAACGAACCAATTTCGTACGAATTATCAAGGGTGGCAAAACCCTGGATATTCCGGAACTGGTGAGTATACCGGATGAAATTCCCCGCTTTGAGAGTAAAATAGCCTAAAGGAGATTAGAGAATGAAACAATATGCAATGGTGATAGACCTTGACCGCTGTGTTGGATGTCACGCCTGTGCGATTGCCTGTCGTGCAGAGTGGGAGGTTCCGGTGCCATACCGACGGAACTGGGTGAACAGGCTCGGTCCTGCTGAAACCAGTATGGGAACATGCTTTACCTTTTATCCCGGACTTTGTAACCACTGTGACGAACCTGCTTGCACTGAGGCGTGTCCTGCGGATACGGTTGAAGTAACCTTCAAAGATGATATCACCGGAAAAACGAAAACCATGGAGGTTCCAGCCACCTGGAAAGATCCTTTCAATGGAACGGTCCAGATTGATAAAACCCGCTGTCTTGGTTGTGGTGCCTGTGCTGATGCCTGCCCATACGGTGCACGTTATGTGAATCCCGATACCGTCAATGAGGATTTAGACGGTGAGGGAATTGCCGACAAGTGTACTTTCTGTATGCCCAGGGTCAGTAAAGGATTGCAGCCAGCCTGTGTGCAGACCTGTATTGCTGATGCTCGGATCTTTGGGTATACCGATGACAAGAATGTTGCGGCATATCTGAAAAAAGGTTCCAAACGACTTGAGTCAGCAAATGTCAAGATCGGTCCGAACGTCTACTATTATGGTCAGGCAAAGGATCTGGAGCTGCTTGATAAGACATCGACTCCACAGGAGATGCCTGATGCGAACAGTCGCCGGTCAATGCTTGCCAGTATGATGAAGCCAGCAATGAAGAAGGCAAGAAATATCGGTCTTGCCGGTCTTGCCGGAACAATGCTGGTGAAATCCCTGCAGGATGATAGCGACGAAAAGTAAACTGTTTCTTTAAATAAACAGTTTTTTACGCTATTCTTTACCCCCGTTGACCATTTGGTCGGCGGGGGTATTCTTTTGTCCCTGACCGTATTCTCTCCATTTCTTTTTGCGCCATGAAAAAAGCTGTTCTTCTCACCATCCTGCTGCTGTGTCACCTCCTTTCGGCCCATGTGAGCTTTGGGGAAAACGTCATTGTTGCCGGATCTTCATCTTCTTCGGCGATTGAACCGCTTTCTGCGATTCTTCGCTGTATTGATGAAAACTACCCTGATCCTGTGGATACCAGCACGTTAATACAGGCGGCTGTGGATGGAATGTTCGTTTCCCTTGATCCCCATTCCGCATATCTGAGCAGGGAGCAGACAGCCGCTTTGAGCAGACAGGCTGCCGGCAGGTTCTGCGGCATCGGGGTTGAGGTGGAAAAGGCAGACAATGGATTGATGGTCCTTGATGCCATAGAAGGCGGGACAGCTTATGAACAGGGGATTGTGGCGGGGGAATTGATAGTTGCAGTGGACTTGGAAGCGATAGGAGAGTGCTCGCTTCAGGACGCTGTTTTGAAACTGCGCGGAGAGGCAGGAAGCAGCGTTTCGGTCACTGTCAGGAACCCCGGGTCAGAGAAACTAAGAACCCTTCTTCTAAAGCGCAGACCACTGAAATCACGTGGGCTAAGCTGTAGAGTCGTCGGTTCGTCGATAGTGCTTATCCGGATCATGGATTTTCAAAAATCAGTGACCCGTCAAATCCGTAACTATCTGCGTGATACAAAGAAAAAACTTGAACTCGGCGGAGTGATACTCGATCTGCGCAATAATCCAGGCGGGCTGCTTATGAATGCTGTGAACGTGGCAGATATCTTTCTAAAAGATGGGATCATCGTGACAACCAGGGGCAGAAGAGCAGATCAGAACAGGACTTACACAGCACATTCCGGCGGCAGTAACTACCAGTTTCCTCTCCTGGTACTTGTTAATGGGAACACTGCAAGTTCCGCAGAGGTTCTGGCAGGTGCCTTGCAGGACAACAGGCGTGCTGTGGTGCTCGGTACAAGAACATTTGGTAAAGGAACGATACAACTTGTTTTTCCCCTGTCTGACGGATCAGCCATACGACTGACAACCGGTCGCTATTTCACTCCGTCCGGTCATTCCATTCAGGCGCTTGGTATCAATCCGGATATTATTCTCCCTGTCAGCAAACCGTTACATGAAAAATGCCCGGAAAAAAGTATCCGTGAAGAGGGGCTGCCCGGGCATCTGCCAAATCAGGAAACAGTTGCAGACCGTCGAAGCGCGGGGAGTGGTGCCGGTGAGCGTGAAAAACAAAAAAGAACAGAAATCAAGGGGGATATACAGTTGCAGGTCGCAATTTCTGTCCTGAAAAGTATGGCACTGCTTACTGTTGACAAGTAATTCCCTTGTCGACCTGTAATCTGCGTATCAGTGAGAACAGGGTGGCGAAATCCTGAGATGCATGGACTGCCTTGCGAATTTGTGAACTTCCCGGCAGGTCGCTGAAGTATCGCCCTGTATGATTTCTGATATAGGCAAGCTGCCTTCGGGTATCGAGATATTTCTCCATCAGCTGCAGATGCTCAATAACCGTCGGCAGGATGGCGGCAAGGGTTGCCGGTCGTCCGTTCTGATGGAACACCCAGGGGTTGCCAAGGGCGGCTCTTCCTATCATGACAGCATCACAGCCGGTTTCCCGCATTCTCCTCATCCCTTCAATATGGCTTGTTATATCACCGTTTCCTATAACAGGAATGGAAACATGCTCTTTTACCTTTGTCACAATGTCCCAGTCGGCAGTACCCGAAAACCCCTGTGCCCAGGTACGACCATGGATACAGATGGCGGCTACCCCGCAGTCTTCGCTCATTTTTGCAAAATCAAGGGCAGTTGTCTGTGAGGAATCGATCCCGGAACGGGTCTTTACTGTTACCGGAACATCTGTATTCGCAATAACATTGCGAAGGATTTTCTCGGCAAGGCGGATATCTTTCATCAAGGCTGAGCCTGCGCCGCGTTTGGTCACTTTGCGAACGGGACAGCCCATATTGATATCAATGAAAGATGGGGAGTGAGCGTTTAGCAGTGCCGCCGCCTGTCCCATAATCTCAGGGTCAGCACCAAAAAGCTGAAAGGAAACAGGCCGTTCCTCCGGGCATGATCTGAGCATGTGCAGTGTTTTTTGCTGACCGTACTGAAGCCCGTGACAACTGATCATCTCGGAGACGACCAGTCCTGCTCCATAGCGTTTGCAGAGCAGTCTGAAGGGCAGGTCGGTGTAGCCTGCAAGGGGGGCGAGAATAAGTGGTGAATCCAGATTTTGTCCGGCTATGGCAAACATTATTTACTGCTGTTATTTTTTTGCAAAAAGAGTAGTATGTTGTGTTTTTTATAAAGGCGTTCACACGTATTCACAAAAATCTAAATATACCATGGAGATCACAATGACCTTGCAACTTACTATGCAATCCGGGGAATTGTCCAGTGAGGAATTAAACACCCTTCAGGAAATGCGCACACGTTGCGCAAAGAATATCTTATTGTCCACCAGTCTCGCAGGTTCCGGTCATCCGGGTGGGTCATTGTCTTCACTTGATATGCTGCTTGTTACGTATGGCTGTATCAGACATGATAGCAGTAATCCGCAGATGAAAGAGCGTGATCGGGTGATTATGAGTATCGGTCATGTCTCCCCCGGGGTCTATTCCACCCTGGCAGAGTATGGCTATTTTCAGGAAGATGATTTTCTCAAAGGGTTTCGGCGCACGGGTTCGGGGTTTCCCGGTCATGTGGAACGGATTGTACCCGGAGTTGAATGGGATACCGGAAATCTGGGGCAGGGACTTTCCACGGCTGTGGGAATTGCCATGGGCTTTAAGGTAAAAAAAGAGGATAACCGTGTTGTCTGTTTTATGGGCGACGGTGAGCAGCAGAAGGGGCAGATCGTTGAGGCCATACGCTTTGCCAATAAATACGAGTTACACAATCTCATTGCAGTGGTCGACAGAAATCATCTGCAGATCTGCGGAACCACTGAAGAGGTAATGCCGCAGTCAATCAGAACGCTCTATGACAGCAATGGCTGGGATGTTGTCTATCTCGAAGATGGTCATGATTATAATGCCTATTTTAAAGCATTTTCAACGGCCTACGCCAAGACAGGTGGCAAACCCACTGTGATTGTCGCCAACACAACCATGGGCAAGGGGATCTCGTTTATGGAAGGTGTGGGCAAATATCATGGATCAACCCTTGGGGCTGATGCACTGGCCGATGCCATGAAAGAGCTCGGTGTCGAAAACGAATTTGACAAATATGCTGCCCTTCGGGAGCAACCGGTGGAGACAAACACAATCCAGAAATTTGTTCCTCCTGCCCTGGACGTAAAGGGGGGTGATCCCATTCTCTATGAAGCAGGAAGCATGATTGACAACCGTTCAGCATACGGAAATGCTCTGGAGAGTCTGGGGCAGACAAACAACAGTGATGCCGGCATGCTTATAGCCGGGATTTCCTGTGATCTCGAAGGTTCGGTGAAGATGGGCGGGTTTCATAAACACTCACCCTCTGCCTATATAGAGGCAGGAATCCAGGAACACCATGCGGCAACCATGGCAGGTGGTATGGCAAGTGTAGGACTTGTTCCATTTTTCAGCACCTTTGGTGCCTTTGCCGTCTCGGAAGTATATAATCAGAATCGGCTCAACGATTTTAATCACGCCAGTGTCAAGGTCGTGGCGACCCATGTGGGGCTGGACGTTGGTGAAGACGGTCCCACCCACCAGTGTATTGATTATCTCGGATTGTTTCGTAATTATTTTCGCTCTTCTGTCTTTATGCCGGCGGATCCGAATCAGACCGACCGTATCATTCGCTACATTGCCACAGAGCCCGGGAATGTATTTGTTGGAATGGGCAGATCAAAGACATCGGTAATTACCAAAGAGGACGGGACGGAGTTTTTTGACAAAGACTATGTTTTCCAGGCGGGAAAAGCTGACTGGCTGCGGGAAGGAACAGATGCCTGCGTTATCTGCTACGGTGCTGTTGTGCCGGCGGTGATGGAGGCCCACACACTCCTTGGCGAAGCGGGACATTCTGTGGCGGTACTGAATATGGCATCGCTTTCACCAATAGATAGGGATGCCGTCTTAAAGGCAGCCGACTGCGGGCGAATCCTCACCGTTGAAGATCATCACATTGAAACAGGGCTTGGCAGTATGGTCGGGACGATCCTTGCAGAAGCTGGCATGTCCATAAACTTTCAGCGGGCAGGGGTGAAGCATTACGGCGGATCAGGAAAACCGGCAGAGCTGTATGCCAGCCAGGGGCTTGATGCTGCCTCCATTGCCGATTCAGTGAAGCAGATGATTGGCTGATCGTTATTCTCTTGAAAATAAAAAAGGGGACATTCCATTTCTGGAATGTCCCCTTTTTCCGTTTGTTCCCGTTTTTTCTTTTTCTTTGTTACTGTCTGGAAAGTGCAGTGAGTGTTTTAAGATAGATCCTTTCGGAGAGATCATCGATGATGATGGCCAGTGCTTTTCGTTCATTATCGGCTGTTTCTGATGAATTTGCTCCGACAGAGTATTCCTCTGTCCAGGTCTCTTGACCAACCTCTAACAGAATTTTGTCGGTGTTGATATCTTTTACAATGTAGCGGACTGTGAGCAGCACCCGGACTTCCGTGGCATTATTACCGGTACCGAAAGAGAGACTGGGCAGATCAATAGAGAGAATTTCCCCTGCAAGGATAAGCTGCGAACCTTCTTTTTGTTTGACGATTTTAATCTGATTGGAGCGCTGAAACCATCTGACCAGCGACTGGTAAATTTTAGAGTCCAGAAGCAGTTCGTTGGTTCGATTGGACCAGGTGGTGATGTAAAGACTTCTGTCGGGCCCCGAGTAAACATACGGATTGTGGTACCCACAGGATGCAAACAGGAAAAGTCCTATCAGGAATATGGGGATAAGGCGTTTGAGTTTATTCAACGTTTTGCTCCGTAAAAAGAAAATGATATGGCTGAAAAACAACATTCGTGTCAATGCTATCCTTAAACAACGATGTTGACAAGTTTCTTTTGAATAACGATGACTTTTTTTATTGTTTTCCCGTCAATAAATTTTAGGACCTTCTCATCTTTCAGGGCAAGCCCTTCAAGGGCTTTATTGTCAATATCAGCCGAAACCTGAAGCTTTGCACGAACCTTTCCGTTAACCTGAACAATGATGGTCAGTTCATCTTCTTTGATCGCCTGTTCATCCCATACCGGCCATTTTTCATCTTCGATGGAATGATCTTTGTGCAGCATTGCCCACTGTTCCGAACAGAAATGTGGAACAATGGGGCAGAGGAGGATGAGGATATTACTGACAGCCTCATAGAGAACACCATTGTCGATTACTTCTTTTTTCTGGTCACCAGCAAGGGCAGACAGTGTATTGACAAGCTCCATCACGGCACTGATGGCAGTATTAAAATGAAAATTCTGTTCGATATTTCCTGTGACCTTACTGATGGTCTGGTGAGTCTTTCTGTGCAGCTGTGTCTCGCTGCCGTTGAGCTTTGCCGGGAGTTTACGTTTGCCTTTAAGAAGGGCGTCCAGATTATTGGTGATAAAACGGTTAATTCGGTTTAAAAAACGAAAACAGCCCTCAACCCCTTTTGCATTCCATTCCAGATCTTTTTCGGGAGGAGCTGCAAAGAGACTGAAGAGACGGGTGGTGTCCGCTCCATACTCCGTAATAAGATCATTGGGGTCGACTACATTTCCTTTTGATTTGGACATCTTTGATCCATCTTTGATGACCATTCCCTGGGTCAGCAGGTTGGTGAATGGCTCGTCTATGTCGAGATATCCGAGATCGCGAAGTACCTTAGTGAAAAATCTGGAGTATAACAGGTGAAGAATGGCATGCTCCACGCCACCAATATACTGATCCACCGGCAGCCAGTGGGAGGCTTCTTCCCTGTTGAGCGGAGAATCGGTAAAGCGGGGACATGTGTAACGGGCAAAGTACCAGGATGACTCAACAAAGGTGTCCATGGTGTCGGTTTCCCGTTTTGCCTCCTGACCACATGAAGGACAGCTTGTGGTGAAAAATGAGCTGCGCTGATGGAGCGGTGCACATTCATTTTGTCCCGATTCCCTGTCTTCGGGAAGGGTGACCGGCAGCTGCTCTGCGGGAACAGGCTGTACTCCGCATGTATCACAGTAGATAATGGGAATGGGTGCTCCCCAGTAGCGTTGTCTGGAGATCCCCCAGTCGCGAAGACGGTAGGTGGTGTGAGCAGAACCGAAGCCGTCTTGGACGGCTTGATTGATAATTGCCTGTTTGGCCTCTTCGGAGTCCATACCGGTAAACGCTCCGGAGTTGATCAGGACACCCGGGACTGTGGATGCTTCAGCCATCTCATCACTGTTCAGTTCAATACCTTCGGGGCTGACAACTGCAGTGATTGGCAAATCGTATTTTTTTGCAAATTCAAAATCGCGCTGATCATGGGCGGGTACTGCCATAACAGCACCTGTGCCGTAGCCCATAAGGACAAAGTTGGCGACATAGATGGGGATCTTCTCACCGTTAAAGGGGTTTACACAGGAGCATCCGGTGAAAATGCCTTCTTTTTCGGTAAGATCACTATTGGCCTGCTGTTGTTTTTCATTGGCGATACGAGTGATAAAGTCTTCAATGGCTTCCTTCCTCGGGTTATTCGCAAGAAGTTTTTCAATCAGGGGATGCTCGGTTGCGATGGACATGAAAGTTACACCAAAGATGGTGTCAGGACGCGTGGTGAAAATAGAGAGTGATTCGTCTAGACCATCCACTGCAAAATCACACTGCAGCCCCTGGGATTTACCGATCCAGTTTCTCTGCATTGTGACGACCTTTTCCGGCCAGCCACCCAGTTTATCCAGATCTTCGAGAAGCTCGTCGGCGTAAGCGGTAATCTTGAAAAACCAGCCGTTCATACTCCGTGCCTGAACCTCTTCGTCACAGCGCCAGCAGCAGCCATCTATAACCTGCTCGTTTGCCAGGACCGTCTGACAGGAATCACACCAGTTCACACTGGTGTTTTTCTGGTAAACCAGTCCTTTTTCGTACATCTCCAGAAATATATACTGTTCCCAGCGGTAATATTCAGGGTTGCAGGTGGCAATTTCACGATCCCAGTCGTAGGAGAGACCGAGTTGACGAAGCTGATCCCTCATGTAATCGATATTGTCGTAGGTCCAGCGGGCGGGGTGGGAATTGTTTTTTATGGCTGCATTTTCTGCAGGCAGTCCGAATGAATCCCAGCCCATGGGGTGGAGTACATTAAAACCGCGGAATCGTTTATATCTGGCTACCACATCGCCGATTGAGTAGTTGCGGACATGTCCCATATGGATTCTGCCGGAGGGGTAGGGGAACATCTCCAGGACATAATATTTCTCTTTTTCAGTATCTGTCGATACACGATACGTGGCGTTGTCCAGCCAGTGATCCTGCCATTTCTTTTCGATGGTTTTAAAGTCGTAAAAATTTTCCTGGGGGGTACTTGTGGACATAGCCTCTGCCTTTATAGAGATACGCTGTATCGGGGTTGGAAATCGATGCAGTTATTCGGATTGAAAATTGTTCTGTTCGTCGTAGTGGCTCAGGTTTTCGAACATAGTGTACTCCTTGATAAATGTCAATTTGACAGTACCGGTGGGTCCGTTACGCTGTTTGCCGATAATGATTTCTGCCAGTCCCTTGTTGGGGTTATCATCGGCCTTGTTGTACACTTCGTCGCGGTAAATAAAGCAGATAACGTCGGCATCCTGTTCGATGGCTCCGGATTCACGAAGATCAGACATCATGGGGCGTTTATCTGTACGGCTTTCAAGACCACGGTTCAGCTGGGAAAGGGCAATCACAGGTACATTCAGCTCCTTTGCCATTGCCTTTAATGAACGTGAAATCTCACTGATCTCCTGGGTCCTGTTTTCTGTGCTGTGTCCCCGCATGAGCTGCAGGTAATCGACAACAATGAGTCCCAGGGGAGAACGGGCTGACAGGCGCCGGACCTTTGCCCGCATCTCCAGCACCGATATGGCGGCCGTATCGTCTATGTACATGGGGGCTTCGGTGAGCATACCGACAGCCCGGGTGAGTTTCGGCCAGTCTTCATCGTGCAGCTTGCCGGTTCGGATACGCTGGGAATCGATACGCCCGGCAGAGGAGAGGAGGCGCATGGTGAGCTGCTCCTTGGACATCTCAAGACTGAAAACGGCCACTGCAATTTTTTCAACCTGTGCGGCATGCTGGGCAATATTCATGGCAAAGGACGTTTTTCCCATGGATGGTCTGCCTGCCAGGATGATCAGGTCAGAGGGCTGGAGACCGGCGGTCATTTTGTCCATCTCTGTGTATCCTGTGGGAACACCCGTTATCAGCTCTTTACGTTTATAAAGCTGTTCAACAGTCTCAAATGCACCGGGAATGATATGTTTTAAATGGGTGAAGCTCTGACCTGATTTTGAACGCGCAATTTCAAAGATTGCCTGCTCAGCTTCTTCGACCAGAATATCGATATCGCCTTGTTCTTCATAGCAACGTCCGGCAATCTCCGTGTTCACTCGGATTAGACTGCGCAGAACTGCCTTCTGGCGGATGATTTTTGCATAATGGGCAAGGTTGGCAGTGACGGGGACGATGGAGGTAAGTGTGGCCAGATAGGCTATGTCGCCAGCCTCTTCAAGTTTATTGATATCCTTTAACTGGTTGGAAACCGTAATGATATCGTGAGGTTCATTCTTTTCAAAAAGGAGAACCATCGCTTCGAAAATAAGTTTGTGGCGATCAAGGTAGAAGTCATCACAGCTTATCAATTCGAGGACGGTGGTAAAGGAGTCATCTGAAAGTAATATCGTGCCAAGTACGGACTGTTCGGCTTCCGGATTCTGGGGCGGAATACGACCGGAATGAGCAGTGGGAGGTTTGGCTGACGGATCGTGATTCATGGGAGAGTGGACAACAGGGTGCAGGGTATCCGGGGGTAAAAAAACAACACACTGTGCAGAGAATCTCTCTGACAGTGTGTATGAACGGTGATGCGAAGGGAAAAGGTGAAAAGGGGATTACTCCTTTTCTTCTCCTTCCTCATCTTCTGTCAGAGGAACAACCTTGATAGTGATATCAACACGTTCCTGAAAACCAACCTTAACGACCACATTGGTTTCAGACAGTGATTTGATGGGGTCAACAAGAAGGATCTGCTTTTTGTCGATTTCAAGATCAAGTTCAGCAAGTTTTTTGCTGATGTCGCCATTGGTGACAGAACCAAAAAGACGCTCATCTGAACCTGCCAGCATGGGGATGGTGACTGTGGTACCTGCAAGTTTTTTGGCAAGAGCAGAAGATATCTTTTTCTCTTCTTCGATGCGTGCCTGGATGGCGGCCCTGTTCTCTTCAAAAATTGCCAGATTGTTTTTGTTGGCAACAACTGCTTTTCCGCGTGGAAGCAGGTAGTTGCGACCATATCCCGGTTTGACGTTAACAATATCACCTTCTCTTCCAAGGGTGTTTATTGTTTCCTTTAGTATAAGCTCCATTATGCTCTCCTTACATTCTAGTATATCAAAATCGCTGGGTTAAAAAAACCGTTGGGATTTTATTTATGTGTCAGTTTCGTTTTCGCTGTTCTGCAGACGTCGAATGTCAAACCAAATATCAGCAATGCCAAGGAGTGCGAGAAAGATAGCACCAAATGACTGAAAGAAGAGGATGACATAAATTAACGTTCGTAAAAATACAGGAACACTCCATTTATAAAAGTAAAATAACATCACTGCAATACCCTGAAAGCTGTAGAGCAGACCTGTTACAATAAGTATGTTCAGACCAATTGTCTTGCCGGGTTCGACCGGCAGGACAATCAGGGTACCGGATATGATTACCAGCCACACAAGCCGATCCGGTAATTTCCAGAGCTTGTATTCGGGCCAGGGACTTCCGCCACCTTTCATCTGCAGCAGCTTATTCCCGAAAACCATGGTGAACCAGACGATCATCAGGATTATGCAGGACAGTATTGCCGGCATAATCTTTGGAATCCACAGCTGCATCTGCTGAAAAGTCATTTCCAGAAGGTACAGGGTGTCGGCCGGCAGGGAGGCGTTGGCCTTGTAATACGCCATTGCCTCATCCATTCCCTGGGCCAGACTCGCAAGAAGAAGGCCGTAGGGATGCTGTGTAAGCCCGATGGCAAGAAGAGATGACACAGCAAACCATGAAGTGGCGATGGCAAGTACTGTTTTCAATCCTGACATGTTCAGGCTTTCTTTGCGTTCAACCGAGTCAGCCAGAACAAAACCGGCCGGGACAAGGGTGAGCGAAAAGATCAGCTGCCCGGTCTGCTGAACAGCAAGTGCTGTCAAGCCGGCGAGCAGCCAGCCAAAAATAATGTATTTCCTTCCCACATTCTTCCCGTAACGGTGAAGAAAATAAAAAACCAGAAGGGGGGTGATTCCGTGGACCCATTCAAAAAGCGGTCCGAAGAGCAGGGGAAGTGAAACAATCGCGGTGACAAACAGAATATGTCTTGGAAAATCTGTGCCGTTCCGTTGTTGTGATCCCTCACTCATATGCGAAAGTTCTTCTCCACCGCTACCTGCCAGTAGTACCGGAATAGGGAAGAAGAGCGATCTGTCGTGCACGTTTGATAGCTTCGCAGAGCTGCCTCTGGTGGGTGGCGCATGTGCCGTAGATCCGGCGGGGGATGATTTTCCCGCGTTCCGTGACAAAATTACGAATTACTTTAACATTTTTATAGTCGATAACCTGTTCCGGATCGGTGCAGAAACGGCATACTTTTTTTCTCTGGAAAACTCTTTTCTTAGGACGCATAATAATCTCCTGAAAATATTAAGTCCGCTGTAACGGATTAATTGTCACTTTCGTCTGTGGCTTCCGGTGACTCTTCAACTGTCTGAGTTTCTTCGACAGCAGGAGTCTCTTCAGCGGCGGCTTCAGCCTCGGCAGCAGCGGCAGCAGCGGCTTTTGCAGCCTCATGTTCTCCGCGGGCCGCCTCAATGCCTTCTTCTGTAATTGCATCGGCGAGTTTAACCGTCAGGTATTTCATGACAGAGTCATCAATCCTGAACTTACGTTCCATTTCTGTAACGTTTGCAGGGGCTGTGGCGAAATCGCAGTAAACGTAATAGCCCTGCGGTTCTTTTTGGATGAGATAGGCGAGTTTACGTAATCCCCATTTGTCGAGGGTGATTATCTGCCCGCCGTCAGTTCTCAGAATAGTGTTTGTGTTCTCAATAATTGTGTTGATCTCATCCTCGCTGAGAGTTGGACGAAGGATGTAGATCGTCTCGTACCTGCGCATGTGTGCCTCCTCATGGACTCATGATATTGGGGATGTTCCCCGGTTTTGGCCCCTGCCGTATGCAAGAGCGAAGAGGTGCCGCCCGGTGCTTACCGGACAGAATTGCGTTCTTTGACGCATCTCTACTGAAAAACATCGTAAAATACATGGTTAACCTGAAAGTGTCAATTTGTTTTTTTTGATTTTTCCAGGGATTTAATACGTTCCCACTGTCGGTTTAATGCGTTCTCGTCTGTGATGCGAACATCGCCGAAAACGTGGGGGTGGCGGCGAAGCATCTTTTCATTTATTGCCTGCAGGGCGTCGTCCATGGTGAAATGGCCTTCTTCTGCACTTATCTGACAGATGAGGAAGAGGATAAAAAGCAGATCTCCGGTTTCTTCACAGATGTGTTCATTGTCTCCTGAAGCCATGGCTTCCAGAAGTTCGTCGCATTCCTGGCGCAGGTATTTTGTCAAACTTTTGATGGTCTGCTTTTGATCCCACGGGCAGCCTTTTTCACCACGAAGGGCAGAGATGGTTTTTGAAAAAGTGAAAAAAATGTGATCGTTTTTCTGCATTGATTCAGTTCAGTATTTTTTATGAATTGTGTTCTGGCGAGAAGGGGTGCTTTGGAAAAAGAGCTATAAAAATATAAGCTTATGGCAACAAATAATCCTGTTTTGTCACAAAAAACGGTTGACACAGCCTGACAGGATATGTAGGTTTTTCCGCAGCTGTTACAGAAAATGCATCCTGTAACTTCCTGTTGTGTGAAAAACAGTTAATCCATATTAGCAGAAAAATCCGGAGAAATATTTTGGAAGAGAAGGAAAAACAAAAATTCATGCTGGAGAGGCACAAAGATATTGCCCGGATCGACCAGGAAAGCAAACGAACCCACGGATGGTATGTCCGGGTCCGCTTTCAGGGAGCAACACACTCAAAGTTTTTCTCTGATAAAAAATGCGGCGGGCGATATTCCAGCCTTCTCTCTGCCATTGCCTGGAGAGATTCAACTGAAAAAAGTCTCGGTAAGATACGAACCAATAAACATCTTGTAACTGTCTCCAATTCCGGTACGGGAGTGGTGGGTGTCAGGTTAAACAGCAGGTTTAACCGGTATGAGGTGAGTTGGGTAACCACCGAAGGCAAACAGGGGAAGACCTCCGTTTCCATCAGGAAGCATGGCAGGGAAAACGCTTTTCTCAAGGCGTGTAAAATTCGCCGTGAAAAGGAGAGTGCCCGTCTCCATGGTTGAGTGTTACTGTTGCAGATGGCTTTTAGACCCGGGCAGGGGGCGTTGATTTTTCAGCGCGTTGAACAGGCTGCTGCTTTTTTTTTGTTATGCTTTGAAATGTGTTGACTTGTTCAGGTGGAAAAGGTTATCCTCTAGGATTGTTTTGTCGTGGCAAGTCGCTTGTAGCGAGTAAGTTGCATTTAGAATTGCTGTCAGGCAGGTACGAACCATAAGAAAAAGAGTGCATTAAAATATATAATGAGGATTTGCGAATGTATGCGATAATTAGAACCGGCGGAAAACAATATCAGGTTACAAACGGTGACCGGTTGCGTGTGGAGAAACTCGAAGGAAAAGTCGGTGATACCATTGAGCTCACAGATGTTCTTATGGTTGTTGATGGTGAAAAGGCTGAAATTGGTCGCCCCGTTGTTGAAAATGCAAAAGTAGTTGCTACAATAGCCGAACAGGGAAAAGCCAGGAAGGTTATTATTTTCAAGAAAAAACGCCGTAAGGGCTATCGATTGAAAAAGGGACATCGTCAGATGTACACTGCCTTACAGATTCAGGAAATAACCGCATAATAGAGCATAGTTTTCATACTAGTTATATCCGTCGGATAATTTTCGGTGGGCAATAAGGAGCAGGACAATGGCACATAAAAAAGCTGGTGGTAGTTCAAGGAACGGTCGTGACAGTAAGGGACAGAGACGCGGTGTAAAACGATACGGCGGAGAGAATATTACTGCCGGAACCATTATTGTACGCCAACTGGGAACGAAGATTCATCCCGGTACCAATGTGGGTTGCGGAAGAGACTATACCTTGTTTGCTAAAGTTGATGGAGTTGTCACTTTCGAAGATTTTGGAAAAAAGAAGAAAAGAGTCAGTGTCTATCCGGCAGCCTGATCTCGGGCAGCAGGAATACTGCATTTTTCTCCTGGGATCGTGAAAACGATTCATTGAAACCAGGTATTTGCTCGACCTCAATCCTTAGTATTGATGGTCGAGTTTTTTTTTGTATGCTGCACACAGTTTATCATGATTACCATCAAAGCTCAGGTAAATGCAGAATGGAACTGTAGGAGCTCACCCCTGCATCAAATCCAGATTAACTGTGCTTTAGTGATAATTACTTAGTCTATTGTAATTGGGCTGCATTGCAGTAACAAAACGTAGACATCGGGGTACGTGACTTTTATGGCATTTGTGGATGAGGCTAAATTCTTTGTCAAGGCTGGTGACGGCGGCAATGGGTGTGTCAGTTTTCGCAGGGAGAAGTATGTACCGCGGGGTGGTCCTAATGGTGGTGATGGCGGTCGGGGTGGTGATGTTATTATAGAGAGTTCTTCCCGGCTGCAGTCACTTATCGATTTCCGGTACAAATCTCATTTTAAAGCTGTGCGTGGCAGTCATGGAATGGGGAAGGATATGCATGGTCGGAAGGGTGGGGATTGTCTGCTCCATGTCCCCGTTGGTTCTCTTATAAAAGACAGTGAAACCGGAGAGGTGATTGCTGATTTATGTGAAGAGGGGCAGAGGTTTATTGCCGCCAAAGGTGGAAAAGGCGGTCTTGGCAATCGCCATTTCGCCTCCGGCACCAACAGAACCCCCCGCATAGCCACCAAGGGTGAAGAGGGGCAGGAATACTGGCTGCGTATCGAATTGAAACTGATCGCTGATATCGGGCTGGTCGGTCTTCCCAATGCCGGTAAATCAACCCTTCTTTCACAGCTCTCGGCCGCCAACCCGAAAGTAGCCAGCTATCCCTTCACCACCCTTGAACCGCAACTGGGTGTTCTGCACCTGCCCCAGCATGAATCGTGTATTATTGCAGATATTCCTGGACTGATTGAGGGGGCGCATGAAGGTGTAGGGCTGGGATTTACCTTTTTACGTCATATTGAACGCACACGAATACTGCTTCATATCCTCGATGTTTCAAGCGATGATCCCTTATCGGATTTTCTTGTTATAGAAAATGAACTGAAACAGTATAAAAAAGAACTTCTGGATAAAACAAGACTGCTTGTTCTCAATAAAGTGGATATTGCCCCTCCTGAAAATATCGAACAAATGCAAAAAGAGATGCGCAAACAAAGCATTGAGACCATCACCCTTTCCGGACTTACAGGTGAAGGGGTTGATTCCATTAAGGAGTGGATTGCTGATACCCTTGAAAAGCAGGCAGTTAAAGACAGGAGACAGTCCAAATCGGGTGGAGAGGAAACTCTTTCAGAGTGAGTGGCTATGGCTGAAAATTTTTACGATATAACCAGGGAAGACGGACTGTACTATCGTCAGACCTACTTTGATCAGGCGAAACGGCTGGTTATAAAGGTTGGCTCAGCGGTACTCACTGATGAAAATGGCATTGATTACGCTGTCATTGCAAATATTGCAAGGGAGCTCAGTTTCCTGAAAAAAAGCGGCAGGGAGGTCATCCTGGTGAGTTCGGGCGCCGTTGCTGCCGGAAAACGTAAAATACAACTACCCGAATCGACCGAAACCGATCTTGATGAAAAACAGGCTCTTGCAGCCATCGGTCAGCCCATTCTTATGGATGCCTATGAAGCTGCCTTTGAAGAGTATGGCCAGACGGTGTCCCAGGTATTGCTTACCCACTCGGATCTTGCAGATAGAAATCGATATCTGCGTGTACGCAGTACCGTCCTTGCCCTTTTTCGCTACGACGCCATTCCCGTTATTAATGAAAATGATACGGTTGCTGTGGAAGAGCTGCGATTTGGTGATAATGATACACTGGCAGCTCATATCAGTAATCTCATTGAGGCGGATATGTTTCTCTGTCTGACTGACGTTGTCGGACTGTATACCGGTAACCCCCAGAGTGATCCCGATGCAAGACCCATTTATACTGTTCCCGCTGTCACCGAAGAAATTGAAGCCATGGCTGGTAATCTGAAAAGTGCCCTTGGCACCGGCGGCATGCAGTCAAAGATCAGGGCGGCAAAGATGGTTGCCACCGGTGGCGGGTGTTCTTTTATCGGTCCCGGTAAGGAAGAGGGGATTTTGCAGCAGCTTTTCAGTGGTGAGATGGTGGGTACATTTTTTCTCCCGGCAAGTGATAAGATCAGCAGGCGGAAGCAATGGATAGCACATATCCTGAAACCGGCCGGTGAGCTTGTTATAGATGATGGGGCACGAAGGGCGATCTGCAGTGGTGGAAGAAGCCTGCTTCCTTCCGGAATCTGTGAAGTGCACGGAAATTTCGGGTTTGGTGATGCCATCCGCTGTCTGGATGAAAATGGTATGGTTGTCGCAGTTGGATTGATAAATTATGATTCCGAAGATGTTGAGAAGATTAAACAACATCAGTCCCACGAAATCGTAGAACTGCTTGGTGTGAAAGATTATGATGAGGTTATCCATCGCGATAATCTTGTAATACTGACGTGAAGGGGATGATAAACAGATGACTACTCTTGAGCAAGATATTGTAAGCATGGCTATTCGTGCCAAAAAGGCGGCAAGGTCACTTGTGACACTGTCAACGGAGGCAAAGAATCAGGCCTTACTGCAAATGGCTGAGACCATTAACAGCAAACGTGATTTTATTCAGGCTGAAAATGAAAAGGATTTGCTTAACGGGAAAGAGAAGGGGCTCTCCGCAGCCATGCTTGATCGTCTTGAATTGTCTGATAAGGTGATCGATTCCATGATGGCAGGATTGCGGGAAGTTGCCCAGTTACCTGATCCGGTTGGTGAAGTGGAAAAGATGGTGAAGCGCCCCAATGGCTTGCTGGTTGGAAGGATGCGTATCCCCTTAGGTGTCATCGGCATGATCTATGAGTCACGCCCAAATGTTACCGTTGATGCCGCAGCACTTTGTCTGAAAGCCGGAAATGCAATTGTTTTGCGGGGAGGATCCGAGGCAATTCATTCCAATATGGCACTTGCCTCTGTTCTTCAGGACTCCCTTGTCAGTCAGGGAATAGCCGCAGATTCTGTCCAGGTAATCCCTGTTACTGATCGGGCAGCAGTAAATTCCATGCTTGCCCAGGAAGAGTACATCGATCTGATAATCCCACGGGGAGGAGAGGGGCTTATACGTTTTGTCTCCGAAACCTCACGGATTCCTGTTCTGAAACATTATAAAGGGGTCTGTCATATCTATGTGGATCGTGATGCGGATCTTGAAAAGGCAACGCCGATTCTTCTGAACTCAAAGGCTCAGCGACCGGGAGTGTGTAATGCCCTTGAAGGTGTTTTGCTGCATAAAGACATTGCCGAAGGGTATTTACCTGTCTTTGTCAAAGCCATGAAAAAGGCAGGGGTGAAGCTGCTTGGCTGCAGTGAGAGTGTAAAGATTGTCCCCGACATGACCCCGGCCATGGAAAGCGACTGGGGGACGGAATTTCTCAATCTCACCCTGTGTGTGAAAGTGGTCAGTGATATGGACGAGGCTTTTGCCTACATTGATACGTACGGGTCACAGCATACTGAAAATATCATCACCGAGAATTACAGCAATGCCCAGAGGTTTATTGCAGAAGTCGATGCCTCAGCAGTGATGGTGAATGCCTCCACCCGCTTCAACGATGGCGGCGAATTGGGTCTTGGCACAGAGATTGGTATCAGTACGACAAAGCTGCACGCCTATGGTCCCATGGGACTCGAGGAGTTGACCACCCGTAAATTTATCGTTTACGGGCAGGGACAGATCAGGGGGTGAAGCACCGCACGGGACTTTTAGGAGGAACATTTAATCCGGTTCATAAAGGGCACATTGCCCTTGCCCGTGCAGCAGGGGAGTTATGTGATCTCGATGATGTTCTGCTGATTCCTGCAGCTGTTCCTCCCCATAAAGACACCGATGTTGCAGGGTTTTGTCATCGACAGGCCATGCTGGAACGTGCTCTTTTGGAAATCAGGCATGAAAATATCAGCGCTCTGTTTGTGGAGGAGACCCTGCCCAAACCATCATTCACAATCGATACCCTTCGCTATTTACAACTGCACACTGTTCCTGCTGTGGATTTTTATTTTATCACGGGGGCGGATTCTTTTTTGGATCTCCCCAACTGGAAAGAGAGCGCTGAAATTCTGAAAACTGTTCATTTTATAGTTTTTTCACGCAGCGGCGTGGAGAATGAAAGACTTAACAGGCAGATTATGCGCTTTTCCTATGAAAAAAAAGATACAGGCTGGTACAACGAGAAGAGTGGAAAATGGATATTTTCGTCATTTCTCACCCTCCCCTCCGTCTCTTCTTCTCAGATACGACAGCGTGTAGCTGACGGTTTACCCCTTGACGGACTTGTCAGCCCGGCTGTTGCTGCCTATATCATTGAACATTCCCTTTATATTGGCTGAAAAATGCTAACACCGGTGATGAACGGTAAGCCGGCATAAGTGCCTTGTTGCTGTCGTTACCATTCAAGGTTTAAGGTCATTTATTTTCTTGTTTTTTATTACA
>JANTGG010000019.1 GCA_024763035.1 Desulfocapsa sp. | reverse complement strand
CTGAAGCTTTCAGAATAGCCATAGCACCTTGGTCTGCCAGAATTTCGACTGTCTCCATGAGGTTTTCATAAGCCTCCATACTAATGAGCACAGCCTCAGGTACACCATTCTTGGTAATGGCAATAGTATCATTTTTGGTTTTCAATGACCGGACCATATCCAGCAGCTGGGTTTTGGCTTTGGTGATCGGCATGTAAGCGTTGATTTCAGTCATGGCATTTCTCCTTTGTTATTATAGTCATTATAACAACCATGGCAAAAGAGAACAAGAAAAATGGTCGCAATAGTGTCCATGCAGTTTGCAACCAATACAGAGTATGAAATTATGCGGTTTAATACATATCAGAACTGCAAGTGGTTGCTTGCTTGTACGATGATATTTACAAGGAAGAATTTAAGAGTTTCGCTCTGGCAAGGTTAAAGGGTGTATGGTATGGATAGGTTAAGATTCTTCCTGATAAGGTAGTATCGATAGTTCCAGTCTCAGGATTTAGATTTTGCTTCTAGTAGTGCAGTCAAATATCTAATATATTCCCGCATAAATCCTCCGCTTAAAACAGCAACATTTATATCACGTCAGTTTTGCTTGAGTTCATATTTCAGTACAGAAAACCAAACATCCACAGCGGGATGATATTGTTATGGCCCATTTCGATGTCATCTTTTACGATAAATCCATTTTGATATTCTTGTATCTGATGCTGTGATTTCGACCTGCCGCCAACTTCAAACAGATATTCTTCATCGATTATAAAATCTCCTTTTGGAGCTGCCCGAACATTATATTTCTTCGTTCCGATAAGCTGACTGACAAAGAAATTCTCACGCACAGTGCCGATAGGGTCTTCCAGTTGTAAAGGTCCGCCAACTGTTCGCAGTAAATTAGTGTTGGCCATAAAAAGCTTTGCTGGTTTTCTGGTAAGCCTGCTGCCTGAACCCAGCGGCATGACTTTTATTATTAATCCGGCTTGTTCAAGGTGTTCCAGGTATGCGTAAACAGTTGTCCTGGCAATGCCCAGATGGCTTGACATCTTTTCAATATTCAGCTCATAGGGAGGAGAAGTTGCGACTTCAAAGAGGATCTTTTTTAGAGCAGGGATCCCATTGAAACGAATTCCCTCTGTGGCAGGAATATCCTCATAAAGTACTTTTGCTATAACATTCTCCAGTTTTCCATTATATTCCTCAAGACCTTCGAGAAAAAAAGGATAGGCACCGGTCTTCAGATATTCTGCAAAGCTGCCAAGTATCTTTTTTGAGGGTTGGATGTCTTCTGCAAGCTCCATATGATTCTGAAGTATTTCCCGTAAAGAACAGGCGGGATGACTATATCCCTCATTAAAGAGAAGATATTCTCGAAAGGACAGAATCGGCATTGTATAGTAGACAGCCCGTCGCGATAAATCTGACCTGCCAAGCTGAAGGTGGAGAGCAGAACTCCCTGAAAATAAAAGTGAGGCATCGGGGAATGAATCATATAGATTTTTTATCTCCTGTGCCCAGTTGTGATATTTATGGATCTCATCAATCGCCAGTATATTGCCGCCGGTCTTGAAGAACGACGAACCGATTTCATATAAACCTAAGGCTTCCACCCGGATATGATCAGCAGAAATATAGAGAACATTTTGCCCGGCCTTTTTTTCTTTTTTTAAATGCTGTAACAGTAGAGTTGTTTTGCCGGTTCCACGTCCCCCGACGATACCCGCAAGACGATTTCTCCAGTCTATTTTATCATATAAAAACCGTACCGGTTTGTCGGTGGTATGTTTGAAGAGAAGATTTTGAAGGCTGAACAATTCACTTAAATCACGCATCACTTATCCTTATTGTATAATAAAGTAGACTAAAAAAAGGAATACTGTATTTTACATAATACATAAATGTGATACTATTGTCCAGCGTAGGTGGCGAATTGTGAATAGTATTGGGTATACAAAAGAAAGAAGCAGGGAAGCATCTTGGTTTCGTCAAGCAGGGTTTGCATACATCACCACTCAAAAGATGGGAAATTGGTTTATCCTTGTTGGTGGACAACGGCCCTGGCAAAAATTCTATCCCGGTATAACCGGAAATCCGAAAATTATGAAGTTTACTGAAGCCCCCCTGAATGGGGGGAAAATATGTAAGTCAGTAACTTTTTAAACCCACGTAACTTCCAAAGTCATCCAACACCCATAAAAAACAAATTCAGGCAGCCGATCAAAAAGCCGAGTAATGCTCCAAAAAGGTTGATATATTTAAACTGCTCTTCCATGATGGAAAGCAGCAGCCGTTCCAGACGCATCAGATCGAGGGAGTTCACCTTATCCTGGACGATTTTCTGAATATTTAAGGAATCTACAAGACCTGGGACTTCAACTGCGAGCATGGCAGACGACATTTTACGCATGGAATCATAAATTCCATGCCGCACACCGCCGGGAATCAGTCGTCCTAATTTGCCAACCCGATGGTTGAGCAGGTTTTCCAGAAGGCTCTCAACCATACTATTCAATGTTTTTTTACTCTTTTCAGAACGTAAAACAGAAAAAGCTTCGGTTTTCAGCCAGGTTTTCCCACGCTCAATTCCCTCATCACCCAGCAGATCAAAAAGAATTTCACCAAGCGGCAGCTGCCCGCCTTCTATATGAGTCTCTATATTTTCTTTAATCATGGAGGAAAAGGCTGCCGTTGTTTCCGGTTCCTGCAGAAGTGCAGTCAACTGACTGCTCAGATGGGTGCAAAATGTCTCCACGGTGTCAGTGTGATCCTCTCCCATCATATCAACAACAGGAGTCTGCAGGAATGCGTCGCTTCGTTCCCGCAGTGTTGCGCAAACGCGTATCTGTACCTCATCATTTTGCAGCCAGCTTACGATTTCCTCTTCTTTTTCCTCAAGATACTCACGAACCTTCCCTTCAACCACTTCCGGAGTGAGGAAGCCACTGGCAAGCGCAGCCATCGGTCCCAGACCCTCTACAAATGATTCAACCCCCATCCGGACACCGACAACAATACGATCTCTGATTTCCGGCTCTGAAATGATAGCGGCAAGTTTTTCCAGAAGCTTGGGGGTCTGTTTTTCTATACTTGCAATCAAGAGTTCCTGAAGTGAATGGGGCAGGATATCTGCAGGAGATTTTTTCTGCTGTAGACTGCCATAGACCTTCTGCCGGACAAAACCTTCCACCCATTCATCCATGGCCGGGCTTGCAAGCATTCTGCCGACACTCTTTTCGATAAAAGCGTAAGCAGATTCACGATCCTCCCCAGGCAGAAAAGTCTGCAAATCTGTTTCCAGAATTCGCTGAAACTGTGTATCAATGGTCTCTTCAAGGATGGTTTGGAAGTTTTCCGATTCTATAAACGCGTGAATAGACTGCTGTGCCTGATAGGATATTGCCTGCACACCAACTTGATAGTAGCTCTGGTAGGAATCAGGGATAATGTGTCGAACCGATTCAAGATCTTTTTGCAGCAGTTTTTCACCTCGTTCTTCGATAAGTGCGTACAGGGTCTTCTGGAAGCTCTCCTTTTCCAGGGCGTTGCCGATTTCAGTACTTGTAAGCAGATGACTGCCAACCATTTCCCCGATATTTGCGGCAAGTTCACGGCGTTTGGACGGGATAACACCAGGTGTCATGGGTACACGAACGCCTGAAATATACTTTGCCTCCAGGGGGCGAAACAGCATCTTGATCGCCACCTTATTTGTCAGGTAGCCGATAAAGGCACCAAGGGCGGGCGGAGCTGCGTAATGTAAAATCTGTACGGTGTCAGGACTAAGCGGCATAACGTACTATTTCCTCCGGGTGAGTTACAATTTTCCAGGCATTGTTTTCTTCAAGCTCCCGGCGATTACGAAATCCCCAGAGCACTCCTATTGTCTTCATTCCGGCACTGTTTCCGGTCTGCATATCTGTTGCGGTATCCCCTACATATAAAATTTCTTCACGATCAATCCCCAACCGCCGGGCAAGTTCAACGGCCCCGGCGGGATCCGGTTTTTTTGGCACACCATCCCTCTGTCCATACACATAAGAAAAGGTATTTTCAGGAAAAAATTCATGCACACAGATTTTTGTAAATTCATGTGGTTTATTAGACAGCACAGCAAGCTGCATACCATTTTCTTTGAGATCTGCAAGCATTTCAGGAATCCCCGGATAAGGGGCTGAGTGTTTGTTCCAGTTTTGCTTATACACTTCCTCGAATTTTTTCATATAGAGGAGTATATCATTCTCATCGGAAACGGAATCGGGAAGAATTCGCCGGGTCAGAGTTTTCAATCCCTCCCCCACAAAATATCGATATTCGTCCTGATTATGGACAGGATAATCAAAGAAAGCCAGTGCCGTATTGGCAGCTTCAGCCAGATCCCTTAAGGTATCGAGAAGTGTTCCATCAAGATCAAAAATTACCCCTTTCCATGTCATCTTTTGTCACCTTGCCTTTGTTGGTCATCACCGCTATTAGAACCTTACAGATAATTTTCTTGTTTTTTTCGCAAGAAAATTTCTAATAAGGTACTTATGCCGACTTACCGTTCATCACCGGTGTTAGCGTTTATCACTGGTAGTAATGGTCTCCTGATTTGCAGATCGCAACATAGCATCAGAAAAAATATCGAACAACTGTAAATCAACGCTGTTTTTTTTCGCGATTTTATCTTACAGTTATGACTTGCAAACATGACAGTCAACCAACCTGGATAAATTACTATGTGGCCTATAATTTTTCTCAAATCATCCATCGGCAAAAAATGGGTTATGGCATGCACAGGACTTTGCCTGATCTTCTTTTTATTCAGTCATGCCGCCGGGAATGCGACTCTCTTCTATTCCACGTCCCTCTTCCAGTCCTACGCTGACCAACTGCACAGTCACCCCCTGATCGTCTCCCTGTTCAGTAAAGGACTCTTTGCTGTTTTTGCCATCCATATCATCACAGGCATTCTGCTTTTCCTGCAAAACCGTAAGGCACGACCACAAAAATACAAAGTGCATAAACGAGCCTTCAAAAATTCCATAGCTTCACGCACCATGATCTATAGCGGTCTGTTTATACTTCTTTTTGCAGTTATCCACACTGCTGCCGTCTCCTTTGGTGATCATGGCGTTATAGCACACACAGTCAGCACCATGTTTTCCTCGTTTGTTCTTTCCATGTTCTACATTGTCGCATTTGTTGTTCTCGCCCTCCATATAAGTCATGGATTATGGTCAATGCTGCAGACCTTTGGTGTCAACCACCCTCGATATACCTGGATTATCCATAAAATAACCTACGCCGTCCCACTCTTTTTTCTCCTTCTTTTTGGTGCAATTCCATTCCTCTTTCTCTTCGGGAGCGGCAACTGAGCCCCTTCTTTACTAAAAGGTACACCTATGGAACTGAACTCCGCTGTCCCGGAAGGCCCTCTCGCTGAAAAATGGGACAATCATCGTTTTTCCTCAAAACTTGTCAACCCGGCAAATCGCAGGAAATATAAGATTATTATCGTTGGAACAGGACTCGCCGGGGCATCCGCCGCTGCCACCCTGGCAGAGCAGGGCTATAATATTGATTCCTTCTGCATTCAGGACAGTCCACGCCGTGCCCATTCCATTGCTGCACAGGGCGGGATTAACGCCGCAAAAAACTATCAGAATGACGGCGATTCCATCCGACGTCTCTTTTACGATACCATCAAAGGCGGCGATTTTCGCTCCCGGGAAGCAAATGTCTACCGACTCGCCCAGGTCTCTAACTCCATTATCGATCAGTGTGTAGCCCAGGGTGTTCCCTTTGCCCGTGAATACGGCGGAACGCTGGCCAATCGCTCTTTTGGCGGAGCACAGGTTTCACGAACCTTTTACGCCAGAGGTCAGACAGGACAGCAGTTGCTCCTTGGTGCCTATTCTGCGCTGTCACGACAGATTAAGGCAAAGAAAGTAAGCATGCATACCAGAAAGGAGATGATGGATATAGTCCTTGTGGGCGGCAAAGCAAGGGGAATCATCACCCGCGACATCATCACCGGGAAACTAGAAAAACACGCTGCTGATGCGGTGATTCTAGCCACCGGAGGCTACGGGAATGCGTATTTTCTTTCCACCAATGCCATGGCATCCAATGTAACTGCCGCCTGGAGAGCCCATAAAAAGGGAGCCGGCTTTGCCAATCCCTGTTTTGTGCAGATTCATCCAACCTGTATTCCGGTGCATGGTGATTATCAGTCCAAACTTACCCTGATGAGTGAATCGCTGCGTAATGACGGCAGGGTATGGGTGCCGAAGAAACCCGGCGACAGCAGACCGCCTGCCTCCATCCCCGAAGAAGATCGCGATTATTACCTGGAAAACAAATATCCCAGCTTTGGAAATCTTGTGCCCCGGGATGTGGCCTCACGCAATGCAAAAGAACAGTGCGATGCCGGAAAAGGCGTGGGTAACACGCAGCTTGCTGTTTATCTTGATTTTGCTGAAGCCATCAAACGTGACGGAGAGGCAAGCATCCTGAAGAAATACGGCAATCTTTTTCAGATGTATGAGAAAATTACCGACAGTAACCCGCTCCATGAACCGATGATGATCTATCCTGCTGTCCATTATACCATGGGCGGGCTATGGGTTGATTACAATCTGATGACCACTATTCCCGGTCTTTTTGCCGTTGGTGAATGTAATTTTTCCGACCATGGCGCAAACCGCCTGGGAGCCAGTGCCCTTATGCAGGGGCTTGCCGACGGCTATTTTATTATTGGTACGGCAGTAGCCAATTATCTAGGTTCGACTTCCCTTGGTCATGTTGCAGCAGACAAGCCGGAATTTACAAAAGCTCTTAACGGTGTGGATGACAGGATTGAAAAGCTTCTTCGCAGCAGTAAAAACGGTCCTGCAGGAAAGGTCACCGTAGACGAAATACATAAAGAGCTGGGATTATTACTCTGGGACCACTGCGGAATGGCACGGAATAAACAGGGATTAGAACTGGCCCTTGCAAAACTTCCGGCAATTCAAAAGAAGTTCTGGAACGATGTCTATATTCCCGGTTCCGGCAAGGAGCTCAATCAATCGCTGGAACGTGCCGGGCGGGTTGCCGATTTTCTTGAATTTGCAGAAATTATGATCCATGACGCCCTTGACCGTGCAGAATCCTGCGGCTGCCACCTGCGCGAAGAAAGTCAAACTGCTGAAAATGAAGCAAAACGTGATGATGAAAACTTCAGCTATGTGTCTGTCTGGGAACATAAAGGAGCTGGGGTTCCTCCTGCACTGCATAAGGAACCCCTTGTCTTTGAGGATATTGTGCCCAGTCAGCGTAGTTATAAATAAGGGTATTGGGTATTAGGTTTTAGGTTTTAGGTTTTAGGTTTTGGGTGTTGGGTTTTTGGTTTTGGGTTTTGGATGAAATTTTTTACCGGGGTTTTATTGTACTATGAGTGAAATTGATATCAGTCTGGAAATTTGGCGGCAGAAAGACTCCCTCGCCTCCGGTGTGTTTGAAACATACAGCCTGCAAAGGATCTCAACGGATATGTCTTTTCTGGAGATGCTTGATGTCTTAAATGAGCAGCTTACCCGTGAAGGGAAAGATCCGGTTGCCTTCGACCATGACTGCCGTGAAGGAATCTGCGGTATGTGCGGAGCTGTTGTAAACGGCATTGCCCACGGTCCGGAACCTGAGACCACACTTTGTCAACTGCATATGCGTCATTTCAAGAGTGGTGATACCATCGTCATCGAACCATTCCGTTCCAGGGTCTTTCTTCCTATAAAAGACCTGATGGTTGACCGCAGCGGCTTTGACCGTATTATCCAGGCAGGCGGTTATGTTTCCGTTAATACCGGTGGTACGCCCGATGCAAATGCTATCCCTGTTCCATCGACCACCGCAGAACTTGCCATGGACGCCGCCGCCTGCATTGGTTGCGGTGCCTGTGTCGCCAGTTGTCCTAACGGTGCTGCTATGCTCTTTACCGGTGCTAAAATTGCACAACTGAGCCTGTTGCCCCAGGGGCAGCAGGAACGAAAAGAACGTGCTCTTTCCATGGTTGCTGCCATGGATAATGAAGGATTCGGCAACTGCACCAACGAACGGGAATGTGAGACGGTCTGTCCCAAAGGTATCTCCATCCGAAATATTGCCCGGATGAACAGCGAATATTTCAAGGCATCTTTTTTCAGTTGATTGCCCGGTTTTCATGCACGTTCATACCCTTATAGTCGGAGCTGGTCCCGGCGGACTCGCCTGTGCGGAAGTTCTTGCCAAAAATGGTAAAAACGTCCTCGTCACAGAACGAAAAAAAGTTGTCGGTCCCAAGGTTTGTGCCGGCGGTATTACCTGGAGTGGTCTTATCAGTCGTGTTCCGGCAAATCTTGCTGAAAAATCGTTTCCCGTACAGTATATCAAATCCCCCCTGCAATCCATTTCCATAAAAGAAAAAGACCCTATCATTGCCACAGTAAACCGTAAACGCCTTGGACAGCAAATGGCTGAACAGGCAAAAAACGCCGGGGCATCCATCCGCACTGCCACAGCTGTTGTGCAGCTTGATACCGGAAAAGCATTGCTGCATGATAAAAGCAGCGATAAGAAAGAGTGGATAAGCTTTGACTATCTGGTCGGTGCTGACGGCTCATCATCCCTTGTCCGCCGCTCCCTTGGAATCCCGAGCACTCGTCTTGGAATCGGGATAAACTACCAGATTCCCGGAGACGTCGATAAGATGGAATGGCATTTAAGCAATGCACTGTTTAAGAACGGTTACGCCTGGATTTTCCCCCATTCCAGGACTCTTTCCATTGGCGCCTATGCCGACCGTGCAAGCCTGGGCGCTGCCGAACTGAAAAAGAATCTTTTATTCTGGGCGAAAAAACAGGGCTATCAACTCACACAGCATAAGGCCCATGCCGAATACATAAACTATGACTATCAAGGCTGGTGCTTCAAGAAGGTTTATCTGGTAGGTGATGCAGCGGGACTAGCGTCGGGACTCACAGGGGAAGGCATCTATCCTGCCATTATTTCCGGAGAAGAAACCGCCCGCAGTATCTGCGATCCACACTACACAAGCACTATAATGACACAACTGGTGGAGCGTCACGCAAAACACAGCCGGATGGTGACAATCAGTGGAAAAAGCGGTCTCCTGAATGCATTTTTGGCAGAACTAATGACACTGGGGCTGCGATCAGGTATGATCAAATTCAACAAAATGGAAATGGCTATATAAAAGCCAACCAAACCCAACACTCAACACCCCATGACAACACCTAAAAAGAAAAACACCATTTTTATAAATATAGCATTTATCGTTATGTCTGTAGCCCTGGTTGCCTTTTTAATGCGGGCTCCCGCAGAAACCACCGCACGACTTCCCCATGACGGGGATCACACGCGTTTTTTTGGTATGAAAAAGAAGGCGGCAGAAAAATTCTGCACCGAGTGCCATAATCCAGAGGATATGGCACTCCCTGAGGATCACCCTCCCAAATACCGTTGTCTGTTCTGTCATAAAAGAGAGGAATAGAACCTGATATCGGTGATGGAAGGTAAGCCCCCTGCCGGCTAAAAAGATATCTGGCAGATTGCCCTCCATTCACAATAAAAAAAAGAAAAGAAAATTGTATAACAGACGTATCATACAAGTCCAAGAGCTGTCCGTTTGGCACCAATTCTTTTATCTATCAGTTCTGCCGCTTTAAACGGATCGGGTTCTACAACAAAGCAGGCACCCAGCAGATCATCGAGACCGGATAATGCGAGATTGGTAACCAGTTTTGAGCCGGTTATATTTGGCGGGTGTCCGAGGTGTGTATAGATTCCGGATGCAACTGCGTAGGTTCCTATTGCGGCAGCCTTTTCGGAATACCATTCCGGCGAGGACGCAGCCACCGGCAAATCGGAGATATCGACACCTATCTCACTGGCAAGCAGAGCACAGAGTTGAAGAATCCGTGCATTGTCCACACAACTTCCCATATGCAGTACCGGTGGAATACCTAAAGAACCGCAAACTTCCTTCAGTCCAGGTCCTGCTGTATCAATGGCTTCCGGAACAAGCAGGCCGGCCTTTCCTGTAGCAGTGGTCACGCAACCTGTGGCAAGTACAAGGATATCACGCTTAATCAGTTCTTTTGCCAGATTGACATTGCAGTGATCATGTTTGTATTTGGGGTTGTTACAGCCAACGATACCGACAGCACCGCGTACCTTGCCCGCCTTGATGGCATCTATCAGCGGTGTGAGCGATCCGCCCAAGGCCTGGAGAAGCGCTTCATTTGAAAATCCGGTCATTATGTCCACCGGTTCACCAGGGATTTGCACACGGTTTCGATCCCGGAACTCGTACAGCTCGACAGCCTTTCTGACAACCTTTCGTGCCTGTTCCATCCCGTTATGCATCTCGAATTTAACATGCTCAGCACCGGTGAATTTCGCCTTATCTGCAGTGGTGATCATTTTTGTATGATAGCAGGATCCCACCTGGACAAGACTTGGCATGATGCACTGGTAATCGACAATGATCATCTCCACGGCTCCTGTTATAATGGCGAGCTCAGTCATAAGATGATTCCCTGCCATCGGGATGCCACGACGCATCATAAGCTCATTACCTGTGCAACAAAGACCAGCAAGATTAATTCCGGAAGCACCCTTTTCTTTTGCCAGTGCTACGAGCTCCGGATCATTAACGGCTTCCAGGATTTTCTCGGAAACGATGGGATTGTGTCCATGAACAAGGATATTAACCTGATCCTCTTTTAATACTCCAAGATTCACCTTTGCCTTGCGGGGGCTTGGCGTACCAAACAATATATCTGAAATTTCAGTGGCAATCATGGACCCCGCCCAACCATCTGCAAGACAGGTGCGTGCGGCATGGAGCATGGTGTTGGCAGCATCATTGTCACATCCCATGTGGGTTCGATGCATCATTTCGGCAATCTCTCTGTCAACACCACGTGGGGTAATACCGAGACTGCTCCACAGCTCCTTTCTCTTTTCAGGGACCCGTGAGGCAAAGGAGACTGCTCCTTTGGTGGTTCCGTAATTTTCGAAAAATTCTGCAGCAAGGTCTTTTGCAACATCGAGATAATCACGATCATTGGTGTTGATACCGACTTCTTCTGCTATTCTCAGGAGCTTCTCTTTATCTTTAATCTCGTAATCTTTTGTTTCTCCATGTGCCACTGCGTGCAATGCTTCAATGCAGTCACGGCCATGATCGGAGTGACCGGCTGCACCACCGGTGATAAAACGTCCGAAATTGCGCGCAACGATAACATCGGCGTCGGCACCGCATACTCCCCTGGATGCTTTTTTTCCGATGCGACAGGGCCCCATGGTACATATCCGGCAACAGATTCCCCCTTCTCCAAATTGACAGTGGGGGGTCTGTTTCTGAAGCCTGTCCCACGCGGTTTCAATGTTTTCTTTTTCTGCTTTACGCAGCATCTGTTTAGCATCTTCCCAAATCGTCATCTCATCAATATTTTGGTTTTTCTCGGGCATTTTGTATCCTCTTTCTGTTTGTTTTGAATGAATCGGGCAGAGATTTGTTGCTATGTAATGTAAATAATATCCTATAATTCCAAAAGGTAAAGGATTATCTGCAAAACATGTGGCAGGTGAAATTCCATGGTGTAAACGTACTGAGAGAAAGACTTGCATCATAAAACCACAAGCCTGAAAACCGTAATGAATGGAGGAGAGTCTTTACGATGCCATCACATTTGATGGTCTTTGCAAGGGTGGGATCAGTGTGGGGAGAATAAAAAAAAGGGTTTCAACCTGTGAGGCTGAAACCCTTTTTTTATTATATCTGGCGGAGCGGACGGGACTCGAACCCGCGACCCCCGGCGTGACAGGCCGGTATTCTAACCAGCTGAACTACCGCTCCGTGTTAGATAAAATTTACATCAATTGAGTGGTGGGCGGTACAGGGATCGAACCTGTGACCCTCGGCTTGTAAGGCCGATGCTCTCCCAGCTGAGCTAACCGCCCCCCGCAATCAATGTGGAGAACTATTTAACAGGTAGCCTGTCAGGCGTCAAGCAAAAAAGTCAGTGTGGTGTATTATGTGTTGAGAGGGTAATATCGCTATACACTGTGGTGATAGGCACATCCTTGAACAGTGTTTCACCTTTTCTTACAATAAGCGATTTTTCAAGCACTTCGTCGACATTCTCAACGCAATGGATCACCAAGCTCTTTTTAATTTTATCCGGAACATCGGAAAGATTTCGCTTGTTCTCTTTCGGGATAATAACCTCTTTAATTTTTCCACGTTTTGCGGCAAGCAGTTTTTCGGTTAAGCCGCCAATGGGAAGTACCCTGCCCCGCAACGTTATCTCACCGGTCATCGCCAGCTCATGACGTACCGGAAGCTTTAAAATTGCAGAAACAAGCGTTGTGGCAATGGTGATCCCCGCCGATGGTCCATCTTTTGGAATGGCCCCTTCGGGTACATGCATGTGGATGTCTATTTTTTGATAAAAATCCGGTTCTAGACCAAGCAGCATGGCACGCGAACGGACATAACTAAGGGCCGCTTGTGCAGATTCCTGCATGACTTCTCCTAGTTTTCCGGTAACAATCATCTTCCCGGTTCCGGGCATAATCGTCACTTCCACCTGCAGCAGTTCCCCCCCGACAGAGGTCCAGGCAAGACCCGTGGTCAGCCCTACCTCATCCCGCACCTCTGCAAGACCATAGCGATACTTTGGAGTGCCAAGATATTTCACGACAGACTTTGCTGCAATCCTGTAGGTATTATCCTTCCTGCCAGACTTTAACCTCTCCCTTGCCACCTTTCGGCATATTGAGGCAATGGTTCGTTCGAAATTCCTGACTCCGGCTTCTCTTGTGTAACGGCGGATAACATCAAAAATACCTCCATTTGTGAAAGAGATATCGTCAGGTTTGAAACCGTTCAACTTCAGCTGTTTAGGAATAAGGAACTGTTCAGCAATATTTTTCTTCTCTTCTTCTGTGTAGCCGTTTAAGCGAATGATCTCCATTCTATCCTGCAGCGGGAGAGGTATTCCCTCAAGATTATTGGCAGTTGTGATAAAGAAGATATCGGACAAATCGTAGTCAAGATCAAGGTAATGATCATTGAACGCGTTGTTCTGTTCCGGATCTAATACTTCAAGGAGGGCAGATGAGGGATCACCGCGAAAATCGGTACTCATCTTGTCGACTTCATCGAGACAAAAAACAGGGTTTGCAACACCAGCCTTCTGCATGGATTGAATGATCTTACCGGGCATTGCCCCGACGTATGTCCTGCGATGCCCGCGAATTTCAGCTTCATCACGAACACCACCAAGGGATAACCGAACAAACTTGCGCCCCATGGCCCTGGCAATAGATCGGCTGATTGAGGTCTTCCCCACACCTGGAGGCCCGACGAGACAGATGATAGGCCCCTGCAGTTTTTTTACCTGTGCCGAAACGGCAAGGTATTCCAGGATTCGTTCTTTTGGTTTGTCGAGACCATAATGATCTTCATTTAAAATTTTCTCTGCCTTATTAATGTCAAGTCTGGCTCTGCTCTTCTTATTCCACGGCAAGGTGAGAATACAGTCGATATAATTCCTGACCACTGTGGTCTCAGCAGACATGGGCGGCATGTTGCGCAGTTTTTTAAACTCTTTTGTCGCCTGTTTGCGTACTTTTACAGGAAGTTTCTTCTTTTCAATGGATTGTTCTAGCTCGCCAAGTTCATCCAGACCTTCCTCATTCTGACCAATTTCATTCTGAATTACTTTGACTTTTTCACCAAGAAAATAATTCCGCTGGGTTTTCCCCATCCGCTTTTTTACTCTGGCGTTGATATCCTTTTCCAGGTTGGCGAGTTCAATTTCTCTGTTGATAAACTCAAGGAGTTTTTCAATCTTTTGGGGAATGGAGTCAATCTCCAAAATGCTCTGCTTTTCTGAAGACTGCAACGGCAGGTGGGCACTGACAACATGGGCGAGTTTTGCATTATCCTCGATGGTCTTTATGGTTTTCAGCACCTCCCTTGGAATCTTTTTATTCAGGGCGGCAAACTGCTGAAAAAGATCACGCAACTGTCTGACAAAAACAACGGTCTCAGGGCTTTCTGTTTCCACGTCATCACGATAGCTTACTTCCACCTGTACAAATTCTTCGTGGTGTAGAAAAGAGACCACTTCTGCGCGTCTCTTGCCTTCCACAAGAGCCTTGATGGTACCATCAGGCAAACGAAGCAGCTGCATCACCACAGCAAGCGTTCCCACCTTATGGATATCACTTTCTCCGGGGTCGTCTACCTTTGAATCCTGCTGGGTTACAAGGAAGATTTCAGTGCGTTTTTCCATGGCATCTTCCAGGGCCTTAATGGATTTACTCCTGCCGACAACCAGAGGAGCTACCATGTGCGGGAAAATAACGATGTCACGCAGGGACATGAGTGGGAAAAGATCTGTTTTCATAAAACGAGTCACCTGTTAGAGTAGTAGATGTTTTCTGTTCGGGCAGTTATGAGGCATTTTTTAGGTGCTTTTCTTCGGCTGCCTTTTCATAAAGAATGACCGGATAATCACCTTCAGTAATAACCTGTTCACTGATCACACATTCCTGCACGCCTTCTTTCGAAGGCAGCTCATACATGACATTAAGCATGGCGGCTTCCATCACTGACCGCAGTCCGCGGGCACCTGATTTTCTACTGAGTGCCTTGTTGGCAATGGCAGAAAGCGCCCCTTCTGTAAATCTGAGCTGGATCCCCTCAAAGGAAAACAGTTTCTCATACTGTTTGGTCAAAGCATTTTTGGGTTCTGTGAGGATGCGGACAAGGTCTTCGATGACCAGTTCCTGCATGGTGGCAATCACCGGCAACCGTCCAACAAGCTCTGGAATAAGACCAAACTTGAGCAGATCCTCAGGCTGTACTGATTCGAGCAGATCACCAATTTTCAGGTTCTTGTCACTGACAACTTTGGCTCCAAAGCCCATGGACTTTGTCCCCTTGCGACGTTTCACGACAGTATCAAGCCCCACAAATGCACCACCGCAGATAAAAAGTATATTGGTGGTATCGATCTTTACAAGTTCCTGCTGCGGATGTTTACGACCGCCTTTAGGGGGAATGGAGGCAACCGTTCCTTCAATTATCTTCAATAATGCCTGTTGAACCCCTTCACCGGAAACATCACGGGTGAGGGACGCACTGTCTGACTTCCGGGCGATCTTGTCAATTTCATCTATATAGATGATACCGCGTTCTGCTCGATCAATATCATAATCAGCAGCCTGCAGCAGATTCACCAGAATATTTTCCACATCATCCCCCACATACCCGGCTTCGGTGAGCGTGGTGGCATCCGCCATACAAAATGGCACATTTAAAACACGGGCAAGGGTTTGCGCGACGAGTGTTTTACCGCTTCCGGTGGGACCGATGAGAATGATATTTGCCTTCTGCAGCTCAATGGTATCATCATCCTGAGGTGCCTCAATACGCTTGTAGTGATTATGAACAGCAACTGCCAGTACCTTCTTGGCAAATTCCTGCCCGATAACATACTCATCGAGATGATCCTTTATCTCCATAGGCTTTAAGTTGCCGGCAGTGAAGCCTTCCTGATCCGCAGCCTCAGCATGGTCATCATCTGTTACAATCTCATTGCACAGCTCAATGCACTGATCGCATATATATACATTTGGTCCGGCAATCAATTTAGCCACTTCATCCTGTCTCTTTCCACAGAAAGAACAGTGTGATGCAGACTCATTACCTTCAAATTCATCCATGTTACTCTGCCTCTACCGGTTCAAGGCGTTTTTCAAGCACTTCGTCAATAATGCCATATTTTTTCGCCTCCACCGGACTCATAAAATTATCACGATCTGTATCTGTCTTTATCTTTTTTATAGTTTTCTTTGTATGCTGAGCAAGGATTTTATTGAGATCATCCCGCATACGGAGAATTTCTTTGGCATGAATATCTATCTCAGTTGCCTGTCCCTGATATCCGCCCATGGGCTGATGAATCATTATACGGGAATTGGGGAGGGAGTACCGCTTTCCGGCAGTCCCGGCTGCGAGCAGCAAGGCACCCATTGAGGCGGCCTGCCCCATACAGAGGGTTGCGATATCACTTTTCACGTACTGCATGGTATCATAAATGGCCAGCCCTGCAGTCACCGAACCACCAGGAGAATTAATATAAAAAGTGATGTCTTTATCAGGGTCTTCTGCTTCCAGGAACAGCAGCTGAGCAATTATGGAATTTGCAACTTCATCCCCGACACTTGTACCAAGAAATATAATTCTCTCACGTAACAATCTGGAATAAATGTCAAAAGCACGTTCCCCGCGAGGACTTTGCTCCACTACCATTGGTACAAGGTTCATCCTTTTCTCCTTAAATAAATACGACTGCAGAACCAGGATAAATCCGGCACTGCAGTCGTATAATCAGACAGTTAATAATAAACACCTTTCCTCTATGTTTTTTGTATCATAGCAGGAAATTGAATGCATGAACATTATTCTGCATTTTCTGCTGCATTTTCCGTTGTCTCAGCAGAGGCAGCCTTTACAAATTTGGCATTTTCGCGGAGAAAGGTGAGAATTTTCTCGTTGAGAATCTCGTTCATGAACGGAAGCAGATCATCACGACTACCGAAGTATTCTTTTACCTGGGCAACAGGCATATTATACTGGTCGCCAATGCGTTTGAAAGCACGATCCATATCTTCATCTTTTACTTTGATGTCTTCCACATCAGCGATCTTTTTCAGAACGAAATCTCCGCGGACTCGTTTTTCAGCTGTCTCCCTGCTGCGTTCAGCAAGTTCTTCACGATTTATCCCGGCGGATTCCAAATCCATGCCGCTTTCTTCAAGAGACTTTTCGGTATTCTTGATCATCTCCTCCACCTCATAACGAACAAGGCGCTCGGGGACTTCAAATTCATGATTTTCAAGGAGTTTCAGCATAATGCGGTCAGTGAGGTCTCCCTCAGCCTTACTTTCTTTCTGCTCCTGAAGCTGCTCACGAATGGCATTCTGTAAATCTGCAAATGTCTCATAAGCCTGATCCACATCTTTGGCAAATTCGTCATTCAGCTCGGGTAGAACACGCTCCTTTACTTCTTTAACTTTCACCCGGAACTCGATTTTTTTCCCGGCAAGTACAGGGTTGGCATAGTTTGCAGGAAAATCAACTTCATGATTTGCCTCTTCTCCACTGTTCATTGCAACAAGTTTTTCTTCAAACTCAGGACTGAGCTTTCCACTGCCCACATCTACAGAATAGTTATCGTTTTTCACCTCTTTCATTGCCTTTCCATTGTGAAAACCTTCAAAATCAACAACGATAACATCACCTTCTGCTATGGCTCTGTCAGCAACTGTTTTCAGGGGAGCCATGCTGCGCCGCAGCTCTTCGATTTCAACTTCCACGGCAGCATCACTCACCTCGGAGGAGATTTCCTCCACTTCAAGTCCTTTATACTCTCCAAGCTCAAACTCGGGGCGTATATCGACATTTGCCACATATTCAAAAGTACCATCTTCTTTGAACCGGGGAGCGGAGATATCGGGATGGACGACGGGGTCAATATTTTCCTGTTCAACCGCATCGAAATAACTCTCCTGGACCAGCTTTTCTCCGATTTCAGCTTCAACCTCGTGCTTATAGCTTTTTACAATAATGGAACGGGGCACTTTCCCACGACGAAAGCCTTTCATCTTGCTTTCACGCTGAAGCTTATCATATGCTTTTTTCAGCTTCTTCTGAACATCTTTCTCGGGCAGTGTAATAGTAAGCTTTTTGGTGAGCGCACTAACTTCTTCAACGACGACTTCCATCTTGTTCATCCTTTAGTAATTTTCATGATCGATTAATGATAAAATATGGTGCGAGAGGGGGGACTCGAACCCCCATGCACAAGGCGCTGGTTCCTAAGACCAGTGCGTCTACCAATTCCGCCACCCTCGCAATGTAATCCAAGGAGGATGTCCGAGAATGCCCTTTCGCCCAAACTCTTCGTTATTTTCAAAATTTTATCCTCAGAATATTAACTATATGCCTGCGGTAAAATTTTGAAAATGCCTCGATTTTGAACGAAATGCCTATTCTCAGCCAAGCTCCTGGACAGGTAGAATCCTGTTACTCAACGGGACGTTCAAGCTGAACGTGAAACAATCCACCAGATACAAAGAAATACCAATTTCATAGTAATTAATTCACATATGCCTTTCAGTCAAGACTGATACGTCTATGAACGAAAATAATCTGTTATTTTCATTATAACAGGCCTGGAATGACCGGTAATTTTTTTTGAACTGCCTGCTTGCCAAATGCTGATTGGCACACTATTATCTATGGTCGTTAAGAGAAAGTGTGCATTTGTCTTAATGATTTTCCGGCAGCATCATAGTTGCCCCACTGGCAACAGGTCGTTGATCCCTGCTATCCACCAATTAAACAGAGGAATTTATGAAGCTCAAATATTGCGTAGCTGTATGCAGTCTGCTCATGCTTTCTTTCTCACCTCTACACAGTTTTGCGAGTTCCGCCGCTTCGGATTCGTCCAAAATTCAGTGGGAAGTGGAAAGAGACTGGAAGTTGTCAGCCAAGCCGCTGGATATCGTTCACTCCCTTGACGGGAAACGGGTTTTCATTCTCACTGAAAACCAGAAGGTAATGGTCTATACGGCAAAAGGCAATCTTCTTGGTGAAATCCCGGTCAACAGTGGCGTGACAGCCATTGACATTGCCCCCCGTGGTGAAAAATTATACCTGATCGACCAGGATGCCAAAACCTTCACCGACCTTTCCATAAGTTTTTTTGCAGATATTGACATCACAGGTTCGCCCTTTGTTGGAAAGGTTGATGCGCCGGTTACCATTGCTGTATTCACGGACTTTGAGTGACCTCACTGTGGCAAAGCAGTGCCACTACTTGAGCAGGTGCTCGAGAATAATCCCGATACAGTTAAAATCGTTCTTAAAAATATGCCGCTTAATTTTCATAAGATGGCAGCGCCCGCAGCCCTTGCCGCATTAGCAGCCAAGGAACAGGGGAAGTTTTGGGAATTTCATGATGAACTTTTTGCACTTCCGAAGCTAAGTCAGGAAGCCATCGATACCATCGCGGTAAACCTTAAACTTGATACTGATAAGTTTAAAAAAGATGTGGCATCCCAGAAACTTGCCCAGAAACTCAACAAGGATCTGCGTGACGCAAGAGAAGCCGGGGTTACCGGTACACCAACCATCTTTATTAACGGAATCAAGCTCAAAACCCGTACCCTGCCGGCTATCCAGAAACTTATTGACGCACAGCTTGCCGATAAGAAAAAAGGCTGATGGCAGTAACAGAAGTGAGCAGGAAGCTCTCCTTTCCGGACAACACCCTTGCCGGAGTTCTGTACGGAGAGTTCAACAAAAATCTCCTGCTGATTGAACAGAACACAGGAGTTCAGATCCATGTCCGGGGTCACGGTATCAATATCGTTGGCCTTGGGCATGAGGTTGATCTTGCTGCCAATCTGCTCAAACAGTTCTATTCCCTGATCGGGAAAGGATTTCAGGTATACAGTTCCGACTTTTCCTTCGGGTTGCGCTGTCTTGAAAAAGCACCCGCGTGCAAACTCGACAAGATCTTTCTGGACAAGGTTTACATCACTGCCCAAAACCGCATAATCTCTCCCAAAACCCAAAATCAGAAAACCTACATCGACGCCATCCGCAACCGAGATATTGTCTTCGGTATCGGACCTGCCGGTACCGGCAAAACCTATCTTGCCGTTGCCATGGCTGTTTCCGCACTCACCAGCGGTCAGGTCAAATCCATAATCCTCACCCGTCCCGCCGTTGAAGCAGGTGAAAAGCTCGGGTTTCTTCCGGGTGATCTTGCCCAGAAAGTCAACCCCTACCTGCGGCCACTCTATGATGCTCTCAGCGATATGCTCGGATCTGAGAAAAGTGAACGTATGCTGGAACAGGGAATTATCGAAATTGCCCCGCTTGCCTTTATGCGAGGAAGGACATTAAATGATGCATTTATAATTCTTGACGAAGCACAGAACACCACCAGGGAGCAGATGAAGATGTTTCTCACAAGAATAGGATTCGATTCGTCCGCCGTAATCACAGGTGATGTCACCCAGGTTGACCTGCCGCGTCCAGAGGTTTCCGGACTGCTGCAGGCGAAGAATCTTCTTAAAAAAATTGACGGCATCGGTTTCTGTCATTTTTCCAGACATGACGTGGTGAGGCATCCACTTGTGCAGAAAATCATCGCCGCTTACGAAAAAAAATAAACTGCAAAAAAATAAACTGCAAACCATGACTGCTGTATTTACATTCAACAGAGATCCAGCAAAATTCAATCTCTGCAAAAAACTCCTGCAGCGACGTACCGCTTTACTGATGGAGAAATTACAGACTGCCGACCATGGGGTTTCCATCCTCTTTACTGATGATCAGGAAATCGGCTGGATGAACAAGCAGTATCGGAACAGGGACGGAGCCACAAATGTTCTCTCGTTTCCCCTGAACGACCAGGACTCTCTGCTTTTAAACACAATTTCTGAACGGGAGCTCGGCGACATTATCATCTCCGTGGAAACCGCCCAAAAAGAAGCAGTAGAGATGGACGTTAGCCTGCACCACCGGCTGACATGGCTTATCACCCATGGACTCCTCCATTTACTTGGATACGACCATGAGCGATCGGAAAAAGAAGCTGAAGAAATGTGGGATCTGGAAGCGGATCTCATGCAAGAGCTATACACATCCCGGAGTACACAAATGACCCAACTCGCAATTAATGTCGACCACGTAGCCACCATACGAGAAGCTAGAGGCATCACCGAACCGGATCCGGTGGCTGCAGCATCTATTTGTGAATTAGCCGGTGCTGCAGGAATTGTTGTCCATCTTCGTGAAGACAGACGTCATATCAACGACCGGGATGTGCGGCTGCTGCGGCAGACCATAAAAACCAGAATGAACCTGGAAATGGGTGCAAACAAGGAAATTATCCGTATTGCCCTTGATCTTCAACCGGATATGGTAACCCTGGTTCCTGAAAAACGTCAGGAGCTGACCACAGAGGGCGGGCTGAATGTTGCCGGACAAAAAAAGAAGCTTGCCAAAACCATCGCCAGATTCACAAAGGCTGGCATCCCTGTTTCACTCTTCATTGATCCCGAGCGCAAACAGGTAAAGGCATCACTCGATATTGGAGCGACCTATGTTGAGCTGCACACCGGCAAATACTGTGACGCTGTGAGTGAGGAAACACAGGAGAATGAGTATCAGCAAATTGCAGAAGCCGCAGAAGCTGCTTACCAGATGGGCTTACGCATCAATGCCGGTCACGGTCTTGACTATCAGACCACAGCACGTATTGCTGCTCTTGACACCATAGAAGAGCTTTCCATAGGTCATGCAATCATCACACGGGCAGTTTTTGTCGGACTGGATCAGGCCGTGCGGGAAATGAAGGCCATTGTTCGTGATGCCTCAATGGTTTTCTGACAAGTGGTCGCTCGCGGAGACGGGCGCCTGCAGTTCCATTTTGTCCGTATCTGAGCGTCGCTGATATTATATTTTTTTCAGTGCCTCGATCTGTGCTTTTTTACCAAGGACAATCAAGATATCCTTTGCAAGAATTTGGGTATCGGGTTTCGGGTTAAAGAGCATCTCTCCGTCCTGCCGTTTGATTCCTATAACAATAATATCAAACTTCTTGCGTATATTGGATTCCATAAGGGTCTTCCCCAGCAACTCAGCATCCTCACCAATGGTAACCTCTTCCATCTGCAGATTGATTTCATCCACGCGCATGGTGGTTTCCAGGAAATCTATAACATTGGGACGGAGGATGGAATGAGCCATGCGCAAGCCGCCGATGGAATATGGGGAGATAACATGATTCGCCCCTGCCCGTTTCAGCTTTCGTTTTGATCCCACTGCTCCGCTTGAGCGTGCCAGAATATCAATATTCGGATTCAGCCCCCTTGCCGTAAGTGTGATAAAAACATTATCAGAATCTGTTGAAACCACGGCAATCAGTCCTTTTGCCCGATGAATACCTGCCATGACCAAAACATCATCTTCTGAAGCATCCCCCTCGATTTCATGATATCCTTTTTTGATGATTTCCTGAATCTCGGCAGGATCTGATTCGATTACAACAAAACTCTTTTTACTCTCATGGAAATTCTTACAGATAATCTTGCCTATGCGGCCATATCCACAGATTATGTAGTGATCACTTAAACGAGCCAGTTCCTTTTCCATATATCTCTTCCCAAGGATATCACGAAGTCCGCCCTCAAGAACAGTCTCCGAAATTTTAGTGTACATAAACATGACATATCCCACACCTCCAAGGATCAGAAACATGGTAAACACTTTACCGGCAGTCTGCACCGGTACCATATCTCCGTACCCGACAGTGGTGAGGGTGATTACGGTCATATAGAGCGCATCAAGGAAATCTATATGCTCAAACTGCATATACCCGACAGTCCCGGTGACAATAATCGCCGCCAGTACCAGAGCCCCTTTCAGCACCTTTTTCAGGATTTCATTCATTTCGTTCCAAATACCAGTTACTCTACAGTTTTAAATAATTTTCTTCATCATTCTAAACAGTGTAAATTATACACACTTAACAACCTTTGGCACACCTCTTTTGACAATTGACAAACAAATCAGCTCTATGGTACAAACAGAGCAAGCCCGGATGGCGGAACTGGTAGACGCAAGGGACTTAAAATCCCTCGCCTTTTAGGTGTGCGAGTTCGATTCTCGCTCCGGGCACCAAATCAGCAAAGTGTATGATGCAGCCCATCATACACTTTGCTGATTTTCCCTAACCCCTTCTCCTTCTGTATATTGATGCGTATAACAATCCGCACTCGTATTCTGCTGCTGTTTATCGGAGTTGCTCTTGTCCAGACACTGCTGCTCGGCAGTTTTTTTCTCACACGCCATTACCAGATCCAACGCGATCAATACCAGAATCATCTGCAGACCATCACGACTTCGCTTGGCAGCCGGATAGAGACGTATTGGAAGAATACAATCCGTGAAGTGTATATTGCCAGTCAGCAGATTGAGCGTATGGCGATCAAGCCATACCAGCAGTACAATCTCCTCTCCAACCTGAAAAAAAGCAACCCGTCTTTTGCCGCCCTTGCCTTCTATGATATAAATGGCACTATTCAGGTTTCTATCGCAGGCGAATCCAAAGATTCCATTCTCAACGTTTTCCTCCATGAGGATCTTTTCGATACCCCCTACAACAGCGGTAGAGTTTATGTGACTCAGATAAATGAGAGTCCTGATCAGCGCTTTCTTGCAATCAATGTCCCCGTTTATTTCCTCGACCGTTCTTATGTTATCGGTGTTATCAGTGCTGTGGTTCCCTGTTCCAGGTTTCAGGATATTATTGATCCATTGATTATTCCGGATGCAGAAAAGGTTTATATTCTCAATAGTAATGGTGGAATCATTGCCACAAAAGGAGTGATTGATTTTCCGCTTTCAACCTTCAACCTCCAGGAAAACTGGAACAGGGAACGAAGCATCGGTTCCACAGAGTATCTAACCGCCTTTACCACCGTGGATGTTTACGAGAATCAACTGGAAGTCCTTACCGTTGTTCGTAAGAAAACAGCCCTTGCACAATCCGAGACTCCACTCCTTTTTCTTTTTATGCCAGTGCTGCTCATGCTCCTTATGGCAATGTTTGTAGGATGGAAAACTAATAAATACATTATATTGCCTCTGCAGAAGCTCTCACGTTCTTCAGCCACCCTCCCGCCGGAAAATCCAGAATCCCAGCCAAATGGTGACGTCGAGATGGAAAACGTCGCTCTTGCCATGCAGAGTATGAACAAAAAACTGCAGGAATCAAACGATCTGCTGAAAAAAGAGATTGAGCTTCGAAAAAAGAATGAGAAGATCGCGATCCAGGCGCAGATCGACGCTGAAAAGGCAAATCAGGCCAAGTCTATATTTCTCTCCAATATGAGCCATGAAGTCAAGACACCACTGCAGGCAATGATAGTGCTTATGGATCTGTTAAAAGAACAATCGCTTAACAAAAAACAGGAAGAGTTATTGTCCATTGCCGCCCTTTCCGGACAGCGGCTCCAGACTATTGTTGATTCTCTTCTCGAACTTTCTCTTATTGAATCCGGTAAAATCAAACTTCATATCTCCACCTTTTCTCTTTCAGCACTCCTCAAGGAAGTTGTGCAATTGATGCAGCTTTCAGCAAATAATAATGAGATCGCACTCTCTTTTGAACAGGATGAAAATATACCCGACACGCTCAAAGGCGACAGCGGACGAATCAGGCAAATCCTCATCAACCTTATCAACAACGGAATCAAACACACCAGCAGGGGAACTGTCTCGGTGCAGGCGGCTCTAAAGGATACTCCCGCTGCCGATGCCGTTACTATTCTCTTTACCATTAAAGACAGCGGTTCAGGTATTTCAGATGAACTGTGGCAAACAATATTTGACCCCTTCGAACGTGGACAGCTCGACTCAGCCAAGGTCGCTGATGGTATCGGTTTAGGGCTTGCGATTAGTAAGGAATTTGTCAGCTATATGCAGGGCAGGATATGGCTGGAAAAAAGCGATAAAAACGGCTCTGTATTCTGTTTTACAATTCAATGTAAAACAGAAAATCCTGAAATTTTGCAGGAACCGTCAGAAGAAACACACGCCATACCGCAGAAGCTTTCCGGAATTCGAATACTGCTCGCCGAAGATGACTTTATCAATCAACGAATCATTTCCGCATTCCTTGAAGAGTATGGAGCAAGTGTGGGGATCTGCGAGAATGGGGTTGTCCTGCTTGAACAGCTGAAGCAGGAAACACCTGATATCATATTGATGGACATCAGAATGCCGATACTTGACGGTATTGAAGCAACAAAGCAGGTCAGAACGATTGAGACTAAGAACGGTCAGCCCCGGGTTCCGATTATTGCCCTGACAGCAGAATCATCCTATGATTTTGAAGAAAAATGCAGGCAGGTGGGAATGGATGGTTTTTTAACAAAGCCCATAGCTCTGAATGAACTGACAGTTCTCATCTGTGACATGTGTCCAAAGAGAAGTGATTAATAATCGTTTTTCTATTCCCCTGATCACCTTCTGGCAGTCCGGATTCTTTTCTCCTTTTCCTGCCAAAACAGCAAAGACACTTTGTAAAACAAGGATCTCGACCCGCCTATTTTGCCGTGATTTTTTCCAGAGCCTCTTCATAACGAGCTTTGGTTTTCTCGATAATTTTCCCGGGAATCGGGGGAGGTGGAGGGTTCTTATCCCAGTCCAGAGTGGAGAGATAATCACGAAGGAACTGTTTATCAAAGCTTGGCTGCCCCTGTCCCGGCTTGTATTCGTCAAGCGGCCAGAACCTTGACGAATCAGGTGTCAGCACCTCATCGATAAGAATCAGTTTGTCACCGAGCATGCCAAGTTCGAACTTTGTGTCCGCAATGATAATACCCTTGGAACGGGCATAGTCGGCTGCCCGGCTGTAGAGTTGAATACTGATATCTGCAATCTGTTTTGTCTTCTCTTCACCAAGCATTTCCATCATCTTGTCAACGGAAATATTCTCGTCATGATCGCCAAGCTCGGCTTTGGTTGAAGGAGTGAACAGCACTTCGGGGAATTTCTCAGATTCCTGCATGCCTTCAGGAAAGGTAAATCCGCACACGTTCCTGTCTTTCTGGTATGCTTTCCAGAAAGAACCGGAAATATATCCACGCACAATACATTCCACATCAAGCGGCTGAGTCTTATGGACAAGCATGGAACGTCCATCAAGCTCTTTCGCGTAAGGTTTGCAGCTTTCAGGATACTCGTCCACATTTGCGGTAATCAGATGATTATCAACCACATCAGCGAGCAGATCAAACCAGAACAATGAAAGCTGAGTGAGTATCCTGCCCTTACCGGGAATCGCATCGATTACCACATCAAAGGCGGAAATTCTATCCGTGGCCACCATCAGGAGCTTGTCGTCATGTCCGGGAAGCACGTACATATCACGTACCTTTCCACGGTGAACAAGCTCAAGTCCTGTATAATCAGTATCCTTTACCGCACCACTCATAATAGATTCTCCAGGCAAAAAAAGGATACTGTCTGACAGGTGTCAGACAGTATCCCGGAAGTAACTGCTCTTATAAATTCAGTTTTTCTTTTACAGCTTCAATAACGGCATCACTTGAGGTTGCGGGTACACTTAAAAGCAGACCGGCATCTTTGTAAAAGCCAATAAGGGGAGCTGTCTTCTCATTGTAGGTGGCAAGACGGTGGCTGATAGCCTCCTCAGTTTCATCCTCACGCTGGATCGCTTTGGAACCGCATTTGTCACAGATACCTTCCACCTTGGGCGGATTGGATTTTACATTGTAAATAGCCTGACATTCAGGGTTTTCACAGGTTCGGCGGGTGCAGAGGCGGTCAAGGATAATATCTTTTGGCACATCGATTTCAACGGCCATATCCAGTTGGATATCCAGTTTTTTGAGAAGCTCAGTAAGTGCTTCCGCCTGGGGAATGGTACGGGGGAACCCGTCAAGGAGGAAACCTTTCTCGCAATCCGGTTCCTGAAGACGTTCCTCCATGATTCCCATTATAAGGGAATCAGGCACAAGGTCTCCTCTTTTCATATAGCCTTCTGCCTCTTTTCCAAGATCAGTGCCTGCTGTAACAGCACCACGCAGAATATCGCCTGTTGAAATCTGTACAGAACCATCGATGGCAGTGAGTAATTTTGCGACAGTCCCCTTACCGGCACCGGGGGCACCTAAAAGAATCAGTTTCATTCCATTCTCCTTATCTAATATTTTTCTGCAGGGTGCAGAGTTTTTTGTATTTTTGTTATTTTATTCATCTACTCCAAAAGGAGCACAATATAGTCAATTTTGAAATTCATGCCAGAAAAAAGCGTAGAACAGAGTGGAAAACACCAATCAGTCTCCAAGATCCAGCTGGCTGTTTTTCAGAAAATTCTGAGGCTTTTTCCTGTGATGTGCAGATTGGTCAGCACATCCGGGATTGGTATAGGAGACAAGATCGGCAGTAAGTGAGCCAATGGTCAATTTAGAATTAATCTTCACAGGAATTCGACACTCATCATCTGTCAGCCAGAAAACCGTATTACCGTCCTTATCGTAGAGTCCTTTAAATTTTATGAGCGGCATAACCGGAATCACATTCACATCACCCAGCAGGGTATCTGAAAAACGGGTTAGCTCTTCTGTTTGTACCACCACCTGATGACGCTTTCCATCGGCAAAAGCAGGGACAGTGACAGGACTGGCTGCATCAAGTTTAAGAAAGCGGGTGAAGAAAAAGGACGAAAATTCGTTATGAACCTTTCCCTGTACCTGGAAAAATTCCACGGGCTGCTCATTTTTCTGATAGGCAATCACGCCGGTTTTCTGATTGTATAGCGTATGCCTTTTCGCAGTGTAGCCACGCCCTTCCTTTTGATGAACCAGATAGGATGCGGGGAGTCCTTCGCTTCCCTCAACCATGGTTACAAACGTATCATCAACGGGATAAAAGAAGTGGAAAAGTCCAGAATCTTTAACGCGAACCCGTATTTCATATTTTTGTGCAGTTTCATCAATCCTGATAACGTCCATGTGCAGTTCCCCTATCTTTATACCTCCCGACCAGGACAGGGAATAGCTGAGTTTTTCCTCATTTTTGAAAAAGCCCGGTGCAAGAGCCGGGTCAATCTCCCCCTGCGGGTAATCTGCAGCATGCAGAGCTGTCGGCAGAAAAAAAAAGAGAAAGCAGATCGTCAGCAGCGGAGAGAGGGAATGGCTTTTCATTCTTATCCGGTGATAAGGGCAAGCCAGGTTGCAAAAAAGAGGACAAGACTGATAAAACCGTTCATGGAAAAAAACGAACCCTGTACCCTGGACAGATCGTCAGGATTAACAATCCGGTGCTGGTAAAAAAGAGCTCCCGCCGCAATAGCGACACCAACAAAATAGGCTGCATTCAGTTCTGCCTGTATCCCTGTATATAGGAACAGGGCAAATGCAATACAGTGAAAAACAGCAGCAAGCCGAAAGGCGTTCTTTGAACCGATGGCAGAAGGAAGTGAATGCAGCCCTGTTTTTTTATCAAACTCTGCATCCAGACAGGCATAGACGGTATCAAAGCCTGCAACCCAGAAAAGCACGGCAGCAGACAACGCCCAGGGGAAAAAGGCAACACTTCCACGAACGGCAACCCATCCGCCCAGAGGAGAAAAGGCAAGGGCCACACCGAGTATCAGATGGCAAAAGGATGTGAATCGTTTGGTGAGTGAATAAAAAAGGGTAAGGCCAAGGGCAAATGGAGCAAGCTTTAAGGTCAGTGGATTTAACATCCAGGCGGCAGTAAAAAATAAAAGCCCGGCGATTATCACCATACTCCATGCTTCAACCATACTGACACTGCCGGCGGGAATTGCCCTGTTTGCAGTACGGGGATTTGCCTTGTCGAATCTGGCATCGACAATACGATTAAATCCCATGGCACAGGTCCTTGCTCCGACCATGGCAAGGATAACAAGCAAAAACACTCGTAATGCAGGAATACCTCGTGCTCCAAGAAATGTCCCCATAAAGGCAAAGGGCATGGCAAAGATGGTCAGCTTGAACTTGATCATCTCAAGAAGAACAGCAATTTTTTTAAGCATCAGCTCTGCTCCTGTCCCCATCGTTTTCTCTCATTTATTTGTATTCCGAGCTGATCTGCAAGCCGCCAGGAGAATGTTCTGGCGGCATCCTCAAGGCTTGCAGGTTTCAGATACATGCCGGGATGCGGCGGACATACGGTTGCACCTGCATCGTGAACGGTGAGCATATTCTGCAGATGCGTTCTGTTGAGTGGTGTTTCCCTTACAACAAGGAGCAGCGGTTTTCGTTCTTTTAACAGGACATCTGCAGAACGGTGAATGAGATTCGCACTGATACCGGAAGCAATGGAGGCAAGGGTTCCCATGGAACAGGGAATAATCACCATAGCATCGTACCCGGAAGAACCTGACGCAGGAGGCGCTGTGAAATCCTTTTCATCGAACCATTTTACAACCGCAGGAAGATCCTTAAAAGAACATTCCCGTTCCAGTCCCAGCACCTTTTCCCCGGCTTCTGAGCAAACTCCATGCAGCAGAACATCTTCTCCTGCAAGCATCTCAAGAAATGACTGGAGAAACAGCATTGCTGAAGCACCGGTAACACCGATAAGAATTTTTTTCTTTTTCACGATTTATTACTGCCTGCTCTCTATTATTTTTAATGGGAGTGATGCGGGATCGGCTTCGTTTCGTTTAATCAGATACTGAAAAAATGTTTCCAGGGCAAGCTGTTTTCTTTGGGAAAGATCATACTCTATTGCACGCAGATACACATAACATTCGTCGGGATGCATTGGAATACGCGGCGCGACATCGCTGCAGATATATTCAAGGTTCACCCTCCCCTCTTCCCTGCAGTTTAGAAATTCGTGGTGGATGGCAGCAACAGTGTCGCCAAACTCCTGATAAAATTCCTCGCGCACAGCACAAACTGCAAAAACAAAGGGAAGATCTGTGTGTCTGCACCATATTTCACTAAGGTCCAGCTGATGCATAAATTCCTTGCCCGAGGAAAGTCGAAGGGCTTCATCGCCTATGGCCAGAATCCCGTCGACCTCCTCTGCCTGCTCGCTGTTCACATCACCCACAATATAGTGCGGCGAAACCTTGTAAAATTCTTCGAGGATAATCTTCACCAGACAGATGGACGTTTCAGACTGCCCGCTGAGAAGGATCGTTCTGCCGTTCAACCGCTCAGGATCAGTACGAAGAAATAGAAACACCGAGCCCACGGAACCATTGGCACTGATGGACAAGCGGGACAGGATTCGATATTTATCCGGACGGATACAGTACTCATAGGAAGAAACAAAGCCAAGATCCAGCTTATCTGCGGCAAGCATATGATTAAGAACTGCAGGCGGGGCTTCAACGACATTCCAGTTTGGGGGATGGGGGCGGGTTTTCCAGGTTTCATAGATGGGAGCAGTATTTATAAAATTAACCATCCCAATTTGAATTTGTCGCAATTCCTGTTCCATGGTCACTACCGCATCCCTTCCCGGTCGGGACTTCCCAGCCAGACGATCTCTTCCGGCCGTCCGGAGGACACCAGTAATCCGAGAAGTTCATCAACACTTTTTGCAGTTTCATAAACAGAAGATTTCAGCCCAATAAATCGCGCTCCCATTCCGGATGCAAGAGAGCCATATGTATCCTGAACCCCAAGGGCTTCTGCCCCATTTACAGTTGCCATCCGGATGATATCTTCTGCTCCGACCTGTGGATGCTCCCGGGCAATAATAGACATCTCTTGCCAAAGATCCAGTTTTGGGTTTGAGGCAATGGAATCGGTACCTATTGCAGGGGTAACACCTGCTGCCAGAATTGACTCAACGGCTGCGCTCCCCACATTTAAAAATTTGTTACTTCCGGGACAAAGACAGATATGGGCACCCGTTTCTGCAAGGCGTGCAATCTCTTCTTCATCCAGATGCACACAATGAACACAGAGGGTTTTTTCATCGAGCAGTTGCAGATCATCCAGATAGGCAAGCATTCCCTTCTTTTTTACGATGGGAATGGGAAAGGTCCCATCCATTGCTCCAAGGTTCTGTAAAAAGCCAACAAAACATCCCTCACCATCTGCCAGCAGTGCATATTCATCTTCATTTTCGGCAAGATGCAGGGAAAACAGGGAATTTTGTTTTTTACAATGTTTTTTGATAAAGGAAAGGAGCTCAGGGCCTGTGGAATAAGGGGCATGGGCAGTAAGCTGTTTGTTTCCATCTTCTGTTCTGATCGATTCAATGACTGCCTGCTGACCAGCCTTTGTAGGAGCAAGGAGTTCAAGAAGTGATATGATCTCCAGGGGATGGTTCTCATGCTGAATCTCAGCGTTACTGATATTCAGCATGATTCCCACTCCGGATTGGTACTGATCCTGTATGACAGCTTCTGCGGACTTTTGCATATCATCCCTTGAGAAATCAGCACCCATCCGTCTCTGCATCAGACTGCGAATCCAGTCACACATGGGATCTTCAGGATTTTTGGGTGCTATCGTGCCAAGAACAGAAAGATCCAGATGAATATGGCTGTTCACCAGGGAAGGAAGGAAAACACCATCAAAAAAACAAACGGGAATATCAGGGTAGTCTGTACGGACAGCAGACCAGGAGGCAACAGAGAGGATGTGTTGCCCGTCGGTTACAATTGCTCCGTCGGCAATGACGGGCGCAGACACGGGAACAACCCAGGGCGCTCTGTATATTTGCAGAGAGTTTGAGACCACGACTTCACTTCAGGAGACGAGGGTGTAGTCCATCAAACGCTGATGCGGCTGAAAACCGGCATCGGTTACAAGGGTGCGGATTTCTTTTTCTGAAAGACGGAAACTGACTCCGGCAGCAGCGACCACGTTTTCTTCTATCATGGTGGAGCCAAAATCATTCGCTCCAAAAAACAGGGAAAGCTGGGCGATCTTCGGTCCCTGGGTAACCCAGGATGCCTGTACATTATCAAAATTATCCAGATAGATACGGGACAGGGCAAGCATTTTCAAATAGGCAAAACCTGTGGTCTTTTCGATGGTGAGCTGTTCGGTTAAGGCTGTGTGATCAGGCTGGAACGGCCAGGGAATAAAGGCAGTAAAGCCGGATGTTTTATCCTGCAGATCACGAAGCCTGCGCAGATGTTCCAAACGTTCCTGAAGGGTTTCCACATGCCCGAACATCATGGTGGCAGATGTTCGCAGTCCCTGAGAATGGGCTTCTTCCATCACCTCCAGCCACTGATCTGCAGTGCACTTACGAGGTGCGGTTGACTCTCGTACCCGATCACTCAGGATCTCGGCGCCGCCACCGGGAATGGAGTCAAGCCCGGCAGCAATCAGCCGTTCAATAACAAGGCTTATGGGTAATTTTGATATTTCTGCAAAATGAAAAATTTCAGGCGGGGAGAAACCATGGATATGAATACCTGTCCCTTTCATAAAGCGCAGCATATCCTCATAATATTCAAGCTCAAGATCGGGATGGAGCCCGCCCTGGAGGAGGATCTGTGTTCCACCAAGATCCTGAGTCTCTTTTATCTTTTCACCAAGTTCCTCATGGCTGAGCAGATAGCCATCTTTATCTTCGGGAGCTTTGAAAAATGCACAGAATTTACAGGCTGAGATACAGATATCGGTATAGTTGATATTTCTGTCAATGACATAGGTTACCAGCTTTTCCGGATGCAATCGTTCCCGGACACCATTAGCAAGAAATGCCAGCTGGTACAGATCCGCATCCTGAGCAAGGTCCAGAAACTCCTGATCACTGATGCGATCTCCGGCAAGAACCTTTTTTTCTATGACGTTAAATTCCTGATCCTGCATACCGACACCTCGACTTACGCGTGATTCTGAATGGTGTTATACAGAGTATCCCTTTCAATGGGGATTCTTCCTGCCTCTTTGATAAGCTTTACAAGAGTTGAAGAACCAATGGCCTGTTCGGTGTCTGCCCCAGCCATATGGGTGATAACTTCCTCCTTCACAGTACCGTCCATATCGTCGGCACCAAAGGAGAGTGCTACCTGGGCAAGTTTTGGACCGATCATAACCCAGTACGCTTTAATGTGCGGGAAATTATCAAGCATCAGCCTGGCAACAGCAATATTTTTCAGATCATCAATACCGGTGGTTCTGGCCAGATTATCCATTTCAGTATTTTTAGGGTGAAAGGCAAGGGGGATATAGGCAAGAAAACCCTTAGTTTCATCTTGGGCCATACGCAGTGCATCAAGGTGTTCCACACGTTCTTCCATGGTTTCGATATGACCATAAAGCATGGTGGCATTTGTGTGCAGACCGTGACGATGGGCAGTTTTGGCAACTTCTATCCAATCTTTCCCTGGAAGTTTTTTCTCGCAGGTGATCTCCCGGATACGGGTGGCAAAGACTTCGGCACCACCACCGGGAATAGAGCCAAGTCCGGCCTCTTTTAAGATTTCTAGTGTCTCACCAACAGGCTTGTCGGCAAGGGTCGCAAGATGGGCTATTTCCACACAGGTAAAAGCCTGAATATGAACGTCAGGACGAACTTCCTTGATACCCTTGAGCAGATCCGTGTAATAGGAAAAAGGAAGATCCGGATGAATGCCGCCAACCATGTGGATTTCTGTTATCGGCTCATCAAGGCGATCTCTTACCTTCTGCTTAACGGTATCAAGATCCATCTCGTAGGCGAGTTCGGAATCCTTATCCTTTCCAAAGGCACAGAATTTACAGAGGTTGGTACAGATATTGGAGTAATTGATATGCTGATTGTATATAAAATACGCATTATCCTTATTCATCCGGTTTCTTACCAGATTCGCCATATAGCCGAGGGAAAGAATCTCGTTAGAATTAAAGAGACGCACACCATCGTCACAGGAAAGTCGTACCCCTGCTTCCACCTTT
>JANTGG010000018.1 GCA_024763035.1 Desulfocapsa sp. | reverse complement strand
AGCAAGTGTATCCACCACATGAACATTGGGACTCACACCCTCTGCCATGGTGACGGTTAACTGATAGGTCAACAGTTCCCCGATGGTCGCTTCCCGCCCCTCATTCATACCATCACCGGGATTGGGAGCAGCAAGATTGGACGTGGGAGGAGCATCGGTTTCGGTGCTTATCTCACTGTTTACCAGAACCTTATCAATGGTGTTCAGTCCAACCAGGATATCTGCGGGGTCAGTAACGGCGTAATTATTTATCCCTCCGCTTCCGTCACGTTCGCTGTCACCATTACCAACAAAACCAGAAAGATCAGAATTCCCGGCTGTGGCTCCGGGAAGACTTGACCAGTCGATGTCGGCATCATTTTCAATAAGATCTCCAACATTCAGGGATGAGGTCAAGGTCCCGGCAAGGGTTACTGTGATCACCCTGCTGAGATCATAGGGGATATCAATGGTACCATTTGCTGTAACATTAGCACTGGCGGGGTTCAGGGATAAGGTACTACCGCTGAGCATAAAATCACCGGCAGCCAGGACACCGCCTGTGTCAGTCACGCTGCTGATGTTGAGTCCTGTAACTTCAGCAGGAAGAGCATCGGACACACTCACATCAAAGGCACCGGTTTCACTATCGGCACCATGGTTGATAATGATGGTATATTCCACAGCATCACCGTCATCACCTGCTACCTGATCAGGATCTGCAGGATTACCGTTTACACTGACCAACTTGCTGACTTCCAGAACCGGCTCAATTACGCTAACAGTATCAGCCCTCACAACAGCACTTGACTGGGTAACGCCCCCCTCAACCCAGTCTGCCCGGACACCATTGTTCAGATGGGGACCGCTCTCATTTACCGTGGACTGATTCTCTGCACTGTTCAGCACCAGAGCAGTATATTCTATAACAATGGTTTCCGGATCATTATCATCGGCTTCACTGTTGTACACTGCCCCAAAATCAAGAGTCAGGGTATCCGCACCACCCGAATTTTCGGTATAGCTGACCCCGCCGCCAATACTGGTTACCGGGGCAGGAAAGGTATTATCTGCTGAGACTCCTGCACTGAACACTACACTGTCGATACTGACCAGTGCCAGTCCCCGATCGAGATGATCAACAAGTTGCAGAGAAGGCGTTTCCCCTTCCGGCAGTGTGACGGTCACCCGGTAGGTCACAGTCTCTCCTACCACCGCCTCATTGGCTTCATTTATGCCATCATCAATACCTGTACCTAGCAACACCTTGGCAACTTCAGGTTCTGCGATAGTAACAAGAGCAGTATCATTTGGCGGATCAGTCGGATCCACCCAGTTCACAGCTGCCGGATCAACATAATCATCGGAGGGATCAACAGGAGTGCCGTTATCATTGAGACTTCCGGTGTAGAACAAAACAGAAGCAGTATTTTCATGCTCACTGCCAAATTCCACCACATCTGCATCCAGTACGGTTTCGTTATCCACCTGCAGATCATAGGTGATGATAAAGACATCATCACCGACAACTCCATCCGGACTACTTCCTTTACGGTCACCATCAAGCACACCGGTCAAAGCGTCAAAGCTTACGCTGAGTTCGCCACCGGCAAGGACAGCCGTGTAATCAACTCCAGTCGTCAGCTGCACACCATCTCCACGCCACACCTGCAGGTTCATGGCAGCAAGGCTTGCAGGAGTAACAAACCCTGTACCAGCCAGAGTATCGTGAATCTGCAGTCCATAGGCATTGGCACCACCGACATTGTAGGCAGAAACAGCAAAAGTGACGAGATCTGAGCCATCGACATCAATCATGTCGGAGTTAATGGGATCTGTAACCATCTCACCGGCATCCACTGCACCGCTGATACTCAGTGAACTCAACGAACCGGGAGCATTGAATGTGACATCAGAAGGAGCCAGCAGCCCCGTAGGATCAAAGACACCATTTCCATCCGTTGCCACCACACCTTTGGTGATCAATACTTCCGGAGAAGACACCTCAATCTGGACAATATCATCAGTCACCGCACCGGTGCCAAAGGTATTGTTGTAGTTCCACTGTGCCTGATTGGTCAGATTCAGACCGTCAGCGTAGGGATTGTTCTGGACAGTGGCTGTAATTAAAATCTCAACAACCCAGGGCTGACCGTTGGCATCATCTGAATTAAACGTTCCCATGTCGATCACAAGGCTGTTGGCAGCAGCGTCTGCAGCCACACTTGGAGGCCAGTCCCCTGCATTGACAACGATATTGTTGGCATGCTGAAGGGTTGTGCCCACTCCCCAGTAGACCTGTCCGCCCACAGTTAAATCAATGGACGCGGGGTCAACATCCACTCCAATAACCATTGTATTGGAAAAAGAGGTAACGCCTCCAAACTCGGCAACATCAAAAACCGGCAGGGGCAGATAATCTGTCAGGACAAAATTTTCCAGGTCTCCCACGGGCAGCGTCATGGTCAGACGATAGGTGACCACATCACCGGGCTGAATAACATCACCACTGCTATATGCTGCACCGTTCAGAAACGGCATATCTTTTACTGCAGCAATACCCTCGATGGTTACCTCGGTATGGGAATTATCAGCTTCTGTGAATCCGTTTGCAAGATACCCGTCACTGTCATCGGGAGATGTCGTTCCATCTGTTGGGTCAAGGGTTGTGGACAGGATATCTCCGCTGATTGTCACATCATTCACAATGGGGTCAAGGGAGTCAACACTGACATCTCCAACGGTCGGATCCATGTAGCTCTCATCAATAACAGACTGGAACGTAATCGTGCCTCTGGTACCGCTGCCGGGACGATTGACACTGTTGTCAGTATCACTGGTTCCGCCGTCTCCGGCAAACAGATCGCCAAGAAGCTGTCCATTGGGATCACCGTTGTCTACAAGTAAGGCAGACACATCAAAACTGATATGCGTTATACCATCTCCCCCCCGGACAAGGGTAAAGGCATCACCTGTTCCCCCGCTGAGTGTGGAGAGATCCCATGTATAGACCACTGTTGTTCCATTTTCATAGATGGTGAGGACAGGATTAAAAGAAGTGAGGTCTCCCGCATCGGTACCCAGAACATGCTGTCCATCACCGAGATCATCCGCCACCACAATGTTATCAAATCCAAAGTAATCAGAGATCTCAAAATCAATGGTATAGCCGAGGATATCACTTGGCGTATACCCATCTGCTGCACCGGAGACAATTGCAACATTTTTTTCCACTGTTATGGCATCAAGTTCATGCTGTAAATCAGATCCGTCCCCATCAAGTGCTCCCGGTCCGCCGTCGTCACTGTTACTGTCTCCTGCGGTAACACCCTCGAGCCCTGTCACGGGATGCAGGTAATCGCCGGTGGCCTTTGCTTCGTTGAGAGCCAGTTGATCATTCCCGGTATTTGCAGGAATAACCTCTGCCCCGTCAGCATCTGTCTCACCAAAGTACACGGAGTAGGTCAGGGTAATCTCCGGGACGCCATCTCCGGAGTTACCGGCTACAGAGCCAAAGGAAAGAACAAAATCATTGTCGCCCGAAGCAGCACTGTTTGCCTGCCACGCCACAGGTATCTCGGAACCTGCCAGAACGGCTGCCCCCACCACAACGTAATCGTCACGATAATATGCACTATCAGGCAGATAATCGGTAAGAATAAGATTATCCACAACCTGATCCGGAGCAACATCCACAACAATGGTGTAATCCACAGGGAAGTTCGGTCCGGTGGCTGTCTGCCCCTCGGGTGCATTGGAAGTCTTGGTGATGGTAATAAGCTGCGGTGTTACGCTGCCGTTTGCTGCAGAGCCCTGGACAAGAACGGGATCATTGGTCGGATTATCAAGGGCATCCACTCCTCCAAAATGAAATCCTGCCCGGGCAGTTACTGTCAGAGGATCTCCAACAACCGCATCCCCCGCTGCATAGAGACTGGAGTCGGCCACACCATCAACACCAAGGACGGCATCTTCATCAAGCTCTGCCGTAAAATCAATTGTCGCTGTGGGCTGTTCCGGAGTATATGAGCCAAAAGGCAACTCGATCACATACCAGTGATCACCGTCATGAACACCGCTGTCCACCGGAATCACTCCACCCACTGCATCAAAGGGATGGGCGTCAAGTGTCGGATCAATAACCGTTCCGCTGCCCGGAGCAGCACCGCTGTACCAGGTGGATGTAGTACTGTCCCAGGTAAACAGCTGAACAGACAGCCCTGCCCCGCCATAGGTGGGTGCAGACTGAACATTCAACCCTGTTGGGACATAGACGTCCACGTACGGACCATATCCTATTTCACCGGAAAGACCACTGTTGGTAAAACTCACACTGAAATCGATATTTTCTTCAATAAGCCCTTCTGCCGGCATATTCACCGTTGCCACCGGTGTGGGGTCAAGTACTCCGTTCCAGTCTACATCGGTACCTCCCTGAAACAGGGACGGTGCTTCAATATCACCTGTGGAATATTCCAGATCCCAGTCACCACCGGAACTTTCATTACCGCTTGTATCTGAGGAGGCTGCCACATCTGCTCCGGTGATCTCTGCAAACTGCTGTACGAACGCCTCACCCTCTGTACCATGTGCAATATCGCAACCATAGAGGAGAATATCGCCATCCGTTGTCAGAGCATCCCGCCAGTTATGCAGTTCCTCACCATATTCCTGGAGGCTGTCAGTTGTCAGACTGTCCGAACCAAGACGCAGGTTTCCATCGTCTCCATAAGAGAAGATATGCAGTGCTTCCACATCATCGTAACGACTCAGTGCCTCAGTCAGCTGAGCCACTCCCGATTCCTGACCATCTATCACGATCACTTCAACAGCGGCATCTTCATCGCTGAGCGATTCCCTGATATCCGCAGTCAGCTGCTGAGAATCATGGACTCTGGAATCAACAACAATAAGCTGAACTGCATCTGATTCGGAATCATTTACAGCATCCGTTTCTTCCAAATTCTGCACGGGAAGAGGTTCCGTTTCAGTATCACCAGCAGGATCACTGGCATCTGCCGACTGCTCAACTTCACTATCCGTCCCCATAGCTGAAGGCTCTTCAACGGTAACAGGTACTTCAGTAATCGCCTCCACAGCCAAGCTATCAACAGGATCGTCAATTGCGAGCACAGGATTGGCATCGAGAAAGATACGATCTTCGAGTTGTTCAAGAAGGAGAGGACGTCTTTTCATTGTATTCTCATATTTAAATTCGATTTTACTTCTTTTCACCATGCCAAGACATTCTATATATTATTCTATCGACAAAGACTTATCAAGGTTTAAGAATTGATATCAAAAACAGCTTTCAAGCACACTATTCCAAAGAAAAACACCAATCATACTTTGAAAATTCACTTCTCAGAAACCTTGCGATTTGTCCGTAGATTCCAAATTTTCTAACACCGGTGATGAGCGGTAAGCCGGCACTCTTTTCAGTACCCCCTTGAGGGGTGTAGGTGCCTCGAAGATCTTGTACCTCGCTTACCTGGCTTTCGAAGCGTACTGGTGTTACTCGAGAAGGTCAGAATGGGCGAAGATGAGGTGCTCTTAATAGTTACACAACCTGATTGTACAATTGAGAAGTGAACAAGGACTTATGCTGCACGAACCATAGTAAGGAAACAAGACCAAGATGGCAGTAATGATATATTACGAAGAGATAGACGTAAACAGTGTGGAAATGAGTAGAGCACGCAGTGTCGGCTGTGAACATGCCACTCTAGAGACCAGGCGTTTGCTGAAACTTGATACAAAACTGGGCAAATTGGGTTTTACAAAGCCTCAGGCAGCCCTGGCAATTGGCACCATAATCAGCCGTGCCTGTCATCCTGCAAGTGAGCGGGAAACTCATCGGTGGCTCCAGGAACAATCCGATCCTGCGAACTGATAAACCATGGTTTTGAAGATGTCAGTTTTGATAAGACATGATTACCACTGAAGCTCAGGAAAACGCAAAATGGAACTGTAGGAGCTTGCTCCTACTGCAAATCCGAATCAACTGTGTAATGTGCTATTCAACAATGGGGCGTCCTTGCATCTTTGTTATAAAGACAAGGGAGGTCAGCAGAGGATCAAAAAATGTGCTGGCTTGCCCCGGGTATACCCAGGTTTTCTTTTCATCTGTTGGAACTTCTATTTTCGGCTCTTGTTTTACTTTTTTTACCATAGATTTATCCAATGGTTAGTTATTGTAAAGCAGAGAAAGATATCTCCCTGCCATAACATTTCCACAAAATCCCTTGCCGGAACAATCTCAATTCCATCGTCTGTTACTCTGTTTTTCTGTTCAAGGCAGATTCAATTTTCGCTTTTTCATGACACACCATATCGTGTTATTCCGAAGTTGTACTTCAGTATATCATGTTATTTAGGAGTATCAATCCGACATTTTTCAACATTTCATTGCATTCCCAGGTTTTCAAAATAATACTTTTTTCACCTGACACGAAAAGACAGCTACTAATTATTGCCAATCTTGACTTCACCTTCGCAAACCACTACTGTACAATTGTAACAAAACATATCTGGGCGTGGAGGCCGTAAATGGATATCGTAATTGACACATCTGCATTAATTGCTGTTTTAGTTAACGAGCGAGAACGCGAGAGCATCATAAAAATAACAGCAGGGAATACATTAATCGGCCCCGGATCAATTCCCTGGGAAATAACCAATGCATTTTCTGCGATGTTCAAACGAAATCGCCTGTCTCTTAAAGAAAGCCTACGAGGGCTTTCTATTTTTGAAACAATCCCTCTCCGCTATGTTAAGACAGATTTTGATTCCACACTGGAAATAGCCAGTGAGACAAATACTTACGCCTACGACGCTTATTTCCTCGAATGTGCACACAGGCACAATAGCCCACTGTTAACATTAGACAAAAAATTGCTGCAAACTGCAAAAACCCTAAACATCAAGATACTGGAGGTTTAACATGCAGGTGTATACCTACTCTGAGACCAGACAAAACCTTGCTTCTGTACTTCGCCAAGCTCTGAACAGTGGTAAAGTGCTCATCAAGAGGAAAGATGGTCAGACTTTTGCTCTTACCCCTGAACCTGACCAAAAACTTACATCACCACTAGACGTCCCATCCATTGATGCTGACATATCGACACAGGAACTAGTGAATATTATCAGAAAAGGAAGAGAACGTTAAGGGGGACAGGGCAATAGTTTTTCTGAATTCAGTCAGGCTCGGAAGAGCCCCCCCTCTTCCCTGCTCAGTAGGTGAAATCAATTTTCGATACATAATAATATTGGTCTCCAGCACTGATCCTCCGGAGTATCAAGCAGATACAAATCCTTACCTTTTGTAAAACATCCATTTCATTTTTGATGAATGAATACCAGCTTTCTTTTCCTGCCCCCTGCAGTAATAGCAGTGTCCAAAACGTTCGACCGTCGCAAAAGGATGGTTCTCGGTGCACAATAAATCACAGGGGTTCATCTGCTCAAAAAAAATTGTTTCATCCGGATCTTCATCGTAGCCCATATCTCTCGGCAATTCGATTTGAGATTAATGATTATCGACTTTACTCCCAGGATTTCAAAATAATATTTCTGTTCTTTACGCCTATGACGCTTACTTTCTCGAGTGTTAAACTGATTTTACTGAGTGTACCAATACCCTTCCCAAATGCGTCCAGTCATGACAACTGAACTAAGCCCTTCTCCAGGTACAGCGATAGTTTTTCTTAACTCTATCAGACCATCACCACCTCCAATCATATGTTAGGTTAAAAAGGGGCAGGCAGCCTGAACACGGCGAAGAGGGATGGTCATAGATAGATGGCAAATCAGCAATGCAGCAGATGGTGAAATTCCTCAGCCCAACCCTGCGTAACGCACGGTCTGGTTTTGACTCAGGAAATCTTCAGATAGGACTGCAGTACCCGGGCGAGCAGAGGAGCAACAGAATAGACTTCAAGGAGGTCATCGCTTACTCTGCCGGGATAGGTATCGGAACCGATCACCTTTAAAATATTATTTTCCTGGAAGCGTCTGCGGGCATCCCCTGCCATAACCAGATGAGTGGCAAGCACTGCCACGTCGGATGCCCCCGCCTCCCGGCAGCGTTGGGCTGTCTGGATAATGGAACCGCCTGTACGAATCATATCGTCACAGATAACGGCGGTCTTTCCCTTCACAACAGAAGAGATCTGCCCCACTATGGTTTTATCCGTATCGTATCGGTCTTTATCAGCGGCAGTGTGGGGGCAATCCAGCAGACTAGCAAGTTTTGCCACCTGTTTGGAAAATCCATAATCCGGTGAAACAAGGACAAAATTATCCAGATCCATCTTCAGCAGATGTTCCACCACCAGCTCACCTGTCCAGATATGTTTGGTGGATATTTCCCCGCCATGGGCATGAAGCACAGCCTCGGAATGGAGATCAACAAACGCCACGAAATCAGGGCGGGCACGAAATATCTGCCGAGTTCGTGTTACCCCTTTAGGGATTTCAAAACTGCCCCGCTTGGCACGCTCCATGGTGGAATAGCCAAGGTAGGGAATCACCACATTCACAGAAGCAGCATTGTAATATCGCCCGCCCTGGATAATATCCATCAGCTCCTGATGGGAACTTTCAGAATGGGTACTGGCTATAATAATCAGGGTCTTCCCGGAGATATCTCCGGGAAACGCATGATAGGTTTCCCCATCGGCAAAATGCTTGCGAACCATCCCGGTAAATTCCAGTTCAAGATAATTCGCAACATTTATACCAAGATCCGTAGCTGCCTCGTTGGCAACTACTATGTAATCCGAAGCAATCATTACAGAGCTGCTACAATGGCATCACCCATGGCGACAGTCCCGACAGACTTCGCATCACCTGGAGCAATATCAGCTGTATAGATGCCCTTATCAAGGGTGGATTCAACTGCCTTATCAATCGCATCTGCTGCTGCATCGAGCCCGAAGCTGTATCTGAGCATCATGGAGGCAGAAAGAATCTCGGCAATGGGGTTGGCAATCCCCTGCCCGGCGATATCTGGAGCAGAACCGCCCGCCGGTTCATAGAGACCGAATTTATCCTTGTTAAGGCTGGCTGACGCCAGAAGCCCCATGGAGCCTGTAAGCATGGCGGATTCATCCGAGATGATATCGCCGAACATATTTCCGCAGAGCATCACATCAAACTGGTGCGGGTCACGTACCAGCTGCATGGTGGCATTATCAACATACAGATGGGCAAGTTCCACGTCGGGATACTCCTTTGCCACCTCAATCACCACCTCACGCCAGAGTACCATGGTGGTCAGAACATTTGCCTTATCGATGGACGTTACTTTTTTACTGCGCAGCCGTGCCGCATCAAATGCCATTCTGGCGATGCGCTCAATCTCTGAACGTTTGTACGCCATGGTATCATAGGCACGTTCATCGCCACCTTCACCCTCTCGCCCCTTTGGAGTTCCGAAATAAATTCCGGAAGTAAGCTCACGCACACAAAGGATATCAAAGCCGTCACCAATGATATCAGCACGCAGAGGACATGCTCCGGTAAGCGATTTGAAGACACGTGCCGGACGCAGATTGCAAAAAAGATCAAAGTGCTTGCGCAGCGGCAGAAGGGCAGCACGTTCGGGCTGCTGCTCGGGGGGAAGGCTTTCCCATTTGGGACCGCCCACGGAGCCAAAAAGTATGGCGTCGCTCTTTTCGCAGAGCTCAAGGGTGGATTTCGGCAATGCCTCACCGTGGTTATCTATGGCGATCCCCCCCACATCAGCAGATTCGTAGCTGAGCTCAAAATCAAACTTTTGCTGAGCTGCTGCCAAAACCTTAATGGCTTCAGCCATCACTTCCGGGCCGATACCATCTCCTGCGAGAACTGCAATATTTTTCATTTTTTTATCCTGTGTATGTAAAAGATTATAAAAGTTTATTAATTCGTAACAACTCGAGCACCTGAACCGCGATGGTACTTACACTGTGTGTTCAAAAAAAAGCAGGTGGCGGGTGCCGGCTGAATGGGGCAGATTATACTCTTCATGCCGCAAAAGCCGAATCGCCTTATCCTGCGTTTTCTGCTGCCAGTCCTGCAGTTCCTCATTCCACTTCGGCCCCTTCATGCAGATTACCTGTACCCCGGGCACCATAAAGCGTCTGCTCATATCAAGAAACTGTCTCATATCACTCACCGCCCGACTGCTCACATGTGTGAACCCGCCTTCGGTGGGAAGGATCTCTTCATCTTCTGCACGACAGTCGAGGACGGAAACGTCTGTGCACTGCAGTGTCCGGACAATATGGCGCAGAAAAGAAACACGTTTCAGACGCGGTTCAACCAGTGTCAGCTTCAGCTGCGGCAACGCTGCCTTGCAGACCAGTCCCGGAAATCCGGCGCCCGTTCCGATATCGAGCAGATGTGTGCCCTCTTTTTCCAGAAAAGGTATCAGGCTCAGCGAATCCAGAAAATGTTTTTCAAGGATCTCAAGCTCACTTGCCTTTCTGGCAATAAGGTTCATCTTCCGGTTCCACTTTTTCAACTCGCTGAAATAGGTCAGAAGATTTCCTTCGGCTAAAGCAGATAATTCAGGCAGTCCCATGGACTTACACCCCGCATGCAGCCCGGCAACAAAATCAGTGTTCTGTCCTGCGGCAGTCACTGCTTATTTCAACCGCTCTGTGACTGAAGCGGCGTGAGCGGTAAGTCCTTCAAGATTTGCCAGCAGCCGGATATGATCCGCATCTTCCTTTAATGCCTGTTCCGAATAGCTGATGATGGAACTCTTCTTTAAAAAGGTCTCAACCCCAAGGGCAGAAGAAAACTTTGCCGTCCCCATTGTGGGCAGAACGTGGTTGGGTCCTGCAAGATAGTCTCCTGCAGCTTCAGGCGTGTGATGTCCAAGAAAGATAGCTCCTGCATGCCGGATCTGAGGCAAGAGCTCCCAGGGGGTATTCACCATCAACTCCAGATGTTCTATGGCGATATCATTTGCAATAGCGACCGCTTCTTCGAGATCTGCAGCAAGCAGGATTACCCCTCTGTCCCGAAGTGCCTTTTCGGCAATATCAGACCGGTTGAGTGTCTGCAACTGACGTTCCAGTTCGATTAACACATCATCTGCAAACTGCTTTTCTGTTGCCACCAGCACTGCAAGTGCCATGGGATCATGTTCCGCCTGGGCAAGCATATCTGCTGCGGCATGGGAGGCTTTTGCACTGGAATCTGCCACAATCAATACCTCAGAAGGTCCTGCCACCATATCGATGCGAACCATTCCGGATACCTGGGATTTTGCCTCGGTAACAAACTGATTGCCGGGTCCCACTATCACATCAACCGCGGGAATCTGTTCCGTACCATGGGCAAGGGCTGCAATCCCCCAGGCAGAACCGGCTTTAAAGATATCAACAATACCGATTTCCTGGGCAGCAACCAGCAGATGCGGACTCACCTTGCCGTTTTTGTCAGGAGGAGTCAGCATCACCCGCCGGACAACGCCTGCAATACCTGCAGGAATCCCGTTCATCAGAACTGAGGAAACAAGAGGCGTTGAACCGCCCTGACCGCCAGGAACATACAGTCCGGCAGCATCCACAGGACGCACCATACGACCTACAATCGTGCCGTTTTCCCGGGTCTGCATCCAGGAATCTTCCATTTCCCTTTCATGGAAATCCTGAACACGCTCAATAGCCTTGGCAAGGGTCTCTAAAAAATCATTATCGACCAGTTCATACGCCTCAAGCAGCTCGGCCGTTGAGACCTGCAGTTCTGTTCGTTTCAGATCAGGAGAATCAAATTTTCTGCCGTATTCAAGAACAGCCTCATCCCCTCTGTCCCTCACCTGAGCGATAATATCTGTCACGATATCACGGCAGCCGTTCTCTGCAGGCTGAAACCGGGACAACAGTCCCTGCAGACAATTTAGGCCTTCAGGGCTTGTGGTGCTAAAAGGTGTTATCAGCATAGAACTCAACCTGCTGCCGCCGCAGGACATTTTGCACATTTCCCCTCCGCCTTCTTGCAGGCGGGTGCAGCGGGAGCCGGTTCTTTTTTCGCACTCGTGCCGGTGGAAGCGTAGCCGTCGGCATACCAGCCGCCGCCTTTTAACTGAAAAGAACTTCTGGACATGATCTTCTTTACAGGACCACCGCATTCCGGACATTCCGTTAAAGGATCATCCGCCATCCGCTGCTGCACTTCATGTACTTTTTGACATACTGGACATTCGTATTCATAAACTGGCATTTCATCACTCCATTGCTCTATACAAATGAAAAAACTTGATATTATTAAAAAAAATCAGTATCAAACCGTTCCACAAGACACGGCGACCGGAATTTCTGGGGGCTAATTTAATGCTCCTGCCGCCACCTGTCAACTCCCGGACAAATTCAGGGGATAACAGATATTTTTTCTTGTTTACTCTTTTTAATGAAAGCATGACATCATATCACTTGACTTTTACAATCTGAGATATAGTATCACGCACACAATTGAAGCAATGTATTATGTCCAATAACAAAAAAATCATACGGAAAAGACAATGACAAAATCATTAGTTGAGATGGCAGTTGAAATTGCACAGGCCCAGGGAAGCGCAAACAGCATGAGTGTTGAAGATATGCAGACGGCTCTAAAAGAAACATTTATCACCCTGCAGAAATTACAGCAGATTGAAGCCGGATCAAATGAAGATATGCTTGAAACAAAAGCTTCTAAGGTTGCGCCTGAAAAATCCATATTAAAAAACAAAATCATTTGTTTGGAATGTGGTGAAGAATTTCGTTCACTCTCACATAAACATCTCAAATCACATGGAATGACTGGTCGGGATTACAGAATAAAATATGGTTTTTCCCTCCGTCAGCCGCTCTGTGCAAAATCAATTACAGAAAAGAGAAAAGCTGATGGAAAAAAACGCGGTATTCCTGATGCATTAAAAAAATCAATCGCTGCTAAAAAACGGGCAAACGCGCGTAAAAAGAAAACAGCCGCAAAGAAATAAGCCGTCAGACATCTTCCCATGATTGGTATTTTCGACTCCGGTATCGGTGGGATGACAGTGGCACGGGCAGTGGAACAACTTCTGCCCGCGCACTCCATCGTCTACTATGGAGATATTGCCCGCACACCATATGGTCCCAAAAGCCCCGAGACCATCACCCGCTATTCCATCCGCAACACAGAATTCCTGCTCAACAGGGGTGCGGAGATCATCATTATAGCCTGTAACTCGGCGTCTTCTGTTGCCACCCAAACCCTTCGGCAGCATTTTGACATTCCGATTATTGAGGTTATCACCCCCGCAGCAAATCGTGCCGCAGCCTGCAGCAGAAATGGACGTATCGGTGTTATCGGCACAAAAGCCACGGTAAAAAGCCGGGTGTATGAAAAAACGATTTCAGCCCTGCAGCCGGATTTTAAAATCTACTCCCGTGCCTGTCCACTGCTCGTACCACTGGTTGAAGAGAACTGGCTGAACAAACGGGAAACAAAGATGATCCTGCGCCGCTATCTGAGTAGCCTTAAAAACCAGCAGATAGACACCCTTGTTCTCGGCTGCACCCATTATCCCCTGCTGACAGATCTTATTCAACCACGAATCGGCAAACGGGTTACACTGATCGACTCCTCGGTTGAGACTGCCCGGTATGTGCAGTCCTTTCTGGAACAGAATCCTGATATCGTCCACAATAAAGCACAGCAGGCAAGCCGCCGCTATTACGTTTCCGACTGCACCGAAACCGCAGTCACCGTGGCACAACGCATATTTTCCCGGCCAATGGAGCTTATACCGGCATGAACAGACTTTTTCAAACCCCATATAGTATTCAGACAGTTCTCATTTTCCTCCTTCTCCTCATCCCCGTTTTCTCCCTGGCAGACGAAACACCCGAGGAAACCGCCGCACGACTGCAGCAACGATACGATGAGATACATTCCCTGCAGTTTGATTTCACACAGGACACCAGAGGACAGCTTGCAGGACGACCGAAAAGTGGAATGGGGCAGGCATTTTTTGTGAGGGATACAGCGAACAATACACCGGGAATGATGCGCTGGAACTATAGTTCACCCGACAGGCAGGTTCTGGTCAGTGACGGAAAAACCTTTTCCATGTACTTTGAAACACTGGCACAGATGATCGTTACCGATGCCGAGGTGCTGAAAAGAGATCTCACCTATTCATTCTTTACCGGTAGAGGCAGCCTGCAGGAGAATTTTACGGTCTCTGCAGCAGATGAGCATTTCAGTACAAACCGACAGGAAAGCAAAACGATCATTATTAAACTGACCCCGAAGCAGATGCAGTCTCAGGTCGCCGCCATCCACATCTGGGTCACGGAGGACTCACTGATTCAGCGTATTGAAATCCTTGACCATTTCGACACCCTCACAGTACTGAACCTCAGTCACCTGAAGGTTAACAAACTCTCTCCGCACGATCCCGTCCTGATAAAGCGACTCTTCACCTTTGTACCGCCCGAAGGCACCGAGATTATCGAACAGTAACAATGCAGAAGTCCCGAAACGCTATCCAACATCGGGGAGGCTGTCCGGGAGCAACTGGAAAGTTGAAACCATCGATCAGGATGCTTTTAATATCTCGATACTTTTCAGTATGCTTCTTTTATCAACCAATTGATCAGAAACAAATTTATGAACAATACTAGACAGTAAAGTTTGATAAGGCAGCCCTTCCGTGTCAGCTCTTATTTTGAGTTGTTCTAAGTCGTTATTTTTTAAACGCAAACTTATACTTTTTTTCTCGTTAGCTTTATCTATAATTGTTTCAATAAGCTTCTTTTTGCTTGTATCTACTTTTCTATATGAGGAGATGTTATCTTCTATTTCTTTTTCAATTTTATTTAATTTCGGATCCATAACGCTACCCCTTATATTTTTTATTAAGTTTTCTGCTAGGGAATGCAGTTTTAAGGATAATAGTTGATTCTGAATCGATTACAAATGGTACTGAATAAATATAATCCTTTAGCTCAATTACAAATAATTGCTGAGATGGTCTTGATGGATTTTCAATTATGTCGAGGTAGTCTTTTCTCAGTATTATTTCGGCTATTTCATCAAATGATATTTTCCTCTCATTCTGTAATTTTTGATTTTTATTGTCATCCCAAATTATCATAAATCAATCCCAAATCGAGCATTTTCATATACAATGTATATTCATCTCAGGATAAATTGTCAATGTTTTTCAAGGTAGGCTCATGGATCAGTCAAAAAAACAGATTTGCAGAAATTGCATGAAGAAACAGGAACTTTACATGGAAACCCAGATGGCTCAGCAACACCTTCAATGACTCACAGGGGCGAGACACAACAGACTATTGACGTTTGACGGACAGTCCTAAAGATTAGGCAACATACAGTTCATCGAGGTTTGCAAAGAGTTTCTTACGTTCTTCTTCAAATTCCCTGATTTTTTCCTGAGCGGCTTCTGAATCATCTCTGTTCTGCAGTGCCACAGCCTCTTTTATAGTCTTATGAACTTCCTCATGATGGACTCCGAGCTCCTTAAACACCAGGCTGTTTCTGATTTCGGCAGGAGCATTGTCGTACCACTTTCCAAATGCACACTGATGATGGTTGGGAACATCGTCCTCATTCATCTTTTCATATCCGGCAATCACCAGTGACAGCTTCATCTTCCAGTTAAAGTGCGCCGCCTTTATATCACCAATGGGGAACGATTCCGGCGGAACAATAAACTGCCCCACAAGCCTCGCCAACGCATCGGCATTAGACTGCATCTCAATGGCAAGTTCATTGATATCCGAGAAATGAGCTGCCACATCATCCACCTCACCTTTCACCTCGGTGATATCTGCTGAATTCTCAGAATTAGCTGCAGATGCCTGGGCAATATTTTCATTTACTTCCTGAATACCAACGGATGCCTGACTGACATTATCTGAAATCTCCCGACTGGCAGAGGCCTGTTCCTGTACAGCAGTTGCCATTACCAGTACAATTTCATTGGTTTTGCTAATGGTGGAAGTGATCGAATTAATAACTTCAATTGTCTGTTCACTGGACGACTGCACCCCATTGATACGATCCTTAATCTCCTGCGTTGCCTCTGTTGTCTGTTTGGCAAGATCCTTGATCTCGTTGGCAACAACGGCAAAACCTTTGCCGGCCTCTCCGGCACGGGCAGCTTCGATGGTTGCATTGAGCGCCAGCAGGTTTGTCTGCTCTGCAATCTCGTTGATGGTCTCAGTGACTTTACTGATCTCCCGGGCTGCATCACCAAGCAGACGAACACTTGCCTCGGCACTTGCAGATTCGGAAACAGCTGATTCGGTGACCCGAATGGCTTCATCGGAATTGGCAGCAATCTCAGAAATAGTCGCGCTCATCTCCTCTGCCCCTGCGGCAACCTGGCTGACATTAATACTTGTCTCTTCGGAAGCGGCGGCAATGGCTTCCATATTCCGGTTCATCTCAACCGTCGAGGACTCAATTGACGCAACATGCCCTGCCATCTGTTTTGATGATGACGACATCTCCCCGGTGAGAGAATTCAATATCCTGGCAGAGGAATCCGTTGTGGAGGAAGAGGCACGCATCTGGGTAAGGTTCATTTCAAACTGAGCGGCAAGGGAATCTGCCGCCTGTGACAACCGCCCGATTTCATCTTTTTTACAGACTATACCTGAGCGAGCCGTCATATCGCCACCTTCAAGTTTTGCCATTGTGCGGATAACCCCGGCAATGGATGCGGTGATATAGCGAATAACGAGAAAAGAGATTATTGAAAAACAAATTCCCGCCAGCAGCAGGATATTCTGTTGGACAATCAAGCTCTTCACCCTTGCTTCAGACTGTTCCTGCATCATTCCCACGGCACTGTTGATTGCTTTTAACAGTTGTGTGTTGTTAGAGTTTATCAATACGATATCTGCAGCAGTTCCCTTTCTCTGCAGTATCCTTTCCATGGCCCCAGCAAACGGAATCCATATTTTTTCTGCGACCTGCAGCTGACCCAGGACAGGCTCCACAGCAGCAGGACACTGTCGATAAACCGTATCGCTGAGATTTAAAGAAAGGGGTGCTTTACCGGAATTGATAAGAGCATCCTGGGTAAGGGAAAAGACTTTCATTGTCGACCTGACCTGTTTTGCGGCAGTTTCATCAACGGATCCATTTTTCTCAGTAAGAGCAAGAAACTGATGCAGCTCTTTGGTCATCTTCTGAGTAAGCATCCGCTGGCGACCGGCAAGGTTTATTGTCAGACCATCACTTTTCTGTTTACTGGTTGTGTACAGGGTTGTAAAAAACATAACCGAGATGATTATGGTAAAAATTAGAGCGATACCATTGAGCTTAACTTTGATTGACATACCTGTTCCCCTGTATTTGTATTCTCACATAGCCAACGGTTAAACAATACCACTTCGTGTCACCATGCCAAGTTATTTTATCTTCCTATTACAATAGCGGTACTCGAGTGACGGGAACAATTCCCAAAGACCGCAAAGGGTTTTGCAAAACAAGGCACTGGCATTCACAGATCCCAACAGTTTCTCCTCCTGCCGGACACAGATCCGGCATACAATTTCACCAGGTCAGAACGATTCTATCATGACACATGCCTATCCATCCTCCTCAAAACTGGGACTCGCCTCCATGCCCTGGTCGATTTTCAATCGTCCTTCCATCCAGCTCTCCTCGTTAAAGTCCTACCTTGACCGGGAGTCTGACATCACAACAGAGATATTCCACCCCTATCTCCACGCCGCAGCAGCCATCGGTGGTGAACAGTATCACTATCTTGCCGGGAACTCCTGGGCAGGAGAGGCGCTGTACAGCCCGCTCCTCTTCCCCGAACAGTTCAACCAGGCTGAAAAACTTTTTTACACAAGCTGTAGGGATGAACCGCATCTGAAAAAACTCAGCTTTACAAAAACAGTACATGCGCTTGATAACTCCCTTGAACAGTGGCTCGACTCCATGGATTTTTCAACATTCAGGCTCTTTGGCTTTTCCATTTGTTTCAATCAGCTTCTCTCAAGCCTTGCCGCAGCTGCACGCATAAAAAAACGTTACCCGGAGATAAAGATTGTTATCGGGGGATCCGGCTGCGTCGATAAAATTGGAGTATCTCTACTAAAAAACTTCAGCCAGATTGATTACGTTATCAACGGTGAGGGAGAACGTGCCCTCCTCGATTTGTATACATATCTCAGCCAATCGGATCCTGCCGCCGCCCTGCCCGGGCAGATCCTCAACAGAGATACAAAACATATTCCTGAAAAACCCTGCAGCGGCATTGCTGACCTCAACACCCTGCCCCTCCCCGACTTCGCCCCCTATTTCCAGGAAATGCAGCAGCAGTTTCCAAGTCATCCGTTTATCCCGGTACTTCCTCTGGAGTTTTCCAGGGGGTGCTGGTGGAACAAGTGCACATTCTGCAACCTCAACCTGCAGTGGCACGGGTATCGTCTGAAAAATGCTGCCACAATGCTCCGGGAAGTTCAGCAGCAGTCTGACCGCCATGGATGTCTGGATTTTTGTTTCACCGACAATGCCCTTCCCCCAAAAGAAACTGAGACCTTCTTCCAGACCCTCGCCGCCGGGCAAAAGGACTACGATTTTTTTGCAGAGATTCGGGTGATCACCGAGCCGGAACCCCATGCCCTGTACCGTAAAGGCGGGTTGTCCACTGTACAGGTGGGTATAGAAGCCCTTTCCACCAGCCTTCTTAACAGAATGGATAAGGGAACCAGCGTTATAGAAAACATCGCCTCCATGCGCCAGTGTGCGGAATCAGGGATCTGCCTTGAGGGGAACATCATTACCGAATTCCCGGGGAGTACGGCTCAGGAAGTAGAGGAGACACTCACCAACCTGGACTTTGTTCTGCCCTACGCTCCGCTCAGCAGTGCTTCCTTTTTTCTGGGGCACGGCTCACCTGTTGCTGACAATCCGGGAGAATACGGCATTTCCGCGGTCATTCAACACGCCAACAACAAAAAGATGATCCCCGCAGCCATCCTGCAAAACCTCGACATGCTCATAAAGGACTATCGCGGTGACAGAACCCGTCAGCGAAAGCAGTGGCAGGCGGTAAAGACGAAGATACTGCAGTGGCAGCAGTTTCATATATCCCGGGATTCAAAGGTTCCTCCCCTCTCCTATCGTGACGGCGGCACATTTCTGCTTATTCGTCAGGAACGGGACAAGGGAAGAGTCCTCCATCATCGATTGAAAGGAACATCACGAAAGATTTACCTCCACTGCCGGACGATCCGCGATACAAAAGAACTCCTGGAAACCTTCCCCGGCCTCAAGGAAAAAGTGCTCCTGAATTTTCTGAACGATCTCTTGGAAAAGAAACTGCTCTTTTCCGAAAACAATCGTTTTCTTGCGTTAGCCATCAAAAATCAGTAAAGTTAGCGAGAATCAGCAAAGAGCAAAAAACCAATAAACCTCATGGTCCCACGCAAGCTCAGGTAAAAGCAAAAGTGAACGGCAGGGCGAGTTCCTGCAACATATATCCCTTACCTGTGTTTTCATGGTAATCACGACAAACATACTACTCTCAGCAGGAAACAATATGTCTGAAGACACGGATAGTTTTGCAGCACTCTTCCAGGAAACCGAAAGCAAACCGGTACGCCGGTTATCACCCGGCGACAAGATAACAGCGACCATCGTCGGCATCAGCGGGGAATCCATTTTTTTAGACAGCGGCGGAAAAAGTGAAGGCATCCTTAATACCTCAGAGCTTCTTGACGAAAATGGGGAAATCTCTGCCGCAATCGGTGATAAAATTGAAGTATACTTCTTAAAAGCAGCCCGGGGTGAACAGCTTTTCACCAAAAAACTCGGCTCCGGCAACAATGCCGACCATCTCGGAGAGGCATGCCGCAGCGGCATCCCTGTGGAAGGTCTGGTAAAAGAAGAGATAAAAGGCGGATTTGACATCACCCTGGGCGGCTCCATCCGCGCTTTCTGCCCCTATTCACAGATGGGACTGCGAAGGGTGGAAGACGCCGCCGCCGAATACCTTGGCAAAACCATGAGCTTCCTCATCACCCGTTTTGAAGAAAATGGCAGAAACATTGTTGTCTCCGCCCGCGCACTTCTTGAGGAAGAACGGGAAAAGCAACGCGAAAAACTGCAGGAAACCCTGCAGGAAGGACAGACCGTAGAAGGTGAGATCACCTCTATCCGGGATTTTGGTGCTTTTGTGGATATTGGCGGCATAGACGGACTGGTTCCGATTTCTGAAATCGGCTGGAGCCGGATCGACAATATCAGCGATTATTATGCGGTCGGGCAAAAAATCAATGTGCTGATTAAGAAACTGGACTGGGAAAACAACCGCATTTCTCTAAGTATCAAAGAAACCCTCACCGACCCCTGGGAAGAAACAGCAGCAACTCTCAGCGTTGGGACTGTGATAACCGGTAAGGTCGTAAGACTCGCACAGTTTGGTGCCTTTGTAAACCTGACAGCAGGTGTTGACGGACTGGTACATATTTCAAAACTTGGTCAGGGCAGACGTATCAATCACCCGCGCGAAGTCCTGGAAGAAGGACAGGAGCTGGAAGTGAAAGTGGAGAGTGTGGACAGCATGGAAAAACGTATCAGCCTTGCTCCTGCAGATTATGTCTCCACGGAAGACACAGAAGCAAAAGAGAAGGAACGTCTGCAGAACTTCCAGCAACAGAAAAGCAAGGCGGAATCTTCCTCCCTCGGGACTCTTGGCGAACTGCTGCAGGCAAAACTTAACGAAAAGAGATAACCCTTTCAGTGACATCTCGAACAAAAGCCCTCCATATCCTGACAGGTATCTTCTGCTTCATCCTTTTGGCACGCCTGCAGTTCAGCGGTACTGGAGGGGAGCAGGACTTCTACCGCTACCTTATCCCCATCCTGCTTGGAACAGCGTCCGGGATAATGGTATCCGAATGCCGGCAGAGCTTTGCACAGAAGAACAAGATTCTGCTTCAGACAACACAACAGCTGGAACAGGAGATTGAAACCAACAGAAGTCTTCTTGTCAGTCTCGAAGACATGCAAAGCAGCCACGAACTGATACTGGATTCCATCGGTGAAGGTATCTATGGTGTTTCCCACACCGGGAAAACACTATTCATCAACCGGGCAATGCTCAATGCCACCGGTTTTGATGAGGATCAACTCCTTCGTGAGAATCAGCACGCCCTCCTTCATCACACCAGAAAAGACGGCAGTCCATACCCGGAAAACGAATGCCCCGTGCGCCAGACCTGTCTTGACGGCAAGATACGAAAAGTTGAAGGTGAGGTCTTCTGGCGTAGAGACGGCAGCAGTTTCCCCGTGGAGTATATTGTTACCCCAACCAACGAAATTCAGGGGGTCTTTGGTGCGGTTGTCATCTTCCGCGATATCTCCAGGCAGGTCCTGATAGAAGAACATCTTGAGGCAAGTGAAGAACAGTTTCGAACCCTGTTTGATACCTCCACCGAAGCCATTCTTATTATGGATGATAAGGGGAGGATTACCAATGCCAACCCGGCAACCTTCAGACTCCTCTACTGTCAGGACGGAAATCAACTGCTTGGCAAATCCCTCACGGACTTTTGTCACAGCAGCCAGGAAGGCAAATCCACTTCCGGAGAGACTCTTACAAAACTGCTTACAGATGCCCTCAGCCACGGTTCATCCTTCAGCGAATGGGAGCTGCAGCGGGAAGATTTCAAAAAGATCAGTGCTGCGGTACTCCTTGCCCGCATGGATCTGGAAGGAACTGTTTTTATCCAGGCGAACATCCGTGACATCAGTGCCCAGAAACAGACGGAACAAAAACTGCAGAAGATGAAAGATAACCTGGAACTTCAGGTTAATGAACGTACTGAAGAGCTGTTATATCAAAAAAGCCAGCTTGAAAAACAACTGTTGAAGCAGAAACGCAGGTCCATCATCCTGGAACAGGAGAGCATCGCCAAAAGCCAGTTTATCACCAATACCTCCACCAAATTCCAGCCGGCACTGCAATCCATTGTAACGCTCAGTGAACGACTCCTTGCTGACGATGAGCTCCCCACCAGAAAAACAGACCTGAAAGCCATTCGCCACTACACCGACAGATTGCTGGCTATTAATGCAGACACAGAAATCCTTGCCCAGCTCGAATCCGGCAAACTCAATTTAAACAGCAAGGTATTCAACATCCGCAGCAGTGTACAGGAAGCAGTCAACACCCTGGCTCAACAGGCACGTGACAAAGGACTCACGCTGCAATGCAATTTGCAGTCTACCATTGCTCCCAATCTCGTAGGAGACCCTGACCGTCTGCAGACGATCCTCCTGAAATTTCTGGAAAACAGTATCCGCTTCACCAAGCAGGGACAGATTAAAGTTATCGTGCAGCTGAAAGAACAGATCGACGAGAAAAATATACTCCTCTCTTTTTTCGTAAGTGATACCGGTCGCGGAATAGATCCCAAGAAACAGAAGAAAATCACTGCTCTTTTCAACAGGCAATCCACCAGAGGAAAGGCAATAACCGCCGACTCGGGGCTTGGACTGCATATCAGCTGTAATCTCATAAAACTTATGGGCGGCAGTGTGGGGTTTGAGAGCCTCCCCGGAAAAGGAAGCCAGTTCTGGTTTACCATCCCTTTTGTTATTGCTGAAAGACGAAAAGATAGTTCACAGCAGGAAACATCCGGAGTTCATGAAGAACTGAGTGGTCGCAGGATACTTGTGGCTGATGACGAATTTATCAACAGAAGAATGTTCTCTTCAATTCTTGAAACACACGGTGCCAAAGTGCATTGCGTGGAAGACGGGGATATCAGTGTTGCAATATATCAACGGGAACCATTCGACTGTATCCTGATGGACGTGCAGATGCCTCACCGTGACGGTTTTGAAGCAACCAGAGCCATCCGCCAACTTGAAGAGGAACAGGATCTGAAACGAACCCCCATCATCGGGCTGACCGCCCATGCCATCAGCGGGTACAAAGAGAAATGTCAGGATGCCGGAATGGATAATTACGTGACCAAGCCGGTGGATGCAGATGAACTTGTTGAAGCAATCTGCAAGCTGCTTGCCTGACCGGGGAAGTAATTATTGTAACGAGCAGCATTGAGCAGAAAACAGACAAAAAAGCTGTTTGCGAAGGCAGGATGGAAAACTCCGATGCAGCGGATTACTGCTTCTGTCTGGCAGAGAGTCGCTGGCGCAGCATTTCAAAAAGAATAATTCCGGCAGCAACAGAGCTGTTTAATGAATCGAGCTTCCCCTCCATGGGAATGGAAAGGAGAACATCGCACTGTTTTTGCACAAGGGGACGGATTCCTGTTCCTTCACTGCCGATAACGATACAGACAGGCAGGTTCAAGTCGGTTGTATAAAGGGAGACAGCATCGGCATCCTTTACTGCTCCAAAAACCCAGGCACCCGCCTTCTTCAGGGATTTCAGAGCATTTGCAAGGTTTGTCACCTGACAGATATCCACGTGCGACATGGCACCTGCCGCCGATTTAGCCGCCGTACCGCCAATGGGGGCAGAACGCTCACGGGTAACAATTACTCCGTCAATACCGGAAGCGTGGGCAGAACGGATAATGGCTCCCACGTTATGCGGATCCTGCAGGGTGTCGAGCACCACCATTCTGGGATTTTTTCCTTGCTCCACAAGTCTCCGGAATTTTTCAAGCATATCTTCAAACGGCAGCAGGCTGGCCTGCGACATACGGGCAACAACACCCTGATGCCGAACCTGAGAGGCGTCCTCACCGACAAGACGCAATGAAGAGACAAAAGAGAGTTTAATCCCTGCAGCACGCCCCTTCTCCACAATCTCCTCACGTTTACCGCCGTGCCGGTCTTTTACAAGGATGATTTCACTTATTCGCTCCGCCTCCTGCTCCAGCGCTTCATACACCGGATGAATGCCCCAGAGAAGATCATCACTGAAACGGATCTTCCGCTCATTCCCTTTTTGCCTGTGCTTACTTTTTTTCATCTCATCAGTTCTTCTTTATTTTCGGCACACGCTTTTAAACAGTCCGGCAAAAAAGATTAAGATCTATGGCTTCCCCTGTGGGCAGACGCCTGCTGCGGCTTCGTTCTGCAACAATCACAGAGACCAGTGCCGCAGCGGCATCTTCCACACTATCATTAATAACCAGATACTCATAGTCTGGAGCTGCCTGCATCTCTTTTTCTGCATTTCCAAGACGAACAGCTATTGTTTCATCGCTGTCAGTCCCCCTTCCCCGCAATCGTTTTTCTAGCTCTGCAAGGGACGGCGGCGCAATAAAGACAGAAACTGCAGGTACCAGCTTATCCTTCAGGATAATAGCTGCCCCCTGCACATCAATGTCCAGGATGATATCGAGTCCCTGTTCAAGCGTTTTCAGTATCTCCGGTTTGCTGGTGCCGTAAAAATTTCCATGCACCTCTGCCCATTCCAGAAACTGGTTTTTATCACGCATCTGCAGAAACTCATCAACAGAGACAAAGTGATAATCCACTCCGTTGCTTTCCCCTTCCCGGGGGGCCCTGGTGGTGTGGGAAACAGAAAAAGAAAGCCCGCGAACCTGCTGCATAACCTGTTTTAACAGTGTTGTCTTTCCTGCCCCTGACGGAGCTGACAGGATAAAAAGCTGACCGCCTGCTCTCATTTCTCCGCCCCCTTCTGTTCACTGATTGCATCTCTCACGTAAGGGTCCGGCTGCAATGCCGCTAAACGCTGTGTGATGGTGTCAGGCTGAATGGATGAAAGCACCACATGATTGGAATCCATCACCAACAGCGATCGTGTCCGCCGACCTTCGGTGACATCCACCAATTTACCTGCGGCTTTTGCAAGCTCTTTTAACTTTCTCGATGGTGACGAACCCGTGTTCACCACGGCAACGATTCTGTCTGCCATAACGGTATTTCCAAATCCTACGTTTATCAGCTGCATACTGTTTTATTTTCCGTGTGCCAGATTGCGGATTTTTTTTGATTATTATCGAAGGTCAAGATCATTCCCTGCAGAGCTTTCTTACGTGCTGCCAACCCCGGGAAATCGCTGACGGAGGCAAGCTCCTGCAGTTTCATTTTGCCTTTATCCAGACTATAGCAGCGGTGATTACTCGATATTCTGCACCTGCTCACGCATCTTTTCAAGCTCACCTTTTAGTTCCACAGAGTAATGGGCAATGGCGGCATCGTTGATCTTGGATGCCATGGTGTTCACCTCGCGCAGGAATTCCTGAAGAAGAAAGTCAAGTTTTCTGCCCGTGGCCTCAGGAGAATCAAGAAATGCACGAAACTGTTTTATATGACTGTCAAGCCGGACAATCTCTTCCGTAACATCCGTTTTATCCGCAAGAATCGCAACTTCCTGAGCAAGTCGCTGGGGATCGAGCTGAACATTGTCGAGAAGCTTCTGCAGACGTTCAGACAGATTCTGCTGCCGCTGCTGCAGGAGTTCGGGAATGGACTCTTCTATGGTATGGACGAGTGAGGAAAAATGATCAAGACGCTGGAGAAGATCTTTTGCAAGTGCCTCCCCCTCTTCACTGCGCATTGTATCACAAACGCTGAGTCCAGTATCAAGGGCCTGTTCAACTGTTTCCCAGACACTGCCGGGGTCTTCTGCCTTCTGTTCACGCACCAGCACATCGGGAAAGGAGGCAATCTGCACCAGACTGATATTATCGTCCACATCAAGTGCCTGACTCAACTCCTCCAGGGCATCACGATAACTTTCTGCAAGTCCTGTATTCGCCTTCATCTCAAGCAGATCAGAGAAATCACCGGAAACCGTTACCGCCAGATCAACACGTCCCCGCTGAATAACTGTGGATACTTTTTTCCGCAACTGATCTTCCAGGGCGGCATAGCCTTTGGGCAGCTTAATCTTTATATCAAGGTAGCGATGATTCACACAACGAATCTCAACATTCCATATTCTACCGCCGGACTCTGCCTCGCCGCGGCCAAATCCTGTCATACTTTTACTGCTCATCTTCTTCTCCATCGCCCGTGAAGGCACGCTCAACAGTCTCATCACCATGCAGCAAAGAAATAATCTCTTCCCGGTTCACCGTCGCTGTTCCCACTTTTCCAACAACCACACCCGCAGCAATATTTGCAAGGGCAGCAGCTTCTGCAAACGGTGCCCCGGCAGCCAGACCAAGAGCAAGGGTTGCAATCACAGTATCTCCTGCACCGGTAACATCGAACACTTCCCGGGCAATGGTGGCTATGGTGACAAGCTCTCTGCCCTTTTCAAAGAGTGCCATGCCCGCTTCCCCGCGGGTGATAAGCACTGCCTGACAACCAACCTTTTCAAGCAGAGTTTCTGCGGCAATTTTCAGTTCCCGGGTATTTGTAAAGGAAACACCGGACATCTTCTCCGCCTCGTGGTGATTAGGAGTAATCACCGTCGCCCCGTAAAAACGATCCGCCTGATCCGGTTTGGGATCAACCACCACCGGAATCTTCCTGCCTGTTTTTTCCGCAACCGCATCAACCTCTGCCAGCAGCTGTTTCATGAGGGATCTGTTGATCACCCCTTTATAATAATCAGAAATAATGATGGCATCGAAACGGGAAACATTTTCACCAATGAAACGTATCATGGCGGCAACAGATACCTCAGATGCCTCACCTGCCTGTTCCCGATCAAAACGAACCACCTGCTGGCCCTGGGCTACCACCCGGGTTTTCACGGTGGTTGGCCGCTTTCCCTTTACCAGACCGGCGGTGGATGCACCAAGACCAGTCAATAAGGACTGTAAGCGGCTGCCCATCTCGTCATCACCGATAATACCGCACAACACAGCCTCGGCGCCAAGGGAATGGATATTATGAAGAACATTGGCACCACCGCCGAGAAGCAGTTCCTCCCGGGTTACATTGACCACGGGAACCGGTGCTTCCGGCGAGATACGGCTTACCGTTCCCCACACAAAATGATCGACAATGATATCGCCCACCACCAGTATTTTCTTCCCTCTTACCTGCTGCAGCAGCCCTTCCAGTTTACTCATTTGTATTACTCAACTCCACCCAGCGTTCAGCCATCCGCTCGGAGGCAAACACCAGAGATTCTATATCCAGGTAATCGGACACATTTTTATCAAAAAGCACTTTTACTTTCGCGGGGAAATTGTCTTCCTTCTCTTCATCCCAGAAAAAAACAAAAAGAGGCAGATGCGGCAGGACAGAAACCTGGAACGCTGCACTGCAGCTCTGCTCGGGGTTTTCCTGCAAAACCGCTCCCACACCTGCTGCACTGTCTATCATCCGCTCTGTCTGTCCGGTAAAATGAGCGGCGAGCCGTTCCTCACAGTAAACACGTAAGGTGCGTATTTTGGAAATGGAATTTGGCAGCGATTCCATGCCGATCCATTCAAGCTGCGGTGGTCTGCCCGTTGCTCCGAAATGAACATAATTATAAAGCAGCACCTGATCCCGCGGGTCTTCCGGTTCTTTTCCGTTTATTAAAATCCCGTTATGGGACAACTCGACATCCTGTGCCAGAAATGTAAAGGAGAGGCTGTCCCTGTCTGCTCCTGTCCATGCACAGCCAAGGGCATCTGCCACCGACGAAAAATCCACCCTGCCGGTTTTTTCTTTTAAATGGGCAACAAGTGCCAGATCTTTTTCATCAAGAAGCCTCGCCACTCCTTCCAGACCATCACTGCCCCGTTCCCCGGTTCTGAACTCTTCACCAAGTCCGGATTTGTCGATATAGGGACATTTGTCCGGCTGTTCTCCACCCTTGGTCACGGCTGCTGCAAAGGCAAGACAGGCGGGATAGCCGCATTCACCACAGTTGCTTTTGGGGGTCAACTTTATAAATTCCAGGGGCTGCATACAGACACACTCAGGCTACAAAGAAAAAACGATGCAGAAGGATTTCCTCCCGCATCGTTTACTAAAAAAAGCAGATACAAAACAACCTTTATTATTTTATACGCTTATCGAGTTCTTTTTTCACCTGCTCACTGACGTCCACACCATCGCTTGCGTACACTACACCAACCTTGGAATCCATAATCAGGGTATATCCGTTTTTCTGACCATAGCTGTTCACAACGGTCTGCAGCATTTTCAGAATGGGTGCAAGTTCTTTATCCTGCAGCTGTTTCAGCTCCATCTGAGCATCCTCACTCTCAACCTGCAGTTCACGCTGTTTTTTCTGCAATTCACGAACTTTCTCACCTTTTTTGTCAGCGCTCCAGGCAGAGCTTTTCTTTTCAATTTCCTGCTGCAGGGCAACCAGTCCTTCCTTTTTCCCGTTAAACTTTTTCTCCAGTTCCTTCATCCTTTTCTCGAAGACACCTTTCGCCTTCATTCCGGCAGAGGACTCCACCAGGACTTTCTGGATATTTATAACTCCTATCTTCTGCCCTTCAGCACGAACACTGCCGGGAGCAAAAGTAAAAGCGGCTAAAACGACCAGGGTCACCATTAATGCAATACGTTTAAACATCTACCAATCTCCTGTTAACTGTGATTATTAAATCCCATCCCTAATACCCCGTCTTTCTCGGAAAAGACTGAAAGAGTATAACTACAATTCCATATTTTTCAATACCGGGGTCATCAAAAGAAACGGCACCGGTGATAAACAGTCAAAAAAGAATCTGTAAGGCACTAATTCACGACAAAGTCCGCCCGGCGATTCTGAGCCCGCGTCATCTCATCAGGTCCGTGCAGCAGTAGTTTTTCCTCTCCAAAACTCATGGTGCTGATTCGTTTGGAATCAATTCCCAGATTTATCAGATAATTCCTGGCACTGATCGCCCGCTTTTCACCAAGGGCAAGATTATATTCCCTGGTTCCCTTCGGGTCGCAGTTTCCTTCCACCCGAATGTGAATATCCTGATTATCTTTCAGGTACTCGGCGTTCAGTTCAATGCGCGGACGCTGATCCCGGCGGATGGAAAAACTGTCAAAATCGAAATACACCGGAAGCATGGGGCCCGTGGTTCGTCCTTCCATGATTGCTGTTGCCTGAGACTCCAGCGATTCCGGCTGCCCGATGGCTGCTGGATCTACGGGGGGAGCGACAGGTTCCGGCGCTTTTTTGGTGGAACAACCGGCAAATAAAAGCAGGAACATCAACAGGATAATAGATGGAAAATCAATGATTCTTCTATTCATGATATCCTCCTATGGACAAGTCAATACATCTTCGAGTAACATGACAGCGACAGCACGTACAAGTAATTGATTACCATCAAAGCACAGTTAATCCGGATTGGATGTAGGAGCTCGTCCCTGCAAGCGATTCAAGGTGTCGCCGGACCTGGAAAATCGCCCGCAGGGACGAGCTCCTACAGTTCCATTCTGTATTTACCTGAACTTTAGCGGTAATCATATACAATTAAGTAAAACAATTATCTCACTCTACTTTTTATTTTAGGAAAAGACCAGACGTTTTCCCCGGAGCAGAAGACAACTGCCCATTATGGAAAAAAGATTCTTTTAACAACTCTCACAATATAGCTATCATTATGCCGCACACACCAATACTCGACAGTGAACTCGACCTGCACAGCCTTATCTGTAAAAATCAATTTGGTTCTTTTTTTGGCGTCTCACAGACTGTTTTTGACAAAGTCTGGCAGAATCTGACCGCCGACGACGGAAACTCTGTCGTCTATATTTCCATGGAAATAGGAGCTGACCCCGATGTCTTTCATCCCATAAAAGATAAACTTATGGATCTTGAAAAGACAGACAGCATGGATTCTGATCTAAAGACTTTTATTAAAAAGATTCTCCATGGACCGCAAAAGATCCCCTGTTACGGCGGAGGACTTGGTGTTCTTGCAGGAGATACCCTGAAGAGTTTTGCAGACTGCCGCATCCCCGTAATTGCTGTAAGCCTCCTCTATCGGGAAGGCTACTTCTCTCAGATTGTCGACTCAAAAGTCGGTCAGGTATCCCAGACCGTCGACTGGAATCCTGAGCAGACTCCCGGATTATACCTCCTGCGTGATCCGGATGATGCAAGCGAACCGCTGCAGATCCATATTCCGTTTTTTAACGAATACGATCAGGAAACCATGGCAACGGCTCAGGTATGGATGAAAATGGAAGTCAACCACACCCTTGATTTCTTTGTCCCGGAACTCCTGCTCGACTTTTCACTGGAGACGAATCCCGCTCCCATCCGTGAAGCCGCCGGCCAGCTCTACAACTCGCAGTCTTCATTTATTAAAGCCATGCAGCGAAGAATGCTCGGCACCGGTATCATCCCGGTGCTCCAGGCCCTGAACATCAGCTCCCACACTCTGCATCTGAACGAGCAGCATGGTGTTGTTGTTGCCCTGCAGCTTATCGCCGAAGAACTGCATAGCAGCATGCATGTAACCGACATCTCCCGGGCAACGGAGAAAGAAATCCTGGCAGCAGCGACAACCGTAGCCAAACGTCTTGTCTATACCATTCACACTCCGGTAAAAGCCGGACATGACCGCTTCAACAAATCCGTCTATGCAGGGATGAGTCATAAATCCTGTCGCCATATCCTGGAACTGCTGGCAAAAGATGACGATTCTCCCAACACCTACAATTTCACAAGCTTTGCCATGCGTGTGAATCGAACCGCAAACAGTGTCAGCAGACTGCACAGAGACGTCACCCACAAGCAGTTTCCGGCGTCGGCTGAAAAGATATCTGCAATCACCAACGGCGTCCATCATCTGACTTGGATCAGCGATGCCCGGGCAGAGGCTTTTGATGCCTTCACCCAGCTGAAGAACTGGAGAAACGACCCGGGCGTATTTGCAAATATCAAGGAACTGCACAACGACAGCCGTTTTCGCACCTATCTGCAGCGTGCCTGGGACAAAGACTCGGAGATTCTCTTCGACTACGTCAACCAGATGCTTATCACTCACCGTAACCAGATGAGTTCCACCTGGATTGATCCGCCCAATCATTATTCCACTATAATTGACGTTGATCATCGGCTGGATCCGTCTGTTTTTACCATTGGCTTTGCCAGAAGATTTTCAACCTATAAACGAGCCGATCTGATTTTCGACAATCTCGACACCCTCTGTTCCATTATCACAAAAAACAAATGGCCGGTTAACTTTCTTTTTTCCGGAAAGGCCCACCCCGCTGATGAGCCCGGTAAATCTGTTATCAAGCTGATTCTTGACTATCAGGAGGAACTGCACAGCAAAAGCAACGGCCTGGCAAACCTGATTTTTATCCCCAACTATGACATGAACATTGCCAAAATGCTGGTGGCCGGTGTCCATGCCTGGCTCAATAATCCAAAACGTCCACTGGAGGCCTCCGGCACCAGCGGCATGAAAGCTGCATTAAATGGCATACCCAACCTTTCCATCATGGATGGCTGGTGGGTTGAAGGATATCACCAGGGACAGACCGGCTGGAAATTCGGTTACGAGGGACCTGTTGATGAAGCGGATCTCAGTGAATCACCGGAGGCGCTTCTCTACGCCGAGGACTCTGCCTCCTTTTACAAGATACTGCCCCAGGTACTGCAGGAGTTTTATGATGATAGTGCAAAAAGTAATTTTCTTGACAAGGCCATCATGAATCTTCATCTGAATATACCGATCTTTAACACCCATCGTATGGCAGCAGAATATCTAAGAAAATATGACCTTAAGCTCTCCCCTTCCCTGCAGGAACAGATGAGAGGATTCGCTGATCTGTACGAATCTGACCAATAAGCAGTTTTCTGATTGCAGCAAAAGTCCGGACGGTGTTTTTTTATTTAAAGAATTTGTTATATGCAGTAGATTTCCCAATCGGGAATTGTGACGGTTCCCGATTGGATAGAAAATTACAAACGTTCTTTTCCAGCGTATCCCCACTGAAAAGGTTCACAGGAGAATATAATGGCAAAAGCTCATATAAGTGCAACAAACGCCACGGACAAGACTATCCGTGCCATAGACAGAAAGCGCGAACAGGAGCGTCGTTTTATCCTGAGAAAAGGTCGTGATAATGCAGACGAATTTGCAACACGACTGGTACAGCGTCTGATCGACCGGAATATTATAGAAACAGACTCTGTGACAGATCTGAAAGAACTCTTTGCAAAACAGCTGCAGCTTTTGCCGGAGATGGAGGACTTTGATATTCAAATGAAGACCGCCCCCATCAGAACCCTTGTTCAGGATGCCAATATCCTCAGTCTCTACCTGACTCAATATATCATTGAAGATGTTATCAACCATCCTGCCATTGAAGACATCTTTGGAGATGATATTGATATTTACAGGGCTGTGGATTCCATATTTAAAATTCTCCGTCCCCAGCAATAGTTTTCACCCGCTGCGCCTAAACCTGGAATCCGGTCACATCCCATGACTGCACCTATCCACCCTGCCGGACAACCAAGCCTTGTGTATGCTGACACAGAGGGGAATATCACTGATTTTCCCCCTTTGCTCATGGCAGGAAACAGTGCCGGCTCTTTTGTCCTCCCTGACAGAGAAGATTTTATTCCACTCCCGGAGGGCAGTGAACTATTTGTTCTTCAGGATCGTCTGCCGGTGGGATTTGAGCCGGACAATCACGAAGCGCTTCTCCTCGACACCGACCCCTTACGTCCCGGAGCCCCCATACAGGCAGTTGCCGCCTTTATGTCTCCTGCCCACACTGCAATACTCACCAGTGCCTATCAGACACAGAAAAATGCCACCCGTCTGCCTCTTTTTGCCTACACCGCCATAGGCTGGTACGACGATCGTTTCTGGACCACTGCCTTCAGGAGTGACACAGATATCAGGCAGGACACTGCACAATTTCATCAGGAGCGCATCAATACAGAAACACGTAAAAAACTGCAACAGTACAAACACAACCGACTGATCCAACATCTGGGTAAGTGCTGTCTCACCTACGCCTGCCCGGCTGCCAGAAATTATTTTCTCGGACGCTGGGAAGCTCCTTTACCCACCTCTCCCGTCTGTAACGCACGGTGTGTCGGCTGTATTTCTCTGCAGGCATCAGGGAAATGCTCTGCCACTCAAGACAGGATAGCTTTTGTTCCGACACCTGCAGAGATTACAGAGGTGGCTGCAGCCCATTTGCAAACAGCCAAACGTGCCATTGTGAGCTTTGGTCAGGGATGCGAGGGCGAACCCCTGCTGCAGGCCGACACCATAGAAATGGCAATCACCGCCATCCGCAGAAAAACAGATAGAGGCACTATCAATCTTAACTCAAACGCCAGTCTGCCAAAGAGTTTACAACGTCTTGCCGCTGCAGGACTTAACAGTCTGCGAGTGAGCCTGAACTCCGCCCAGGAACACTTTCACACCAGCTACTACCGTCCGCAGCACTTCTCCCTTGCCGACGTACTCACCTCCATTCGGGTAATGAAAGAGGCAGGGAAATTTGTCTCTTTAAATTATTTCGTACTGCCCGGTGTCACTGACTCTTACGATGAGTACAATGCTCTGCGTGAGCTCCTGCACACCTTTCGGCCGGACCGTATTCAGCTGCGCAATCTGAATATGGATCCGGAGTGGTACCTGCGCAGTATCGGCTTTCCGGAAGACACCGAAGCCATGGGGATGCGACTGTGGCTGACTCGTATTGAAGAAGAATTTCCCCGGTTGCAACTAGGATATTACAACCCGTCAATACGTTAGGATTTCTCTATCTTTTCTTTGACTTAAGTCAATTCCTCACTGAATAATCATTCATTTTTTGTAAACATTCAGCGTAATCGCTGGAAGCGTTAATAAAGCACGGAACGTAACTGTTCAGAGTGCCTTAGATTCGTTCATTCTGGCTTTCGAAGCGTAC
>JANTGG010000017.1 GCA_024763035.1 Desulfocapsa sp. | reverse complement strand
GTGGCAAGAAAGATCGCAGAGGGGGGGAAAGGACCATATGCCATCACCGGAAACACATTAAACCGCTATCTTGGACCGCCAAAGACCATTCCGGAAGCAGAGCTGGAAACCCTGCATCAACCCGGTCTGGTCACAGGGCTTGCCTGGACGGAAGTTGGCGGAGAGATTCTGCAGATTGAGGTGAATATCATGCCCGGTAAGGGAAAACTGACCCTGACCGGACAGCTTGGCGATGTGATGAAGGAGTCTGTTCAGGCTGCATTGACCTATTGCAAGAGTCGATATAAAGAGTTGGGAGTGAAGGTCGATTATTTTGATAAGCATGACATCCATGTACATGTGCCGGCAGGGGCAATTCCAAAAGACGGACCTTCTGCAGGAATCACCATGGCGACTGCCATTTATTCGGCAATCACCGGCAAAAAGGTGAAAAAGCATCTTGCCATGACCGGTGAGGTAACCCTTCGCGGTCGCGTACTTCCCATCGGCGGTTTGAAAGAGAAGGCTCTGGCTGCGGTGCGGGCTGATATCAATCAGGTCATTATTCCGGATCAGAATAAAAAGGATCTGGTGGAGATACCTGCCGAGATTCGAAAAATAATGAAGTTCTATCCGGTAAAAGACATGGATACTGTGGTGGAAATTGCCTTTGAAGATGTGAAAAAGAAGAAGGGAAAAAAGTGATCATAATCGGTTAGAGTTGTTGTGACTGATAAAGACTTTCCAAAAGCCTCGGTTTCGCTTGGAGTATGGGTAAAAAGGATCATCATTATGGTGGTCCTTTTGCTTTTTGCAGCCGCCGCCGGATTGTTCTTATGGGTTGATCAGTATCGCACTCTTCCTGGAGCAGGGGATCCTGAAGATGTTGTGGATGTTGTTATTCCCAAGGGTTCTTCTGTGCAGAAGATCAACAGGATTCTTGCCCGTGCTGATTTAACACCCGTTGATTTCCGTTTTGTCATACTTGCCAGATATCTTGAGCTTGCCACAAAGTTGCAGGCAGGTGAGTTTATGTTGCATCGTGGACAGCTTCCTGAAGAACTTTTAAGGGAACTTGCCACAGCAAAGCCTGTACAACACGCTGTGACTATCCCTGAGGGGCTGGTTGTTGCTGAAATTGCAGATATTTTTGCGAAAGGAGGCTGGTGCGACAGGGATGAGTTTATCCAATTGGCAAATGACCCGGAATTTGTACGAAAAACAGGGGTATCCGTTGGTGCAGGTCTTGAAGGGTATCTCTATCCGGACACCTACTATTTAACAAAAAAAGCGTTTACTGCCGGGGACTTGCTGCAAATGCAGGTAAACCGCTTTTTTTCGGTGTGGAAGCCCCTCACCGCGGATCTTCCTCCCTCGCTCTCTTTTTATGATGTGCTGATTTTGGCATCCATGGTTGAAAAAGAGACGGGCAGGGCTTCGGAGCGACCTCTTATTGCCGGAGTCTTTCTGAATCGCCTGCAAAAGGGAATGCGGATGCAGTCCGATCCCACTGTTATGTACGGAATAAGAAATTTCTCAGGAAGGTTGAGCCGAAAAGACCTGCGTACTCCTTCCCCCTATAACACCTACACATTAAAGCGATTGCCAGCCGGTCCCATCTGCAATCCTGGAAAAGATGCCCTTGTTGCTGTTTTGCATCCGGAAAAGAGCAGCTATCTCTATTTTGTGTCCAAAAACAACGGAAGGCATCAGTTCTCCACAAACCTGCGGGATCATAATCGGGCAGTGAACAGGTATCAGCGTTCGGGGAAGAAGAAATGAAAGGTAACAGCTTGAGCAGGAGCTGTCCTGATTCTTCTGTTGCTTCTGGATACCAGAATGTTCTTTTCTTCTTACACCTTAAAAGTCTTCACCAGGCCACTGAGCCGCTCAGACAGCAGTCGCATGGATTCAGCGTTGCTGTCTACGGCATCAGAATCCCGGTTGATTTCTTCCGATGCCTGGTTGACACTTGCAATGTCGGTCGCAATTTCATGGGCAACAGTGGAGCTTTGACCCACATTTTCGTTGATCTCCTGAATGCCCATTGCCATCTGATCCATGGAGTCTGATATTTCTCTGGCAGTGGCGGATTGCTCTTCTACGGCTGAGGCGATGGTGGCGACAATACTTGAGTTTTTATTGACCACACCGTTGATATTTGAAATTTCTGTGACTGTGGCCTCGGTGGACTGTTGAATGGATTCGATTTTTTCCCGGATATCTCCAGTGGCGTCCGCAGTCTGTTTTGCCAGTTCTTTGATTTCGTTGGCCACCACGGCAAAGCCCTTTCCAGCTTCCCCTGCCCTTGCAGCCTCAATGGTAGCATTTAAGGCAAGAAGGTTTGTCTGGTCAGATATTTCAGTGATTGATTCCAGCACTTTTCCTATCTCTTGAGCGGAGGTACCTAAACTTTCAACCTCCTTGGAGGCATTATTGACCTGATCAACCGCCATTGCAGTTATTGCACGTGCTTTTTCAGAATTTTCGGCAATTTCATCGATGGTGGAGGTCATCTCACTCAAGGAAACAGAGACCAGCTCAACACTGGTTGAAGACTCTTCCATGGCACCGGAGATGGAATTCATATTGGCACTCATCTCTTCTGCGGCAGTGGCAACGGTGGTTGCCTTGGCAGATGTCTCTTCGGCACCTGTTGAAAGTTTTGCAGAGAGGTTGGAGAGGGATTTTACTGAGTTGTGCAGTGTTATGGCATCATTTCCAATATCACCGATCATAGCCTGCAGCTTTTTGATAAAGGCGTTAAACCATTGGCCGAGCTGTCCCACCTCATCTTTTGTTTCTACGCTGATTCTGCCTGTGAGGTCACCCTCACCTTCGGAGATATCACGTAGCATGGCGCTTGTTTTCAGAATGGGTGCAGAAATTCTCTTTGAAAACACCATCAGAATAAAGACGGTGATGATAAGGAGAGAGAGGATGGTCAGCAGAAGCATATTGCGTTGCGATGCCACCGTTTTATTGATCTGCAACTCTGCGGCTGCGATCGTCCTGTCGATATCATCAAGATAAACACCAGTCCCGACGATCCATCCCCATGGTTTAAAAAGCTGAACATAGGAGAGTTTTCGTACGGGTTCGTCGTGTCCTGGTTTTGCCCATTTGTAGTCAACAAACCCCTGACCTTCCCGCTCAGAGACCTGTGCCATTTCTGCAAAAAGCTTTTTTCCGTCAGGATCCTTGAAGTTGGACATATCCTGACCGTTAAGGGCCGGTTTGATGGGGTGCATAACTGTTTTCAAGTCATTGCCGAGGATAAAGAAATAGTCTTTTCCCTCCTCACCATAGCGAAGGCTGGCGACAGACTTCTTTGCCTCTTCCTTGAAATGATCCTCGGCGACTTCGAGGTAGACTCCTGTGCCGAGAATCCAGTCCCATGGTTTAAAAATCTGCACGTAAGACGTCTTTGCCACCGGTTTGTCATGCCCGGGTTTTGCCCACATATAGTCTACGGAACCTTTTCCTTCTGCCTTGCATATTTTTGCCATCTCCACAAAGAGCTTTTTGCCGTTGGGATCGGCAAAACCGGAGAGGTCTTTTCCGTTTAGTGCCGGTTTCATGGGATGCATGACCATCGTTGGCTTACTGTTGTTTACCCAGATGTAGCCGTTTTTCCCGTAGCGGATTTTTTCAATAAGGTTGAGAGCAAGTTTTTTCTTCGCTGCTTCATCAAGATCTGTACGGGCGTAAACCGCTTCCACACTGCTTATTGCCGTTTCTATCACCCCTCGCAGTTCGGGAAGGTAGGCCCTTGCCACCTTCTTTGGATCATTTGCAGCAGAATACTGGGCTTCCAGGATAGCAGTTGTATTGCGAACGAGGTCTCTGAGTTTTTCTTCTTTTTCCTGACGAAGCATTCTTGCCTGCTGGGCAATCTCGTTTTTCCCCAGGGTGTTGACTGAATACATGGATGCAGCAATGGAAATGATCCCAAGGAGACAAAGGGGAACAAGAGATACAAGAATAATCTTTGTGGATATTTTCATATGGCAACCCATTTGTAATGGTGAGCGGGGAAGAAAAACGCAGATGCAGCATCATTATGAAGTTATTTAATCATCGCATTTGCCCGTTTGTCAATGGTTATTGTCAGGTAACCTGGCAGGTGGATGGAATAAGAAACTGAAGAAGGGAGGGGGGAAAGCTTAAAAGTCCCGGGGACGCTTTCGCTGCAGGATGTTGAGGAAGTTTTCCACAAGCATGGGATTAAATGTTGTTCCCTTTTCGCGCAGCAGCATTTCGCAGATACGATCTTCAGATGCGGCATGACTGTAGGGTCTCGTACTGCGCATGGCATCAAATGTATCGGCAATGGCAATCATCTGACTGACGATATGGGGCTTCCAGTTCTTACCGATATTGGGATATCCGCCTCCGTCAAAACGGATATGGTGTTCCAGGGCTGCCAGCACAGAAAGTTTCGGAACTTCGGGGATGCTGAGGATATAGCCTGCACCTTTTACGGCGTGGGTCTCTATTGTCTGCCGTTCTTCCTTGTCCAGTTTATCTGGTTTGTTCAGGATTTCGTCGGGGATAAAGATTTTTCCAATATCGTGCAGGGTGGCAGTGATCCCGATATCATAAAGGTGGTGTTCCTGGAAACCAAGGGCTTCCGCCTGGGCGAGGGTGAGAATGCAGACATTAATGACGTGGGTGAATGTATACTCGTCGCCCTGTTTGAGAGAAGAGAGGAGTGAGAGCGGGTTCAGGTTCCTGGAAAAAAGATTGATAAAAGCTCCCATGGATTCCTGCACCCCGCGAAGGTCTACATCTTTGTCATGTTTGATGGAAAAAAAGAGCTCTTGTGCCATGGTCAGCTGATGATTGGAAAGTGTCTGCAGTTTGCTGATGATTTCTCTGTTCTGTTCCGTCGCCTCCTTTTCCGCATTGGAACGTCGACCGGGACCGACCCTGTCTGCGGCAACATCCTTCGGTGCCTGGGAGAGGTCCTGTTTTTTATTTTCTGCGAGCTTCATTGCCAGAGTGCCGTAAGATATTCCAGGAGATTTTGGCAGGGGTGTTTCTTCAGTGGCTGCCAGGGCAGCAATAAATTTGGCAAGTCCTGTAAAACTGACAGCTGCGGTAAACGTAATATGTTCGATGCCCCTCTGTTTGAGGATGGTGATGAACAGCTTGAAATGTTCCGTTTCTTCAGGCCTCAGGGCTTTCTGATTAACGATAAGGTCTTCGTCAATGTTGAGAATTGAGAATTCCGGTGTCATCTTCAGCACATCTTTGATACTGGAATATGTCTTTTGAATCAACTCAGAGGTTTTGCTATGTTCGATGGAATAGAGACGGGTGTTGGTGATACAGATGCGCAGCAGGTAGAGAGTGTTGAAAATACGCTTTTGCAGGACAGCGTTCTGTTTTTTTTGAGGCATGGGCATGGGTGGCTCGTTGTTAAAGACTGCTGCATATATGTCGAATTTTTTCATCGGGAGAGTTTAATCCCAGTTTCACCAGCTTCATTCGATCTTCCGGGCGATATCCTTTGAGTGAGTAATAGAGAACCTGTTTCATATTAGTTATCAGCTCCTGATTGAACATCCATTTGGCCATGGCAATTTCTTCAATAACCGGAAGGGCCTGTTTGTTACCAATTTTTCCTAATATAATAAGCAGTTTTCTGTTTCTTTCAACGCCGGATTTTTTTAGGAGGTGTGGTGTTAGAAGTTTTATCAGTTCCGAAGTACATTGCGGTACGTTATGCAGGCTACAGAGTTCAATGGCTGCGTCAACCACTTGATCATCTTTTGAGGTCAGCTGGGACTGCAGTCGTTTTATTGCCGTTTCATCATGGAGGGGCAGGAGGAGGTCCATTGCCCTGGTACGTACCTCGGAATCATAATGATCCAGTAAAGTATGCAGGATACGGGCAAGTCCGTCGGTACCCAGGTAGGAGACCAATGTAAGGAGTCGGAGAATAACCGTTACCTTTTCTTTTGGGATGGCGGTGAAGATAAGTGTCAGGGTTTTTACACGGTGCGCCTTGAAAATGGTTACCAGCGGATCATTTTCACTGATGGTTCTCTGCATTGAGAATCGTTTCAACAGCCGTTTGAGGATAGCCGGACCGAGGATCAATAGAAAGGCGGTGGCCTCTTTAATCTTTTGCTCTGTTGCCTCCTTCAGGGAGATGTGGATATAGTCCAGAAAGTCAGGTGCTGTGAGCTCCTGCAGACAATTTTTTGCCGTATCTCTGGAGGTCGCAGAGTTCTTTTCAGTCTGGTGGCGGACAAGGGTTTCCGCAATAATATGGAGAAGGTTGTACGCTCCGCTCTCAGGGAGCTGAAAGGTGAAACTCATCAGTTTCTCTGCCAGCTGCTTGTACTCCTCATCTTCAGCATCTTCCATAAAAATCAGGATGGCTTGCACCAGCTGGCTGTTGAGATGTTCCTCTTCCATGCTCGGCAGGTGCAATCCAATGGAAAATCCTTCGGGGGCGGCATTTTTGGCAGAGGCATCAGTGGTGGAGAGTCTCTCAAGGGTGTCGTGGTAGTCTTTACCCACAAACTGCTGATACTTTCTTGATTCCAGGGTGGAACTGACCTGCTCTTCAGACAGGTTGGGTACCGGAGTTGATTCCGGGGTAAATCGTATTTGCGAGAGTTTGTTGATGAGCTGAAGCAGTGCCGGAGAAACGGCAACCCCTTTTTGATTAACCTGCTGCATCATGTCCAGCACCAGCGTATCGGAAAAATTTTCAAAGATCTCTTCCGGATCAGTCTGCTGCTGGTTCTGGTCACAGCATTTAATGGTTGTCTGCAGGAACTGTTCACGGAGTTTTGGGTTCAGTGATGTGAGAATTGTGTTCAACTCTCTGCCGCCAAAGGATGACGGGGAGGACTGCTCCTGCGGGTTCTTCAGCATTTCATCAAGAAGGAGTGAGAACTCCTGGATAATTTCCGGTTGTTTGTCTGCCTGGGCATTAATCGCCGCTGCCAGTGCTTCGGGAGCAGTGGTGTCGCCGCCGATGCCTATTCCCTGCTCAAGGCTGTCTCCAAGGCTGCTGAGGTTGCCGCTTGTCAGTTTTTTTGCAAATGTGAGCCAGGTCAGCCTGCTGTTTTGTTTTGCGCTACCGTCTTTGCCGTGCAGACGATCGAAATAGTTGTAGTTGACCGTTTCTATTTCAATATGAGAGACCTGTTGAGAGTTCAGTTCCTCCTGTAATGTTTTGTCCGTCTGTTTATGTTCCGGAGGAACGCCTATTGCCTTGAGGAAAGAAAAAAGTGAGTGCTGGCTGACTCCAAGGGAAAAAGTGACGGAGGCGATATCGTGACGGCTGAGGATTTTAGCAAAGGCGGTACAGGCGGCAACTTGCTCCCCTATGGACTGTCCGCCATAGGTTATGGTATCCCGTGCAACACCGAAGAGGAGAACTTTTTTCTTTGCCAGCAGCTGGACAAGGAAGGTATGGGCAGCGCCGGTTCTTGCCTGCACAACATCGTGTCCGGATGGATAGAGCCGGATGTTTTTCAGGGCGATTTGCAGGCGGGAGAGGAGTTCTGAAAGCTGCTGATCATCTTTTGAAGCCATTTGCGTACTCTCCTTCGCTCAGCCGGTCAGTTGCTGGAGAATAAAGCTGGCTATGGAGTTTGTTGTGCTTTTTGCCTTTAAAAAGGAAATGCCGACATCGTAGGTGTCGGGTTTGATCTGTTCAAGACGAACAACTCTCCCTGTTACCACAAGGGGAACCATTTCCTTGAGGGGTATTTCCAGTTCCAGCGTCGTTCCAATGGCATGGGGGGTTTGCATGGAGATCAGGAGTCCGCCCTTACTGATATTTTTGGATTTACCGAAGGTAATCGCACTGTCATTTTTCACCAGTCGAACCTGAACGCTGTGCTCAAAGGCGATCCGTGTAAAGTGTCTGTTTTCCCTGGAAAAAAGTGTAAGCTGATGGTTTTTTCTGCTTTTTGCCTGATAGAGGGCACGATCGGCACAGTCCAGCAGGCCAGTGCCGGTACTGGAATCAATGGGAAACGATGCCAGACCGCCGCTGCACTTGACAGCAACCGGTTGACTGTTGTGGTGAATGACCAGGCTGTTAATCTGTTTGTGGATCTTTTCGCTGACTCGAAGAGCCATAAACCTGTCTGTTTCCGGGAGCAGGAGGACGAACTCATCTCCGCCGAAACGGCAGGCGACATCTTCCTTTCGTTTTGAGGCAAGGATAATAGCACCAACCTCTTTCAGCACTTCATCTCCTGCAAGATGCCCGTGCCGGTCATTTATTTCTTTAAAGCCGTCGAGATCAAAAAAGACCAGCGTTACACTGTGATTGTGCCGTTTTGCCCTGGAGATCTCCTGTTCAAAAGAGCTGTGGAATGCTCCCCTTGTGAGGAGTCCTGTAAGAAAATCATGGTGGGCAGACCTGATCATCTTTTCAAAATAGGTGAATTCGATGAGTTTGGGATTGTCCAGACAGGGATTGATGGTACTGAAGTAATCGCAGGCTGCTGTCGTCAGTCCTACTTTTCGGTTCAGACTGCTTTCCAGTGTGCGGGCATGCTTCACGATTGCATTCCAGTGGGTACAGGCATCTTCGGGGGGAAAGTTAAGCTGTACGAGATTGTGGAGGATGATCTGGCACGTCTCTTCCCTGTTTTTACTGAAGAGAGGTTTGAGTTTGCTGCACTGCAAAGTACTGTCCCCGGGAGAACTGCTTAGAGCTGTAAGGATTTCCCGCTGCAGGAGACTGGCGTTGACCGGTGTGGGAGTTCTTGAAATTGTCATAACTAGTACATATTATCAGATATTGAAGGGGATTGGAATGGAAAATATCTCGAATATTGTAAGATTGTACATGTTTACTGCTTTAGGGGGTGAGGATAGCGAGGGGAAAAGCTTTTTGACGGATGGCGGCTGCACAGTTTTTTCCGGTGGACTTCCGGCAGAAACCTTATTCCCAGACCTTGCTGTATCATTACGGCTGATAAACAGGAGGAAAGGCAATGGAAGTTACTTACAAATTCCGGCGGGTGTGGTAAATGTATCCTGGATTGTTATGCTCCTTATAAGGTTCTCCTATTGACCTCATCAACTGTTTACTTGTGTTTCGGATACATGATATATGATTTTTAGTTCTGTAACCTTTCTTTTTTTATTTCTGCCGGTGGTCCTTGCTGCAAGTTTCCTGGGAAAAAAGCAGTATAGAAATCACATCCTTTTTGCTGCCAGTCTGTTGTTTTATGTTTGGGGTGAGGGGGGGTATGTACTACTGCTCCTCATGTCCATTCTGGTCAGCTACATTCTCGGGCACAGGATCGAGCAGTGTGTCGGCAGAAGACGAAAAATGTATCTCGCACTTGGAGTTATCTGCAATCTCGTTCCGCTGTTTATTTTTAAGTATCTCCATTTTACCTTGACGGCTCTTGCTCCAGTTTTTTTCTCAGCCGGTCAGAATCCATGGCAGATAGAGACCATTCACCTTCCTGCCGGGATCTCCTTTTTTACCTTTCAGGCCATCTCCTATCTTATCGACGTGTATCGCCGGGTAGCCCCTGCCGAGCAGCATTTTTTGAACTGTGGATTGTATATTTCCATGTTTCCACAGCTGATAGCCGGCCCCATTGTCCGTTATCATGATATTGCCAGACAGCTGGTTCAGCGAAGGGTAACCCTTTCCGGTTTTGCGGTCGGTGCCGAACGATTCACCTTCGGGCTGGCAAAGAAAATACTGCTCGCCGACACCCTCGGCACCAAGGCAGACCAGATATTCAACTTGCCCCTGCAAGAACTCACCATGGGTGATGCCTGGCTCGGAGCGATCTGTTTTTCCCTGCAGATTTATTACGATTTCTCAGGATATTCGGATATGGCGATTGGTCTTGGCAAGATGTTTGGCTTTCATTTGCCGGAAAATTTCAATTATCCGTATATCTCCAGGTCCATGCGGGAGTTCTGGCGGCGCTGGCATATATCTCTCTCCACCTGGCTGCGGGATTACCTCTATATCCCCCTGGGGGGAAACAGGAAGGGCAGTGGACGTACCATGTTGAACCTGCTTGTTGTCTTTCTGCTCTGCGGACTCTGGCATGGAGCGAACTGGACCTTTATTGTCTGGGGGCTCTGGCACGGAATCTTCCTGGTTCTGGAACGTCTTGTTCCGCTGAAGCAGAAAAATGTCTGGCAGCAGGGACTCGGCTGGCTCTATACGACCCTTGCCGTGCTGGGAGGCTGGGTACTTTTTCGAAGCAGTTCGCTGGCAGCAGCATGGGATTATCTGCAGGTTATGGGAGGGGTTCGGGGAGTGCTTGATGGAGCATTCTTTGTTCTGCTTGCGGAAGACAAGCTGTTATTTACCGAGCTGATTGCCGGACTGCTGTTTGCCCTGCCTCTGTACACGTTTTTCTCCGGTTTAATCAAGGATATGTTACTACGACGGTTTCTGTCTGCCGGTACGGTGATGGCGGGAACCTGTCGTATTGGAGTGTTTGCCGTACTGTTGTATTTTAGCCTGATCTCCATTGCTGCCCAGGCGTATCACCCTTTCCTCTACTTTCAGTTTTAAACGAGATGGAATCAAAACAGATCATAAACAGACTGGTTGATTTACTGATTGTTGCTGTTTTCTCGGTTTCCCTGCTGCTTCCCCTTATCCTTTGGGCTGTTCAGAAAGATGAACCCTATTCGGGAGTGGAAAAGCGGGAACTGCAGACATTTCCTGTCGTGAGCCTGCAGAACTCATTCACGGATTTTACCCGTGCCTTTGACAGTTACTTCCAGGATCATTTTGGTCTGCGGGAGTTTCTGATTCACCGCTATCATCGTGAGGCCAGTAAACGTTTCGGGGTGACCGGTGTGCCAAATGTGGTTGAGGCACGCGATGGCTGGCTGTACCTCTCCAGCGGCTTTCTCCTTGATGACCTCAAAGGAAGATTGCAGTTTTCAGACAGGGAAAAAGAACAATTCTGGAATCAGGTCGTTCGTCGGCAGAAGTGGCTGAAAGAGCAGGGGGTTGCCTATATCTTTTTGGTAGCACCCAACAAGCAGACCATCTATCCTGAATATCTGCCCCATTATTATCAGGGCTCCGGAGAGTCCAGCCGACTCGATCAGCTTCTTGTCAGCCGTCCTGAGCGAGGTGCCGAAAGTTTTCTTGATGTTCGAGCCCGGTTGACAGCACAGAAAGCAAATGGGCGTTTGTATCATAAGAGTGATACGCACTGGAATAAGTGGGGGGCATCCTTTGCTGCCGCAGAGATCTTTAAACGCACCCGAGAGTTGTTTCCGGATTTTTCCCGATGGAAACCGTTACCTTTTGCTGCGAGCTGGAACGAAACACGGGGCGGAGACCTGGCATTAATGATAGGAAAGCTCGATGTAATCCGGGAAAATCGACCCGTCATTGAGCCTGCAGCTGTTACTGCTGTGACAAAAGGAGTTCCTCCGTCACTGGTGGGGCTTCTCACTGTCCCTCAGTTGAGGCCCCATCATACAGCCAAAAGTGGTCGTCCTCTGCGGGTGCTTGTTCTTCATGATTCATTTTTTGAAAATCTCAAACCCTTTGTTTCTGAAGGATACGGCGAGGTTTTTTATCTCTGGAAATATTATGACGATACGACCAGAGCGTTTTTCAAGGGTGATATGCTGAAAAAAATGGTGGCACTGTATCAGCCCGATCTGGTTGTCGAGGAACTTGTGGAGCGTAATTTACCCAGATATCTTGCTTTCCCGGTGCAGGAGTAAATTGACAACAGGACTGTATATGGTAAACACAGCCTGCAGATCTTCTTTTCTTTTCAAGCTTATTTGTTTACGAGTGTGTATTTATGAAAATAGCCATCCTGCAGACTAATCCCGTTATCGGTGATTTTTCAGGTAACAGACAGAAAATCATTGCTGCTGCCAGAAATGCCGAACAGTCCGGATGTGAACTGGCAGTTTTCCCGGAGCTTGCTCTGGCGGGCTATCCGCCTCAGGATCTGCTGGAACGCAGCTCGTTTCTGGCTGCTCATGATAAGGCTTTGGCTGATGTGTGCCGGGAGATGCCCTCCATTGATATTCTGCTTGGGTGTATCGAACAGCGTCGGCACATTGATGGCGGAAAACCTCTCTGTAACAGTGCCTTCCTTATTTCTAAGGGGCAGGTAATACAAAAAATACGAAAACAGCTCCTGCCCACCTATGATGTTTTTGATGAAAAACGCTACTTTAAACCCGGTGCAGGATCACAGGTCATTCACTGGAAGGGACTGCGGCTGGGAGTCACCATCTGCGAAGATATCTGGCATTCCGTTATTGTTGAATACGGTGCTGACCCTGTTGAGCGTCTTTTTGCAGAAAACAAAAGCGTGGACTGTCTGATTAATATTTCTGCATCACCTTTTCAGCGGAATAAAGAAGGCGTGCGGCACAGACTTTTCCAGTCTCTTTGCTGCAGATATCAGGTTCCCCTTCTCTATGTGAATCAGGTGGGCGGACAGGACTCGCTGCTCTTTGACGGACGCAGTCTGCTGATGGATGCTGCCGGGACGATACGTGGCAAGTGTCATGGTTTTACTGAAGATATGCTTGTTGTGGAAACAGATGACTGGAGCAGTCAGCTTCACGAGGCAGCAGAGGAAGATCCCCTTGCCGCCGTCCATGATGCTCTGCTGATGGGAATTCGTGATTATGTGAAAAAATGCGGTTTCACCTCTGTTGTACTGGGGCTTTCCGGTGGTATCGATTCCGCATTGTGTGCCGCCCTTGCCGTAGAGGCACTGGGGAGCAAAAATGTCCTGGGCGTTGCTCTTCCCTCGCCGTACAGTTCCGTTGATTCTCTGGAGGATGCTGAGGAACTTGCGGCAAATCTCGAATGTGGTTTTGAAGTGATTCCGATTAGCGATCTTTTTGCTGCATTTCAGGAAAGTCTGAAAACCATTTTTGCCGGAAGACCGGAAGATGTAACAGAACAGAATCTGCAGGCACGGATACGCGGCAATCTACTTATGGCTCTTTCCAACAAATTCGGTCACCTCCTTCTTTCCACGGGGAACAAGAGCGAGATGGCTGTCGGGTACTGCACGTTGTATGGAGACATGAACGGGGGGCTGGCTGTTATTTCAGATGTCCCCAAGCAGCTGGTCTATGAACTTGCCCGCTTTATAAATCGAAAAAAAGAGCTTATTCCCATCCGCAGCATCATGAAAGCTCCCACGGCAGAGTTAAAGGCAGATCAGTGTGATCAGGATGATCTTCCGGACTATGCAGTTCTCGATCAGATTCTGGAGCTGCACCTCGAAGAGCATCTTGGCTGTGATGAAATTGTCGGCAAAGGGTTCGACAGGCAGCTTGTTGCAGATATATTGCGTCGGCTTCGACTGAATGAGTATAAACGAAAACAGGCACCCATGGGCTTAAAGGTTACGGGGAAGGCGTTTGGCTGCGGTCGTCGTTATCCCAATGTGCAGGATTTTCAGGATTAAATCATGATAGGGAAAAAAAAGAGAGAGAACCGAACTTCGGGAAAACACGTATTTCTGCTCGTGCTGCTTCTTGTTGCCGGCGTCCTGATTGTCCGGGAGCTGCTGACAGAGCGTCCGGATCAGGTGTATATCACCACCAGCGGCAGGATTGATATGTGTCTTTCTTGTCACAGAGAGGAAAAGCTTGACCCTGCCCATGATCCGCGGGTGATCGGTTGCGCTTCCTGTCATCTTGGTGACGCGCTTGCCATTGAAAAAGAACAGGCACATGCCGGTATGGTTATAAACCCGGGCGATCTGCGTGTTGTGGAAAAAACCTGCGGTATCGAGGGCTGTCATCCAACAGATGTAAAAAAAGTGATGAACTCCCTGATGGCGACTAATCGGGGGATACTTGGCACGCTGCTGTACTACTGGGAGGAGTCAGATTCCCAGGACACCGATCTCACTGTGAAAAAGCTGATGGACAGTGGACAGACTTCGCTTGCCCTTGATTATTTCCGTAAACTCTGTGCCACCTGTCATCTCTGGAAACAGAAGAATGATCTCCCCGGTGCACCTGATTTCTTCAATGAAAAGGGCGGCGGTTGTTCTGCCTGCCATTATCTGCTGCCGGAGGGGGAAGATATACAAGGGGTTGCAGGGTTTGGCGACGATACGGCAAGCAGAAAGAAAAAGAATCACCCTCTGATTATCAAAAAAGTGGATGAGGATAACTGTATCCGTTGTCACAACCGTTCCGGTCGTATCGGTATCTCCTATACGGGGATTTTCGAGTCGGAGGGGTATGGAACACCCTACGAACATGGGGGGATGAGTTCAAAACAGCTGCCCGGAAATCGATTTTATCTTGAGATTGCCGAGGATATCCATCACCAGAAGGAAATGGCATGTATCGACTGTCACACCAGAAATGAGATCATGGGGGATGGGACAAGTTATGCCCATTACGAGGATCAGCTGGAAATCTCCTGTGAGATGTGCCACTCCGAGAATCCCGGTATCACCAGCAAGGGTGATCCTGTTACGAATATCAGCAAAAAAGGAGATGTTTTTCAGATGACCGGTCGGGTCAATGACAAGGTGTATCCGCTGAATCCCCCCAAAAAGGATGTGTGTGATTTTCCCGCCCACAAGCGGATTTCCTGCGAAGCCTGCCACTCCACATGGGTTCCCCAATGTTATGGATGCCATGCCAAACGGGATGCTGCCGAAAAACATCTGGATAAACTTACTTTGGAAGAAACTTCCGGTATGTGGGAAGAGGGCAGGTCGTATATTCGTTATGAAAGACCCATGCTCGCTGTGTGGAAGGACGATGTGGTGATTGTTACCCCCGGTTGCCAGGATATTGTTACCCTTGTGGATGAGGAAGGCAATATCGCTGGTGGCTTCAACCGCTTTACCATGGCGGCTATCAACCCCCACACCACCCAGGCAAAAGGGCGCAGCTGTGCCGACTGTCACCAGTCCACCAAAACTGTGGGGCTTGGTGAAGGGACGGTGTCTGTTGATGACGTGGGCAAGTGGCAGTTTACTGCCCTTGATCAGGGGGTGGATACCTATGCCGGTACAACCGTTCCCTTTGATGCTTTTGTGACCATTGACGGCGAGCCGCTGCAGCATGGTTCCCGTGCCGACCTTCGTCCGTTTAACAGAGAGGAGTTGCGGAATATTCTGCGGGTGGGAACCTGTGTCAGCTGTCACGACAGTTACAATGACCCCGTCTGGCAGAATTACAGTAAGGAAACTGTCTGCAAAAGAGTGACAGGACAATAAATCGTTTATTTTTATTTTGTTCCTGCCGGTTTTTACGATACAGTAAGGGAAACTGTCCCTGTTCTGATCCTTTTTGCCTGTTGAGGAAACCGTGCGCCAGCAAAGAACATTCCGTGATGCTATTTTTGTAATTACCGAGGAGCGGTCCTGTCCGTTTTATAATGTGGGCGAGGAGATTGAAGCGAAGCAGTACAGCGTTATTATGCCAGGCATCAAGCCTTCGTGTATGATCCTTGTGGAAAAGCTTATAGAAATCACCACCCAGAAAGAGAGTTTTAAACGATTTTCGGCTGTGGGAGTGCAGCGTTCACATTTTCAGTGCGGCGGTTGTCAGGGACGCATTTCCTTTGAATACAAAAAGGAAAAAGGCTTTTCCACCCTGCAGATGAAGCTGATGAACGAGGCTGAGGCAAGGAGAAAACGGCAGGAGCTGGACCGATTCTTCGGTAAGCTGCGGGACTTTTCTCTGTTTGAGTCACTGGACGATGATGCTCTGGGTGATCTGACAGCCCTTATGGAGTGGAAAAAATATTCTGAGAACAAGGTTCTGTTAAAAGAGGGCGATCCCGGTACTCACCTCTTTGTTATGCTTAAGGGAAAGGTTGGTGTGATTGCCGATGACGGTCAGCGTGTAGCTGAGATCGGTCGAGGTGAGATCTTTGGTGAGATGAGCCTGCTTTCCGGCGAGCCGGTCTCCTTCTCCATCCATTCTTTACAGGAGACAGAAGTTGCCACCTTAAGCATTAAGAATTTCAAGTATGTCCTGAAGAAATATCCGGTACTGCAGCTCTTTTTATTGAAGATGCTGGTGGATCGGGCACAGGCAATGACGCTTCGTTCCGGCAATATTACGTCAGGGATGTCGGGTGAGCTTGAAGAAATCAATCTTGTTGAACTCTTTCAGCTGATTAATACCAGTCAGAAAACCGGAACTGTCCACTTAACCCTCGATGACGGGAAGGCGGCAGCATTTTTTAATGATGGGGAACTAGTGTCTGTGGACTACAGAGACCTTGATAATAAAGAGGCACTGTTTGCCCTTATGGCACAAAAAAAAGGTCATTTTGCCTATGCCAAGGGGATCCCCGGACCACTGCAGAACAAAGAACCCTTCGGCGGTTTTATGGGGCTGATTATGGAAGGGGTGCAGCGTATTGATGAAGAGGAGTTCGGCTGATTCCTTTAACCGGCATCCCTATAAAATCCGCATCACCAGATTTCCCACTCCCTGATCCACAAGGGAGAGCCGCTGTGCCAGCCCGTACGATAAATCCACGTCCCTGCCTTCAACATAGGGACCGCGGTCGGTGACCGTTGCCCGTACCATTTCCCCGGTTTTCGTATTCTTTATTTCCACCTTTGTCCCAAGGGGTATATCCTTGTGGGCAATGGTGGCTGCATACATATCGTAAATATCCCCGTTTGCCATGGGTCTGCCGTGGAAGTCTTTTCCGTACCAGCTTGCCACCACAGGAGTTTCCTCTGTGCTTTGCGGCAGTGTAATCCTGATTTTCTCTCCAATCTGCAGGGATCTCGGGTCGCTTATGCCGTTTTCTTTCATGATGTCTTTCACATGGACGTGATACTTATTAACGGCAAGATTCCACAGGGTGTCGCCTGGTTGGATGATATGCTCAACCCTTTTGACGGAACTGTCTGCTTCTGCGGCGGCTATCTGTTCAAAAGCGAGAGGTGGGGGCGTGGGAGGAGGAAAAACAGGGGTGTTGACCGGATTTTTTTTCTTTGTTTGCCGGGCTGAGATCTGTAGTGTTTCCTGAAAAGAGGGTTCTGCGCTGACCGTTGCCCCCTCTTTTAAAAACCAGTTTCCATTTTTGGAGGATCTGCCGATTGCCCCGGGATTGTTCGTGCGCAAGGTTTTCCAGTCGGTATTCAGCTGTCTGGTGACCCGGGCGATGGTGTCGCCTTTCTGGACCTGATATGAGATCATCTTTGTTCTCCTTTTTTTTCGAAGGAGTAGCAAGATACACGCCATTTTTACAAGCTGTCGGAATGACTGATCTTGTTTTCTGTAGAACCATTCTCCCTCTGTACTTCTTTTCGTATCGTCAGTTTTTTGACTTTTCTTCAGTTAAGAGTGCAGGAAAGGTTTCTGCAAAGATTTCACGGAGTCCGTCAAAGCTGCTGTAGGTGAGTTCAAAAACGGGAGTCTTTCGGGTGATGTTGGCGATCTGGCTGATACCGTGTCCCTTGATGTTTCTGGCGTTTACGTAGCATTCAAGAAGCTTTGAACAGCCCAGTCCGCTGCTGAGTCTGGTGATTGAGGGGGGGGCGTTGGGGATGTGTCGGGGAAAGAGAATGTGGGAGAGGGGTGGTGTCGCTGCTGGAATGAAATTGCTGCCTGCCTGGCGGTGGGGAAGCATGAAACCATTGAGTCCGGTGAGGAGGTCTGCTTCATTAACAGGGATGAAAGATGAGACAACTGCCGCAGAACCTCTTTTTATGGAGATGGGTCGGGTAAAGGAGTGGAGCAGAGAGGTCTCTTCTGCAAGGATAACAAGCTCGTCGGTGAGATAGTTTGCCCCGTTTGCCACCAGCCAGCTGACAAGGGTGCTTTTGCCGGCTCCGCTTTCCCCGGGCATAAGGATTGCTCCCTCCCAGTAACCGACGGCGGCGGCATGAATGGCGTGTCCGGCACTGTTATCCGTAATACATTGAAAGGTAACCTCGTTAAGGAGGATAAAGGCAAGATCGTATCTGCTCTCTCCGAAATAGAGTGACCTGTCGTCACGCCAGAGTGATATCATGGGGTGTGAACCCGCAAAAAGGACATCATAAACAGCATGGGGCACGCTTTCTTCCTCTACGAGAAGATCTGAAAATAAAAAGTCGACCAGATCGACCGATCCTGCCCCGTAACAGTTTATGGTCACAGACTGTCCGTGAAAGCCGACATTGCGGCTGCATATCTTATGCATGGATGGGCAGCAACGGGCTGTTTTCCTTGCCCGTCATGGATTCGATGGCAGCGGTGACATCGGCGTCGATGGAATCCTTGTGTTCAGGATAGGCTTCTTCCAGAATGGTGATGATTTCAGCTACGGAATGACCTTTGCCGCACATTTCCCACACCAGCCAGGCGGTTTCGTTGAGATAAACGCCGTTGCCACCGGAAACGGCATAGAGCAGGATTTCATTGTCAAACTTCTCAACAGTGAAGTCCGGGTTTGGGGAAAATTTTTGTGTCTTGTCCATTTTTTTTCTACCCGTTCATCTCTGCAATAAAGCTGTTGGAGTGCTCAATGGCACTATTCATCTTTTGAATGAGACCATCAATGTCTTTTTCAAGGGAATTGAATTCAGACTGCAGGGAACCAATGGCCTGGGCATTGAGGTTGTGTTTGAGAAACAACACATTGTCATGGAAGGTTCGCAGTACGGGCTCCATACTTTTTTCTGCTGTTTTCATGGTGCTGAGCATCTTTTTATAACGGCTCTGTGTCTGCTGAAGCTGTTTTTTACTGGAAGCCTGCAGTTCTTTATTCTCGTACTCTTTTAACTCGTCCTTCCATTCGTCAAAGAGTGATTCGGATACATTTTCAATTTTGTCAATGCGGGTGGAAACGTCGTCTGCTGCATCTACACATTTTCTGTATTCTTTATCCAGCTTCTCATAGGCTTTTTTCAGATCGGTATCTTTAAGGGTGACGACAGAGCCGAATTGTTCCAGTGCTGATTTAAACTGCACCTGCGCAGCTTCCTGAGAGTCCCGTGCCTGCCCAACCCTGTCGACCAGGATATCGCGTTTGTGAACACCTACCTTTTCCATTGCAGAGTAATAGGTGGAGGAGCATCCTGCCAGGAGAAAAAGCAGTATGAAAAAAACGGGAATTGAATGTAACTGATTACGTTTGCACATTATATTCTCTTTGTTGAGGGATAGGGGATGTGGTAGTAGTATCTTACTATCACACAGTGCTGCAATAAAATCCAGAATAAATATAAGGTGGATTTTCCGGATGTCATGCAGTATTTTGTGGGGGTGAAATCTGTTTTCTCATGTGTCTGTTTTTTTTCGATCAGTTGTTTTTCTGTGTTGTCAGGATAATGTCTTTGTTTTACTGTGTTTTTAGTTCTGCTGAATATTTTTCATTATAAAAGGGGAGATAAATGGAACGAATACTTTTTTTTATGCTCCTGATCTTTTTTACCTGTTCTCCTGCTGCAAATGGAGCAGATTCCATGACCCTTGATCGGAATACCAGGCGGGCGGGCGGGGACTATACAAGTTTCTCAACGGCAACGGCCAGGGACTGTGCGGACTATTGCCAAAAGTCGTCAAGGTGTCAGGCTTTTGATTTTTACACGTCCGACCATTCCTGCTGGTTGAAGAGCAGGGCCTATTCCTCAACATATTACCTCGGTGCCGTCTCCGGTGCGAAAATATACACACCCGTGAAACATCCGCAGTCCACTGCAAATACGACTATTGAGCTACGTTACGATACACAGCGTCCCGGTGGAGATTATACCCGTTTCCAGGTACGGGATGCCCGGGAGTGTGAAAGGATATGTGCTGAAAATTCCCGGTGTGCTGCCTTTGACTTTACCTCTTCTGATTATTTCTGTTATCTGAAAAGCTGGATTCCCCGGGCGAGATATTACAGAGGGATTGTGTCCGGGGTGAAAAAGAGCGGTGACAATCAGGTGAAAGCCGTGCAGGAAGTATTACTGCAGCAGCAGTATAATGCAGGGGTTGCCGACGGGGTAATGGGGAGAAAGACCGGACTTGCCCTTGAAAACTATCAAAAGGATCACGGGCTGCCGGTGACCGGTCGTATTGACAAGGCTACGCTGCTTGCCATGGGCCTTGTTCAGTCTGCACCGGCAGTAGAGAAGCTGCAGTCTCCTCAAGCCGGTATAACGGAAGAAAATAGGCAACCGGAAACGACCGGCAATCCTCCAGCCTCTGTGGTTGACCGGGAAATTCCAAAAGAGCGCTGGCCCACACGGGCAGAGCTGCAGGCATCAGCCGCAACAGAGCCGGAGCAGAAGCCGGCAACAGAAACACTGCCTCAAAATCTGCTGCTCCAGGTCAGGACGGTGGCAGTGACTTATATGCAGATGACAGCAAATATCTATGCCGATGTGCTGGGTACGATTCCTGCGGGAACCGTCCTGCAGGTTATTTCCCAGACTGACGGCTGGTACAAGGTTTCATATCAGAACCAGGCCGGCTATATTCTGGCAGAGTCTGTGGAGAAACTGTAATCCTTTCTGCAAAATCTTAAGCGGACAATGTTTGCTGGAATCATATACTGTCTTTACGTTTGCCAGTGTTTGCAAACAGGCTGAGATCGGTATGCGGTAAAAAGATGGCAGCCACATATTGATCTTTAAAGTCAGGCACTTCCGAGAGCTCAAAGCTGGTCATCTTGCGAACCACTTCCACCACGTCTTTTCTGATATGGTTGGAGAGTTCACTCATCCATGCTCCCATGAGTGATCCGTTGCCCACATACAGCACTTTGTCAGGATCCACCTCCGGCAACAGTCCCACACTCATGGCACTGTCTAGATCGATAAAGGAGCCGAAGCCGCCGGCGAGGATAATCTGTTCCAGATCGCTTACCTGCAGTCCAACCTGTTCCAGCAGAGTCATAACGCCTGCAAAGATAGCCGCCTTTGCCCGAATGAAATTATCGATATCCACCTCATTGATCACAATGTCGTGATCTGCCGCACATTCATTCTGCCAGGCAATAACATATTCCATCCCGCTTCTGCCCTCACGGATACGTGGATTGTCTGAGGCGTTGAATTTGCCGCTGGGGTTGAGCACATTGTTTTCAAGGAGTGTGGCCACTAGGATAAGCAGTCCGGAGCCGCAGATGCCAAGGGGTGCCTTGTCTCCAATTGTGGTGTTCATCGGCTCAAGGCTGTCCGGATTCATGCTGAAATCACTGACAGCCCCCTCCACTGCCCGCATACCGTGGGTAATGCCGCCTCCTTCAAAGGCGGGACCCGCGGAACAGGCGGCACATGCCAGCCATTCCCTGTTGCCGATGACGATCTCCGCATTTGTTCCCACATCAATAAAGAGGGTGAGTTTGTCGGTGCGGTACATGCCGGATCCCATAACACCTGCAACAATATCTCCGCCCACGTAGCTTGAGATGGAGGGGTAGAGAAGAGCCACACAGTGATGGGGAAGATTGAGGCTGATATCTTCTGCCCGGATGGGTGGAAAGAATGTCGATACCGGTACATAGGGGGAGCGTCTGATGTTGTCCGGTTCAAGTTGCAGCAGCAGGTGGGTCATGGTGGTGTTGCCGCTGATGGTGACGGAGTTTATTTCATCACGACCGATGGTGCCGTGTTCAGTATTCGCAGAGCCGAGCATGGTGTCGATGATACGGTTCATGGCATTAGTGACCAGATCGTGCATCATATCCAGTCCTTTGGGCTTTTCGGCATAGATGATTCTTGCAATAACATCTTCACCGTAGCTCATCTGCGGATTGTAACAGGATTCTTTTGCCAGAATTTTCCCATTGTTCAGGTCGATAAGGACGCCATAGACGGTGGTTGTTCCGATATCAAAAGCCAGACCGAAGTTACGGTGATCCCATCTTCCTGCCTGAATGTTCAGGATATGACTTTTAGCCCTGTTGTTCACCGGCAGCTCCAGAGTGGCAGTAACGGTGAAATCTTTCTCCCGCAGGGTTTTTCTGATTTTGCGCATCACCGTGAGACCGGTGACCATTCGGTGTTTATTGTGCTGGTCGGAAAGTCCCTGGATAAGACGGGTGATGTCTGCACGGTTGTCATGGCTGCCCGGGGGCGGGAGCTCGAGGCGGAGTTTTTCCACCGGTGGATAGAAAATCCCCTCTTTTTTTAGATTTTTGATATCAAAGATATGCATCCGGGCGTGGTGGCGTTTTGGGAATTCAATATTCAATCCTCCTTTTTGCCTGCTGGACTCTTCAGGAATGCGAACAGTGACATTCCCGTTGACGGTTGCGGTACACGCCTGCCTGTAGCCTTTATCAAAGTCTTTCGGCGAAATCTTTTCGCTGTTCCCTCCCTCCACACTGCCCTCTTCAACGATGATTCTGCACTTTCCGCAAACACCGGCACCGCCGCAGGAGGCGTTGATATGCAGCCCCATTTTCCTTGCTGTTTTGATCAGACTGCTGCCGTCTGCCACGCTAATGGATGTATTGGCTGGTAAAAAAGTGACTTTGTGTCCGCTGTCTGTGCCCATCAGGAAAACTCCATAATATTCATCAATTTGAGTTCTGCGTAGGTGAAAACCGGGCCGTCCACACAGACCAGTTTGCCGTCAAGATGGCAATGACCGCAGAGTCCCATGCCGCATTTCATGTGTCGCTCAAGGGTTGTGAGTATTGCAGTCTCAGATTGTCCCAGGTCGAGAAGTTTTGCAATCACAAAACGGATCATTATCGGTGGTCCGCAGACCAGGCTGATGGTCTGTGGCGTTATAATATCCGGGTGTAACAGTTCGGTGACCAGTCCCACTGAACCGGACCAGTCAGGGTCGCCCACATCGACGGTGAGTCTGCAGTCCACCCCCTGGTTCTTCCATTTCTCGATGGCTTTTTGGAAAGCAATATCGGCAACAGTTCTGCTCCCGTAGAGGAGGGTGATTCGTTGCACCGTGTCGTCTTCTACTTCCTGTTGAAAAAGGCAATAATCAAGGACACTCTTTAATGGGGCCAGTCCGATGCCGCCGGCAATAAAAAGCAGATCATGTCCCGGGAAGTTGCCCACCGGAAAGGCGGTACCAAATGGACCGCGGAGACCGACTTCGTCTCCACTGTGCATGCGGTGAATGGCAGATGTCAGTACGCCCGCTTTTCTGATGGAGAGGTCGATCAGGGGCAGGGCAGTGGGGGGGGAGGAGATGGAGATTGCAGCCTCGCCGCAATGGGGGATGGAGAGCATAAGAAATTGCCCCGGGCGAAAGGTAAAGCTTTGCGTCTTGTCCAGCAGTTCCAGGCGGAAGGTTTTAATCTGCTTGTTTTCTTGTACAATCTCCCGGATGATTGCCCGGCCGGGGATGAATATTTCCTTCATACTGTTTCCCCCTTTGCAGCGAGACTGATAAATGTTGTAATATCAACACCTCCAAAGCAGATATCCACACAGCGACCACAGCCGGTGCAGGAGGGCTTGCCGTGTTCGGCATAATCATATTTAAGTTTATGCAGGAATCGGCGTTTAAGGGCGTCTGTTCTACGGTCAACAGGGTTATGTCCGCCGGTCATACGGGTAAAACCGCTGCTGGTGCAGGCATCCCAGCTTCGCAGCCGCAGCCCGTGATTTTCGTCGATGGCCGCGTCGTCCACTGAAAAGCAGGTGCATGTGGGGCAGACATAGGCGCAGCCGCCGCAGTCGTAGCAGCGACCGGAAAGTTTCCGCCAGATGGAATCGTCCACTTCATGATCCTGCAGAAGCTGACAGACCTGGGATACCTGAATGTTTTGAGTAAATTTGCCGCGTACTTCCAGCTGCAGCTGATAGCGCTTTTCCCGGTCACTGTCGGTGACGGCTCTAAAGAAATAGAGCCATTTTTCCAGCAGATCCAATCCTTTTCTCCGTCCTGCCGAGACGAAATAGGCATCTCCCAGATCGATGAACTGCAGATCGTATCCGTATTCCAGGTAGGGGCCGCTGTTGCTCGCCTCGCAGAAACAGTTGCTGAACGGGTGGTTGCAGCCGATGGTGATAAGCAGTGATTTGTTACGGCGTTTAAAGTAGCTGCTGTCTTTCACCGGCCGTGAGAAAACAAGATCAGTATAGAGGACAGCCGTAAGATCGCAGGAACGGACTCCGAAGTAGATGCTCTCCGGTTCTTCGTCTGCCTCGGCAAAGATGTAGCCGCCTTCGGTGTTGCGGTAGGTGGCAAGGGTCTCCTGCTGGGGCAGTAAATAGGGCTTAAGTGAAGCCTGGGGTTGATTTTCAAGATCAATGGCTGCCTTGTCAATGTCGTCTATAACCGTGAACAGGGTGTCTCCATAGCTGTTTTTTATCGGGGCAATCAGCCGTGCGTCTTTTGCCAGTTTGCGCAGCAATGGTGTCAGATTGTCTTTTGGGAGGATCATTTCGTTGAGATCAAGCATGGGACACCTTTTTTATATTGACGGAGCAGACTTTAAATTCCGGACATTTTGATCTGGAATCCATGGCATCAACAGTTAACTGGTTAATGGGCACTTCCCAGAAGTGAAAGGAGGTAAACACCGTCCCCGGCTGTACCCTGTCGGTGACGACCGTTTTCACCCGGACGCTGCCGCGCCTGGAATGCACTTCCACCGGTTCTCCGGGCTGCAGCTGCAGCGCCCTGCTGTCTTTTTCATTAATCTCAAGAAGAGCTTCGGGGTACTCCCGTACAAGGCGTCTGGAGTTTCTGGTCATGGTGGCAGTGTGATAATGATGGTATGATCCTCTGCCGGTAACAAGGGTGAAAGGGTATTTGGTTTCCACTGTTTCCGCGGGCTCACGGTGCCGGGTAATGGTGAACTGCCCTTTTCCTCTGGTGAAATTATGCTTGTGGAGGAATTTTGTTCCCGGGTGGTCCCGATTCCAGCAGGGCCACTGCAGTCCCCAGTTTTCCTCCAGCCTGTCATAGTGCATGCCGCCGTAGATGGGAGTGAGCAGGCTGATCTCTTCCATGATCTCGGCATTTGAGGTAAAATCCATTCCCGGACAGTTGAGTCGCCTGCCAAGTTCCATGATAATATGACCGTCGGCACGACACTTGCCAATGGGCGGGATCGCCTTCCTGCAGAGTTGCACCCGACGTTCGGAGTTGGTGATGGTGCCGCCTTTCTCGGCAAAAGAAGCCGCCGGGAAGACAACATGGGCAAGGGCTGCGGTTTCCGTGAGAAAAATATCGGAGACAGCAAGAAAATCCAGCTGTTTCAAAGTTGTTTCCACCCGTTTGAGATGGGGATCACTGAGAACCGGATTCTCGCCCATGATATACATGGCACGGATATCGCCTTCCGCTCCGGAGTGGGTCATTTCTGTAAGGCTCAGTCCTGGTGTCTGCGGAATATCACAGTTCCAGACCTGCTGAAAACGTCTGCGGGCATCAATATTGTCGAGCCCCTGATATCCCGGAAGTACTGCAGGCAGTGCCGCCATATCACAGGCTCCCTGCACGTTGTTTTGTCCGCGCAGGGGGTCAACTCCGCCGTACGCCTTTTCTATATTACCGGTGAGCATGGCAAGATTGGCGACTGCCTGTACATTGTCGGTGCCGCAGGTGTGTTGGGTTACCCCGAGACAGTAGCAGATAACGGCGTTGGAACTCCTTGCGTATATCTTTGCGGCTTTTCGTATTGTGGACAGACCAATACCGGTGATGGCGGCAATTTCATCAAGATTCAGGCGAAAAAGATAATCGCGAAGTTTCTCATACTGCTCGGTACGCATGGAGATGAACAAATCGTCTGCCAGATTTTCATCAATGATACTACGCATAATGCCGTTAACAAGAGCAATGTCTGTACCCGGACGCAGGGCGAGGTGGACATGAGCCTGTCTGGCAAGCTCTGTTTTTCGTGGGTCGATGACGATCAGTTTTGCACCTCTGTCCACTCCTTCCAGAATATTTCTGGCAATCTGGGGATGGGTTTCCGTGGTGTTTGAACCGGTGACCAGCAGTACATCTGCTCCCTGCAGTTCTCCGATGGAGTTGGTCATGGCACCGGATCCAAAACTTGTGGCAAGACCTACCACAGTGGAAGAGTGTCAGAGCCGCGCACAGTGATCGATATTGTTTGTGCCAAGTCCTGCCCGGGCGAGTTTCTGCAGCAGGTAGTTCTCTTCATTTGTGCATTTGGCAGAGGAGAGGATGCCGATGGAGTCTGCACCGGTCTGCTCTTTTGCTGTCAAAAGGGCTTTTGCCGTGTAATCCAGAGCTTCTTCCCAGGATACTGGTGTCAGTGATCCGCTTTTACGGAGAAGCGGTTGGGTGAGACGATTGCTGGAGTGGACAAATTCATGGAGATGCCAGCCCTTGGAGCAGAGGTTTCCCCGGCTGATGGGGTGGTGCCTGCTGGGATAGGAACCGATTACCGTGTTGTTATGCACTTTTAGATAGACACCGCAACCGCAGCCGCAGTAGTTGCAGATGGTCATCACATCCCGCATGATCTTCTTCCTCTGGTGAGTGGTTCTTGTCGATGGATAGCGTGTTCTTTAAGAATATGAGATGATAAATAAAGGGAAAAGTCAAGTGAAGCTGCGGCGCATGAAGAGGTTTGACAGCAGGGTGTCCTATTTGATACTGTTTGTTGAATGCTGTTGTTTGTGGTGATGCTGTGCGGCAGATGGTGCCTGTTATGGTATCGTCCCGGAAGTGATGAAAAGTCAGGAATATGGGTTGTAGAAACCGGTTATGAGTACAATGGAAAAGCTAGAGCGGGAAAATAAACTGTTGCGGGCTCAAAATGGTGAGCTCCTGGAAAGTCTGCGGCGACAGTTTCATGTTTTTAAGGAGATAGAGGATTTTTCCTCGAAACTTGGTTCTTTCCATGAACTGACGCAGATTTATAAAAACTGTCTGCAGTTGTTTAAGGATCTGCTGGTCCTTGATTTTGCCACTCTGCTCCTGAACCGGGATGATCCCGGCACCCTTGTAGTGAGCGAGACCATTGGTTTTGATGATGGACTTGTGGGTTCGTTCTCGGTGTGCAGGGGCGTCGGGTTGCCGGGAATTGTGATGGAAAGTGAGCGGGTGGAGGTGATAGAGGATTTTCAGACCGAAAAAAGGACATCAATCCCTGAAGTCATTTTCCAAAATAATATTACCTCTGCCATTGCTGTACCCATGATGCACAACAAAAAGCTGTTCGGTGTATTTGTGGGGCATACCGTGAAAAAACGGGTGTTTATCGATGAAGAGCGATCCCTTGCCCAGATCCTTGCCAATCAGTCTGCCACAGCCATTAAAAATGCCATGCATATACAGTCTCTGCACGCCTCCGAGCAGAAAACTGCCGAACGAACAGCCGAGTTTGAGACGATTTTCTCAAACTCCATGACAGGTTTTATGCTCCTTCGCGGAGGTCGCAGGCTGGCACGTTGTAATCAGCGGATGGCGGATTTGCTGGAATACGAATCGCCGGAAGTGATGCAGGGAATGAGTATGAAGCAACTGCACCTTACCCGTGAACGCTTTGAGGAGTTTGGCGAAAAGTATTATGAGGCACTTGCCGACGGTGCACCAGTGACCGTTGAGTATCAGCTGCGGAAAAAAGATGGTGGTTCCGTCTGGTGTATCTTGTCGGGAAAGGCAATAGATAACAGCTCCTCACCGGATTTGACAAAAGGAGTCGTCTGGGTTGTTGATGATATCAGTCAGCGCAAACTGATGGAGGAGCAGATTTTAAAACATCAGAAACTGCAGTCCATCGAGATCCTGACCGGTGGTCTTGCCCATGATTTTAATAATATTATTACGGCAATTCTCGGTAATATCAGTATGAGTATGGCGTCAATCGATGAGGATCATCCGGCATACTCTTTTTTGCTTCCGGCAAAGGAGGCGTCCCTACGGGCAAAAGAATTGACGCAGAAACTGCAGCATTTTTCCAGAGAGACCTCACCCACCTGCAGCCTATCATCTGTTGCTGATATTGTTACTGATTCCGTTAATTCCACGATTATTGATGAACAGATTTCCATCGAGTACCAGTTTGATAAGAACCTCTGGCTGGCTGAAGTGGATTTTGAACAGATACGCAAGGCCCTGACTCATCTGATTGAAAACAGTCAGCAGGCCATGCCTGAAGGTGGGGTAGTTTATATCAGCTGTCGTAATTTCACAAATAATGGTGAGATTGCAGGGTTGAAGGCTGAGTATTATGTGCAGGTAAAGGTGTCAGACACAGGGTATGGTATTCCTGCTGATATCATGGATAAAATTTTTGATCCGTATTTCACAACCAAGGCTCGTGACAGCAAGCAGGGGAGCGGGCTCGGGCTTGCCACTGTTCATTCTGTTGTAAAGCGTCATAAAGGGCAGATCTCGGTTGCGTCTGTTGAGGGCTGCGGGGCAACTTTTACCATGTATCTTCCTGCTTCACCTGGAAAAAAGGCAGCACTAAAAGATGTCACAGCGAAGTCGGAAGGGGAGACAGTTGTCAGTCGCAAGGGCAGTGTACTTGTTATGGATGACGATGAATCTGTTCTTGATATTATTGGTCAGATGCTGACCCTTGGCGGGTATGAGGTGGAACTGGTTGCAAATGGAGAGGAGGCTGTCAGGTGTTATTCCGAACAGCTGGCTGAGGGGACACCTTTTGATGTTGCTATTCTTGATTTAAACGTACCTGATGGTATGGGCGGTGCTGATGCTGCCCGGGAGATAGCTGTGTTCCATGAGGAGGCAAAAATCATTGCCAGCAGTGGTGACAGTGTTGATCCGGTGATGCAGAATTATGCGGAACATGGTTTTTCTGCTGCCATCGGTAAACCTTTTGATTTTACGGAACTGCTGCGGACAATAGCTTCTGTGACAAATGATACTTGAACAGTTATGTTTCGTGCTTTACTGATCTTTCCTGCGATTGCCTTAAGTGGTTACAGTAATTGTTTCTCCAAGAGCCGGGTTCTTCAGGCTTGCCAGAGTCTTTTTCGGGGCTATGGAAAAAAAATCTTCCCCTGTTGATCTAAATAAGGTAGTATGTGTAGTTTTTCTTGCCTTGCCTGCTGTGAAGTGAAAGTGGCGGGGCGGCAATCTCCTGTTTTTGCTGTGAATACAACCGGGAGATGCAAAGTTAACTGTTGAGTAAGGAGTTGCAGTGTGCTGTGACTCCTTATTTTTTTATTTCATTTTTTGGCTCTCATATGGGCTGAGCCGGGTTTCCCCGGCAGGAAGACTCTGGTAGAGGTTAGTAGACATGAGTGTAGATTTAAGCAATGTGCGGAATATCGGGATCAGTGCCCATATTGATTCAGGGAAAACCACCTTGACCGAGCGCATCCTGTTTTATACTGACAGGATTCATGCCATCCACGATGTACGCGGCAAAGACGGTGTCGGCGCAAAAATGGATTCCATGGAACTGGAAAGAGAGCGTGGTATTACCATTCAATCGGCAGCCACATACTGCAACTGGAAGGGAAAGGATATCAATATTATTGATACCCCCGGTCATGTTGATTTCACTGTGGAAGTTGAACGTGCCCTTCGTGTACTTGACGGCGCCGTGCTTATTCTCTGTTCTGTTGGTGGCGTACAGTCGCAGTCCATCACCGTAAACCGGCAGATGGACCGGTATAATGTTCCCCGTATATCCTTTATCAACAAATGTGACCGCACTGGTGCCAATCCGGAACGTGTTACCGGACAGCTTCAGGACAAACTTGGTCTCAACGCGCATATGATGCAGCTGCCCATTGGTCTTGAAAATGATCTGGAAGGAGTGGTCGATCTGGTCACCATGAAGGCACTCTATTTCGAGGGTGACAATGGCGAGATTATTCGCGAAGAGGATATTCCTGCCGATCTGCAGGACCAGGCGGATGAAAAACGTGAAGAGCTCTTGGACGCAGTGTCCATGTTTTCAGAAGAGCTTATGGAAGCCATGCTTGAAGAGACGGAAATCACCCCTGAACTGGTGAAAGAGGCTGTGCGGGCGGGAACTCTTGCCCTGGAATTTTCTCCTGTTTTTATCGGCTCTGCCTATAAGAATAAGGCGGTCCAGCCGCTTCTTGATGCCGTGAATTCCTATCTTCCCTGTCCCACAGATGTTGAAAATCTTGCCCTTGATCTGGACAATGAAGAGGAAGAGTTTCCTGTGTCAAACGACTCTGACGATCCTCTCATCGTGCTTGCCTTTAAACTTGAAGACGGTCGTTATGGTCAGCTCACTTACGTTCGAACCTACCAGGGCACGCTGAAAAAAGGTGATTCAATTATCAACAGCCGTACCGGCAAAAAAGTGAAAGTCGGGCGTCTGGTTCGGATGCATTCCGACGATATGGAAGAGATTGATTCCTGTGGCGCCGGTGATATCGTGGCACTGTTCGGAGTGGACTGTGCTTCCGGCGATACCTTCACAGACGGTAAATTGACCTGCTCCATGAGCTCCATGCATATTCCCGATCCGGTAATCTCCCTTGCCGTGCTTCCGGTTGACAATAAGGCTCAGGTCAATATGTCCAAGGCTCTCAACCGCTTCACAAAGGAAGATCCAACCTTTAAAACATTTGTTGATCATGAGACCAGTGAGACCATTATCTCCGGTATGGGCGAGCTGCACCTGGAAGTATATATTGAACGAATGAAACGTGAGTACAATGCTGAAGTTGAGGTTGGTGCACCTCAGGTTGCCTACCGTGAGACCATCGCCCAGCGTGCTGAGTTTGATTACACCCATAAAAAACAGACTGGTGGTTCCGGTCAGTTTGGTCGTGTCGCTGGATATATGGAGCCCCTTGAAGAGGGTGAGTACGAATTTGAAGATAAAATCGTGGGGGGTGCCATTCCCCGTGAATTTATCTCTTCCTGTGACAAGGGATTCAAAAAGAGCATGGAAAAAGGTGTTCTTTGCGGTTCTGCTGTCACTGGTGTCCGCTGTGTTATTAATGATGGCGCTTTTCATGCGGTGGATTCTTCTGATGTTGCATTCCAACTTGCTGCTATTGGTGCATTTAAGGAAGGGTATCTCAAGGCAAAACCCACCATTATGGAGCCTATCATGAAGGTGTCCGTGGAAGGGCCTTCCGAGTTCCAGGGATCTGTAATGGGCAGCATCAACCAGCGTCGCGGCATGATTATCGGAACAACGGAGGAAGGAAACTACACTGTTGTTGAGGCGGATGTACCTCTTTCAGAGATGTTTGGTTATTCCACCACGCTGCGTTCACTCACCCAGGGTAAAGCAGAATTTACCATGGAATTTTCAAGCTTTAAGCCTGTTCCGAAGAGTGTTAGTGAAGAGTTAATTAAAAAGTATCAGGAAGAGAAAAAGCAATAGACTGTTTTTCTCCTGACGTTAATTATAATTGTACCGGATGAGTTTCTTCCGGTGAGATCAGTATCGACTGGTACTGATGCAACAAAATAGTGAATGAGGTACATTCCCATGGGAAAAGAAAACCTGGTAGCAAACAATCCGTTACGGGCACTGGGGCTTGAAAAAGAAAACAGTGACAGTGGGCAGCGTGTCGGTCTGGTAATGGCACGTGCCGGTCTTGGAAAAACAGCAATTCTTGTGCAGATTGCGATGGATTCCATGCTGCGGGACAATAAAGTCCTTCACGTTGCCATCGGCGAAGGGCTGGAGAAAACCAGCAGCTGGTATACGGATATCCTGAATCTGATGAGTCAGGAACAGAAAATCGATGATTTTCAGGAGGTTGTTAATGAAGTTATGCAGAATCGCATGATCATGACCTTCAAAGAAAACAGCTTCAGTCCTGCAACTCTGGAAGAGCGGATGGTTGATCTGGCAGAACAGGGTGTTTTTAAAGCGGATTGTCTGGTTGTGGATGGCTTTGATTTCACCGATACCGACAGTTCTTCTGCTCTGAATGAGCTGAAAGGGTTTATGGAAAAAAATGGCCTGAAAATGATCTGGTTTTCTGCAGTCAGTCATCGGGATGATGATCGGGTCAGTGAAAATGGCATCCCTGCACCCTGTCACGAAGTGGATGATCTGTTTGACACCGTTCTCCTGATATCTCCGGATGAGGAGGAGATCAGACTGAAAACACTGAAGTGCTCGTCTGCCTGCACAGTGGATGCCGGAAAATCTCTGACACTTGATCCTGCGACCATGCTTATCAAAAAGGCATAAGTCTCACAGTAGTCAGACTGAACAAAAGCAAATTGAAACGGGTGTTTCCAAAAAAAGGAATCACCCGTTTTCCGTTACCCCAAACCCTAACCCCCAACCCGCAAACCGCAAACCGCAAACCTCACCCCCCCCAACCCGCCAATGCAATTTCGCCCCTGTATAGATCTCCATAACGGAAAAGTGAAACAGATTGTCGGTTCGACCCTGAAAGATGATGATGCCGGCAGCTTGACAACCAATTTTACTGCCGATCATCCTTCCTCATGGTTTGCCGATCTCTATCGCAGTGATAATCTCAGCGGTGGGCATATCATAAAACTTGGTCCGGGAAATGATGATGCAGCTGAAGAGGCCCTTGCCGCATGGCAGGGCGGGATGCAGATAGGCGGCGGAATTACTGCTGAAAACGGCAAATACTGGCTGGATAAAGGGGCATCGCATGTGATTGTAACCTCCTATGTCTTTTCAAATGGGCGGGTGAATCAGGATCACCTGCAAGAGCTTGTCCGGGCAGTGGGGAAAGAACATCTGGTACTTGATCTCAGTTGTCGTAAACGGGGTGATGACTATTATATCGTGACAGACAGGTGGCAGAATTTTACAGATGTCGTAATCTGTGAAGAGGTCCTGCAGCAGTTTGCGGCACTCTGTGATGAATTTCTTATCCATGCTGCAGATGTTGAGGGGCAGTGTCGGGGGATTGAAGTTGATCTGGTGAAAAAACTTTCACAGTGGTGTCCTCTCCCCACCACCTATGCCGGCGGTGTGAAGGATATGGCAGATATGGAGCTGATTAAAGAGCTGGGCGACAGTCGTCTTCACGCCACTGTCGGCAGTGCTCTTGATATCTTTGGAGGATCAGGAATGACCTACAGGGAGGTTGTTGCCTTTCATAACAATAATCTGCAGGCATGAGTGAAAAATTTGAGAAGCAAAAAGGGGGCGATGCTCCCGGAGAACTGCTGGAACTCAAACTGAAAATCCCAGCCGATCTGTATCGGGCGTACCAGCGCTGCTCCTGGATTATCGTTCACGAAACCGGGCGTGATCAGCTTGCCGTTATGGAAGAGATGGTTCACGATTTTCTGGTAAAACATGAATGCTGAGCTTGAGTGCTAATCAGAAAAAAGTATGAAAATATCAGCCAAAGACTACGGATTGCCGCCAAGAACTGTTCTGGAGCAGTTTGACGATACTGGCTTTGCCATTGTTGTGGATCGCAAAAGTCGCATCATCATGGCAGACGGCAGGAAGATTGTTGATAAATATGAAAAGATCCGGCGGGTACAGCCGTCGGCAAAAGTTGTGCTGAAAACCAGTGCTCCTGTGTGCAGTAAAACGAAGAAATTCCTTGAGGATGCCGGGGTGGCGGTTGTTTCTTTCCTGTCCGCTGGTACCCCCTGATTTCCTGGACGATTCGATTACTCCTGTGTCAGGCGAAGAATAACTTCATTTGCCAGTATTAACCCGAAAATTCCTGTTATAGTTGGCAGGGAACCCAGTACATTACGTTTTCTTCCCCGATCTTCATATTCTGATGCTGGTGTTTCTGTCTGTTCCGGTCCCTGATAGTCAAAAATTACCCGTTCGGTGGAATAAATACAGTCAATTCCGCCCTCGATACCATGTCTGCGCAGACGATTACGCACATGTTTTGCCAGCGGGCAGTGGTTTGAGGTCATGATATCACCAGTACTGATCTTTGCAGGATCAGTACGAAGAGCAGCCCCCATGGATGAAAATATGGGGATATCTCGTCTGTAGGCACCGCTCAGGAGTTGGATTTTTGGGTTCAGGGAGTCGATGGCGTCGATGAGAAAGTCCGGTTTCGGGGTGAGGATTTTATCAAGACTCTCTTCTGCGGCAAAGACCTGCAGAGCATCCACCCGGCATTTCGGATTGATCTGCCGGATACGATCTCTGGCAACAGCAACTTTCGCCTGACCAATATTGTTTTCCAGTGCCAGTATCTGCCGGTTGATATTAGAGAGCTGAATGGTGTCAAAATCCACCAGCCGCAATCTGCCCACGCCAGCCCGTGCCAGCCCCTCTGCAGCATATCCGCCCACTGCACCAAGTCCGACGATGGTCACCGCTGCTTTCTGCAGTTTTTTGAATTTTTCCTCGCCGAGAAAACAGCGTGTTCTGGAGAATCGTTCCATATCGTTTATACCTGCCCTGATTTGTAGCAAAGTCACCATTAAAGTTTGTTTAAATCAAACCTGACACCGGTGATGAGTGGTAAATCTGTATTGTTGCCTCGAAGATCTCGTACCTCACTATCTGGTGATATTAGTGCCTTACTGCTGAAAAGCTGTAATAAAAAACAAGAAAATAAATGACCTTAAACCTTGAATGGTAACGACAGCAACAAGGCACTTATGCCGGC
>JANTGG010000016.1 GCA_024763035.1 Desulfocapsa sp. | reverse complement strand
GTTGCGGACAGTATTGCCGAAGGACGCCCCATTGCCGAACCCCTAGAGGAAAGCGGCGTCTTTCCAAACATGGTTGTGCAAATGATAAATGTCGGTGAATCTGTTGGTGCCCTGGATACAATGCTTGCTAAAATAGCCGACTTTTATGATGGAGAAGTTGATCAGGCGGTAGAAAATTTAACGGCTATGATTGAACCGTTGATGATGGTGGTGCTTGGAGGTATGATTGGTGGGCTCGTTATTGCCATGTATCTCCCAATTTTCTCCATGGCTGGTGCCATCGGCTAAATACAAAACAAATGTTGACTTTATTCTCTCGAGGCATATCATTAATTAAAGTTATTTATTCCCCTTGAACTTATATTATCCAGTGGAGGTTTCAATATGACCCTTACAAAAGCTGACCTCGTGCAGCAGGTATACAAAACACACGGTTCTCTCACAAAAGCCCAGGCTACAGACTCTGTTGAAGCCTTTCTCCGTATTTCCAAATCCTCCCTTATTGGAGGCACAGACCTTCTTCTAAGCGGGTTCGGTAAATTTAATGTGAAAGATAAAAAATCCAGAAGAGGTCGCAATCCACAGACAGGTGACGAACTGACCCTGGATGCCAGACGTGTTGTTACTTTTAAACCATCCGGTATCCTGCGTAATAAGATAAACGAAGCATAGTCAGAAAAGATACCGAAACACCATCTGACGTCCTCTTTTTCTCTCTTTAATGCCCATACGCCAGTGTTATTCATGTAACACAGTATGGGCATTTTTCTTTAGCTATGCAGATCACTACAGCCCGGCAAATTCCACTGTCACAGATTACTCTTTCCAGCCAATGGAACATTCACCCCTTTCTGAATCCGGAACCGGGAAATGAATTAACAGACTCCATTCAATCACTGGGACTACTGCACCCGTTGATAGTGCAGAAAAAATCTTCCGGGACATTCCACCTGATTTGCGGACGTTTTCGATTCAGAGCCCTTCTCGCCCACTCGCGCCCCGACGCAGATGTCTCTGTCCTTGTCCTCCAGGACGACTGTTCAACAAAAAAAATTCTAACCCTTATACTTTCAGAACAACTCCTCTCAGCACCACTGTCTCTGATGGAGCAGGCTTTTTTTTTCAATACCTGCCTTCAGCATTTCAGCCTTGAAAAAACAGCTGAATACTTCCTCCCGCTCCTGAGCAGAAAACCCCAGGCACATATAATCAGGAAGATTCTCCCCTTACTGAACCTCGAGCAGGCAATACAGAAAAGTATCCACCGGGGAATAGTTGGTGACAAGACTGCCTTTGAACTTTTAACGCTTTCCCTGGAAGACCGGAGGACACTGCACGATATCATCAGAAGATTTGAACTGGGAGGGGGAAAACAGAAACGACTGGTAACACTGAGCAAAGAACTCGCAGCAAGAAAGCAGTGTACTATCAGTAAACTACTCACAGAAGATCCCTGCTCTGAAATCTTGACCCACCGGGAAATGAACGAACCTCAAAAGCTCGCATCTCTTTTTTCTTTTTTACAAAACAGTTTAATGCCGGAGAGTATCCAGGCGGAAAAAAACTTTCAGCAATCTGTCAGGAACATGAACATCCCTGACAGATTCTCGGTATCGCACAGTGACGCATTTGAAAAGGACGAGGTAACACTTAGCATTCGTTTTCCGGAACTGAGCAGTCTTACTGCCTCGATTGCCGGAATAAAAGATATAATAGCTAAGACCAAAACGGAATCCCGGGCGTAGCATAGTGCTTTCAAGATTGTCCAGCTATCACAAATCGCCCTGGATCAGAATATCCTGCCCACAGCGCCGGTAGTGCATCTTTTTCAATCTGGGAGCCGAATCCCGGTCCTCGACACGAAATCCTTCCAGCAGTGGTGTTCCGGCAGATCCGGCAAAAATCGGTGCTTGAAACAGCATGACCCTATCCACTAGATTTTTTCGTAAAAAACTGCCGTGTACACCGGCGCCGCCCTCGACAAGAACAGAACAGAGTCCTAAGCCACCAAGTTTCTGCAGAACAGTTTCCAGGTCAAGGCCCCTGCTTTCGTCACTGTCAACTTCTATCACCCGCACGTTTGTCTGGTTTCGAAGTCGTTCTTTTTTCCCCTCACTTGCCACGTTAGAGCAAAATACCAGTGTTGAAGAGCTTTCCTGTTGAATAACCTTTGACTGAAGGGGGATCTTCAGGGAACTGTCAAGAATAACACGTACGGGATCCCTGCCTTTTTTTCCGGGTACCCTGGTTGTCAACGAAGGATTATCCGCAACTACTGTACCGATGCCGACAAGGATGGCATCGAGACTGTCGCGTAGGCGATGCACCCTTTTACTGCTGCACCTGCCTGTTATTCTGCCAGGACATCCTTTTTGATAACTGAGCTTTCCGTCAAGGCTTATACCGGCTTTCATGACAACAAAGGGAAGTCCTGTTGCAATATGTTTTAAAAACGGACGGTTCAACTCATAACATTCTTCTTCAAGAACCCCGCACTGAACATCAAGTCCATGTTCGCGCAGATAGCGATTACCACTGCCACTGACAAGGGGATTGGGATCTTCCATACCAACCACAACACGTTTAATACCAGCCTTAACAACGGCATGGCAGCAGGGCGGCGTCTTCCCGGTATGGCTGCAAGGTTCAAGGGTGACGTAGATTGTTGCCCCCTCTGCATCTCGTCCTGCCCGTCTTATGGCATGCACTTCAGCATGGGGCGTACCGGCCTTTTTATGGTATCCGCGACTGATTACAACACCGTCTTTAACAATCACGGCGCCAACGCAGGGATTGGGGGAAGTTCGCCCAACCCCCTTCCGTGCTTCCCGCAGGGCGATATGCATGAAGCGGATATCGTCAGGATCAGGCGAAATCATGGTTAATATTTTTCTTCTGCTGCCTGTTCATCCCTCGAATCGAGCAGAACCTTCAACTCGTCCATAAACTCATTCACATCTTTAAACTGTCTGTAGACAGAAGCAAAACGCACGTATGCAACTTCATCAAGCTTGGGAAGTTCTTCGATGACCCATTCCCCAACCACCTCTGCAGGTACTTCCTTGGAACCAAAATCCTGCAGCTTCTTTTCGATGTCATCAACGAAACTGTCTATATCATCACAGCTGACCGGCCGCTTTTCACAAGCTTTTTCAAGACCGATAACCATTTTCTGCCTGTCCCATATCTCACGACGCCCATCTTTCTTGACAAGCATGGGAAACATAACCTCAAGTCGCTCATAGGTGGTAAACCGCTGATCGCATGACAAACAGGATCGTCGTCGTCGTGTAATCGTCGCATCTTTATTTAAACGGGAATCGATTACTTTATTATCCAGATGACCACAATAGGGACACTTCATATCAACTCCAGACAGGTATCAGTCACTGATTACAGTAGACAGGGGAAACTTTTCACACAAGGACCGCACTTCCTGACGAACAGCTGCAATTACCGCATCATCCCGGGTGGAGATAACACGCTCTATCCACTCACTGATTAATTCCATCTCCGGTACTTTCAGCCCTCTTGTTGTAACGGCTGGAGTCCCCACACGCACGCCAGATGTCACAAAGCGGGGCTGACTGTCAAATGGAATGGCATTTTTGTTCACGGTAAGTCCGGCCTTCTCAAGCAACTCTTCAGCATCTTTGCCGGTAATATCCTTGCTGGACAGATCAAGCAGGATCAGATGATTGTCTGTTCCGCCTGACACAAGTCTGAATCCTTTTGCCGCCAGACTTTCACCAAGAGCAGCCGCATTTGCAACAACCTGCTGCTGATACCGCTTAAAGGTATCCATACCAGCTTCTTTAAAACCTACAGCCTTGGCAGCTATGACATGGACAAGGGGACCGCCCTGAATACCCGGAAAAATTTTGGAGTTAATCGCTTTTTCCCACTTTCCCCTGGCAAGTATAAGTCCGCCTCGAGGACCACGCATGGTTTTGTGCGTTGTGGATGTAACAAAATCCGCATAGGGAACAGGAGAAGGATGCACACCCCCGGCAATAAGCCCTGCAATATGCGCCATATCAACCATAAAAAGTGCACCGATCTGATCGGCAATCTTCCTGAATCCTTCAAAATCAATAAAACGGGAATAGGCACTTGCTCCTGCCACAATCATCTTCGGACGATTCTCAAAGGCGATACGTTCCACCTCTTCCATATTGATCTGTTCCGTTTTCCTGTCAACACCATAGGAGATAAAGTTGAACAGCTGTCCGGAAAAATTCACGCCGCTGCCGTGTGTCAGATGCCCGCCATGGGCGAGATCCATACCCAGAACCTTGTCTCCGGGTTTCAATGTGGCAAAATAGACTGCCATATTCGCCTGAGATCCTGAATGGGGTTGAACATTTGCATATTCGGCGCCAAATATTTCTTTTGCCCGCGTGATGGCCAGAGTCTCAACCTCATCGGCATAGTCACAGCCGCCGTAATACCGTTTCCGGGGGTAACCTTCTGCATACTTATTGGTAAAAATTGACCCTTGTGCCTCAAGAACTGCAGCAGAAACTATATTTTCAGAGGCAATCAACTCCAGCTGACTATCCTGACGATCATATTCCTTACCGATAAAATTCAGAACATCGGGATCGGTATTTTGCAGGGACGACATATTTTACTCCTCTTCCTTCGATAAATAAAACAGATAAAAAAACCGGCATGCCCAAAACTGGAATGCCGGTTTATAACAGATCCATGTGACACAAAAGATTATAATGTGCTGAACAACTCAATTCGACGTTGATGCCTGCCCCCTTCAAATGGGGTGGCAAGCCAGGTGCGTACAACATCCTCCGCAACCCCGGGTCCTGTGACCCGTTCTCCAAGACAGAGCACATTGGCATCATTATGTTCTCGGCTCATTCTGGCAGTATACTGTTCACTGCACAGAGCAGCACGAATGGATGCATGCTTATTTGCTGCCATCGACATACCTATCCCTGTACCGCAGATAAGAATCCCCCTATCCGCATTCTGGGAACGAACCTTCTCACAGACCTGCTCAGCAAATTGCGGGTAATCAACAGACTCACCGTTGACACATCCCACATCATCAACCTCATGACCAAGTTCTGCAACAAGGGCGACGACGATTTTTTTTAAAAAAAATCCACCATGATCCGATCCAATTGCAACTCTCACGTTACGCTCCCTCCTGCAGGCACGTCAGCCAGCTATTCAGCAAACCGCTTCATTATAATAACACCATTCGTTCCACCAAATCCGAAGGAGTTGGAGAGCGCCGCCCGTATTGTCATCTTTCTTGCCTGATTGGGAACATAATCAAGATCACATTCTGGACTGGGGGTGTCAAGATTAATTGTAGGCGGAGCTATCTGATCTCTGATACTCAGCGCCGTAAAGGCGGCTTCAATACCACCTGCAGCACCAAGCATATGTCCAGTCATTGATTTTGTGGAACTGATCGCAAGTTTTGCAGCATGCTTGCCAAAAACTGTTTTGATCGCCTGGGTTTCACCGCGATCATTCAACGGTGTGGACGTTCCGTGGGCATTAATGTAATCAATATCCTCAGGAACCATACCGGCATCACGCAACGCCATCCGCATACAGCGAACCGCCCCCTCCCCGTTTTCGGGAGGAGCAGCAATATGATAGGCATCACTGCTTGCACCAAATCCAATCAGCTCGGCATGGATATCAGCACCCCGTGCCAGAGCATGTTCCAGTTCTTCCAACACCAGCATCCCGGATCCTTCCGCCATCACAAAGCCGTCACGATCTTTGTCAAAGGGACGGGAAGCTTTCTCCGGCTCATCATTCCGGGTTGAAAGTGCCTTCATTGCGGCAAATCCGCCAACTCCAGTGGGGCAGACAACCGATTCAGTCCCGCCTGTGACCACAACATCGCTGTCTCCGTATACTATCGAGCGATACGCTTCACCAACGGCATGCGTTCCCGCAGCACAGGCTGTGGAAAGAGCAAGATTCGGCCCTTTGGCTCCAATCTGCATGGAAATATGCCCCGAAGGCATATTTGGAATTGCCATGGGAATAAAAAAAGGAGAAATTCTCCTTGCTCCACGATCGAGAAAGACACTATGATTTTTCTCAATGGTCGGTAAACCACCCATTCCGCAACCGGTTATAACGCCAACACGTTCGCAGTTTTCATCCGTAATCTCCACCCCGGAAGCTTCCACAGCAAACTTTGCGGCAACAATCCCATATTGAACAAACAGATCGAGATGTTTGGCAGCCTTCCTGTCAAAATACTCTTCCTGCCGGAAATCCCGTACCTCTGCTGCGATCTGAGCTGCAAAACTGCTCGCATCAAATCGGGTAATGGTCCCCACACCGCTGACGCCGGCACAGATATTGTTCCAGGTTTTTTCTGTTCCTGTGCCCAAAGGGGTCACCAGACCTATACCGGTGACCACAACTCTTCGTTTCACCATGAACTCCTCTTTAATAATTCTCTGATTGGGGAGTTTCGAGGAACGACTCAGCGTTCCTGAAAAATTTATTTCAGGTTATTTACAAAATCAATTGCGTTTTGAACCGTTGCGATTTTTTCAGCTTCCTCATCAGGAATCTCAACATCAAACTCTTCTTCCATCGCCATAATCAGCTCAACCAGATCAAGGGAATCGGCACCAAGATCATCAACAAAAGATGCTCCGGGGACAACTTTTTCCTTATCAACGCTCAACTGCTCAACAATAATATCAACCATCTGCTGTTCAATTGCCATTTTCTATCTCCTGTGGGTATTTCTATTTGTATGGATAATGTCGCCAGGCGACTCTTTCACTAAATTTGACCTTTCGTATCTCTTCTTACCAGACTGCAGACAAACTGTAAATCACATATACATGCCGCCGTTCACATGAATGGTGTTGCCCGTGACATAAGACGCTTCATCCGCTACAAGATAAGCAACCGCCGCAGCGATATCTTCGGGACTCCCCAGACTGCCAAGGGGAATTTCAGCTTTAATCTTTTCCTGAATTGCTTCCGGCAGATCTTTTGTCATATCAGTTACAACATAGCCGGGTGCCACGGCATTGACCGTGATATTTCTAGCGGCAAATTCGCGGGCCATGGATTTTGTCAATCCGGTCATTCCCGCTTTTGCGGCAGCATAATTCACCTGTCCCGCATTTCCTGCAAAACCAATAACAGAGCTTATATTTACAATGCGTCCCCATCGCTTTTTCATCATGGAACGGGCAGCAGCTTTTGCACAGATAAAAGAACCTTTGAGATTGGTATCAATCACTGCATCCCAGTCAGCTTCCTTCATCCGGGCCATCAAACCATCCCGGGTAATTCCTGCATTATTGACCAAGATATTCAACGCCCCGGCTTCTTTGATAAGCCCCTTTATCGCAGCTTCAGTTTCAGCAGTATCGGAGACATTAAAGGCGATAGTGTCTGCAGTTCCACCACCATCAGTAATCATTTTCCGGGTGACATCAGCAGCATCGCTGTTTGACACGTAATTAATATAGACATGTATGCCCATTGCTGCGAGCCTGATACAGATTGCCCTGCCTATTCCACGGCTTCCACCGGTCACCAGTGCAACTTTTTTTTCATCACTCATGTTCAGCGATTTCCTTCAATTTTTGTAATAAGCAGGGGGATGATTTCAAACAGATCTCCTACAATGCCATAATCAGCGACATCAAATATCGGTGCCTCCTTATCTCTGTTAATGGCAACGATGGTTTCTGATGACTGCATACCGGCAACATGCTGAATAGCTCCGGAGATGCCGCAGGCAACATAGAGTTTGGGGGCTACAGTTTTACCGGTCTGCCCCACCTGGTGGGGATACCCTATCCATCCCGAATCCACCACTGCCCGACTGGCAGACACTGCAGCATCCATGGATTCTGCAAGATTCCGGATCAGCTCAAAGCCTTTTTCACTCTCAAGCCCCCTGCCGCCACCAACCAGAATATCTGCTTCCTGAATATTCACATCATCCTGATCAGAGAGTACAGACTCCAGCACCCTGACTTTCGTTGCAAGCTGTTCCGGTGCAGGTTCAACATCTTCAATAACACCGGTCCGTGCTGCATCAAACTCAAGGGGCTTCATCACTTTGGGCCGCACCGTGGACATCTGTGGACGGGAACTGGGACAGACAATGGTCGCCATGATATTGCCGCCAAATGCCGGACGGGTCTGCAAAAGCGCCCCATCATCTTCGCGAATGGCAAGTTCTGTGCAATCCGCGGTAAGACCTGCACCAAGACTGTTTGCCACTCCCGGGATAAATGAGCGACCAATGGCTGTTGCACCCGCAAGAACGACTTCCGGCTTATGGATTTGAATAAGATCAGTCAGTACCGCACCGTAGGCTTCGTCTGTGAAATACTGCAGTGCAGGAGAATCCACTCGATAAACGACATCTGCACCATAGCCGATCAGCTGTTCGGCCGTTTCTTTTGTATCTGCTCCGATGAGAACCGCGGAAAGTTTCACCCCCCGGGCATCTGCCAGTTTTCTACCAGCGCCGAGTAACTCCAGGGAAACAGGTGCCAGATGTCCGGCCCTGAATTCACAGTACACCCAGATACCGCTCCAGCTGTCAAGATCCACCTGCACACTTTTTTCCACATCCTCAAGAACAAGTGCCTCGACCTCACAGACATCAACACACGATCCGCACAGTGTACAGGCATCACCAACCACAGCAAGACCGTCCTGAACTTCAATGGCACCAAAAGCACAGGTATCCTCGCATAGACCGCAGCCCACACACAGTTCACTATTTACAATTAACATGATTCAACCCTTAACCTTACTCAAGACAAGGTATATTTTATAAAAGTTTTGCAGTGTACTTTATCCATGCTGCCTAACCGGTACGAAGCTACTTATCCGCTCCCTCAAGGGGATACTGAAAAAAGTGCGGGTTTACCGTTCATCACCGCCGGTATCAGAGATATACTGCCAGTTTTTCGGCAAGTTGCTCGATCTGTTCTTCCAGAGTACCGGTTAATATGGAACGTTCACCACGCGGTTTCGGAGGAAAGACATCGACAACCTGAGTTGGGGATCCTGCAAGCCCGATACAGGCAGTTTCAGCTCCGATATCCGCTGCTGAGAGAACAGTGAACTCGGCTTTCTTGGCCTTCATCTTTCCTTTCAGAGAAGGCACCCGCGGCACATTCAGATCTTTTACCACCGTTAGCAGGGCAGGATAGGAAACAGCTACAACATCGTATCCGTCATCCATCATCCGTTCCATGACAATCTCAGTCTCACTGGCTTCCCGCACCTTCTGAATACAGGTGATAAATGGGATGCCGAGTCGAACGGCAAGACCAGGTCCAACCTGTGCCGTATCTCCGTCTATTGCCTGTTTGCCGCAGAGGATAAGATCAAACGTGCCTATCTTTTCAACTGCCTTGGCAAGGGTATAGGATGTTGCCCATGTGTCAGCACCGGCAAAGGCTCGATCTGAAACCAGCACTCCGTGATCTGCACCACAGGAAATCGCTTGTTTCAGAACCTCTTCAGCCTGTGGAGGTCCCATGGTCAGAACTGTCACCTCTCCGCCAAGCTGCTCTTTAAGACTGACAGCCTCTTCAACGGCATGCTGGTCGTAGGGATTCATAATGGACTGAACCCCTTCCCGTGCAAGGGTATTGGTTTCCGGGTCCAGGCGAACATCCTTTGCATCAGGGACCTGCTTTACACAAACAATAATTTTCATAAGTCTCTTTCCTGCTACTTGCGGGAGTACTCTTTATTGAGTTCCTGCCCGATAACATTTCGCTGAACCTGATTCGTCCCTTCATAAATCTGCAGAATTTTTGCATCCCGCATCATTTTTTCAACGGGATACTCCCGCATATACCCATATCCGCCCATTACCTGCACAGCATCAGTACTCACCTTCATTGCCATATCCGTTGCCATCACCTTACACATGGATGACACCTTGGACATATCCTTTGGATGAGCGTCTATGTGCCTTGCCGAGGCATACACCAGCGCCCGGGATGCTTCAAGCTGGATCGCCATATCTGCCAGCATATGCTGTACTGCCTGAAAAGAGATGATCGGCTTGCCGAACTGAACACGCTGTTTGGCATACGATGCCGCTTCATCAACACAAGCCTGACCGATACCGAGCCCGAGGGCAGCGATTCCCGGACGCGATGAGTCAAGGGTTTTCATCACTGTAATAAATCCGGTTCCCTTTCTGCCGATGAGCCGGTCTTTTGGAATCCGGCAATCCTTGAAAATCAGCTCTGTGGTGGACGATGCCCGAATCCCCATTTTCTTTTCCTTGGGTCCACAGGTGAATCCCGGATCTCCCGCCTCTACAACAAACATGGAAGCGCCACGTGGTCCTTTTGAGCGGTCCGTGATGGCAACCACCGTGTAAATTTCAGCCTCTCCGCCATTTGTAATCCACTGCTTGGTGCCGTTTAACACCCACTCATCACCATCAAGAACAGCTGTTGTCTGGATACCTGAAGCATCCGAACCGGCATTTGCCTCGGTCAGACCAAATGCTGCAAACTTTTTTCCTTCTGCAACAGGAGGGAGATATTTTTGTTTTAGCTCCTCGGAGCCGGAGATAATAATGGGATAGATACCAAGAGCACTGGCAGCAAATGCGGTGCCGATACCGATACAACCGCGTCCAAGCTGTTCAAGGGCGAGAACGATCTCCATGCAACCGCCACCGAATCCGCCGTATTCCTCGGGAATCGGCACTCCAAAGAGATCCGCCTGCGCCATGCTGTTAAGAATTTCACGGGGAAATTCATCTTTTTCATCAAGCTCTGCACGATTGGGGATAATACGTTCATTGGTGATCTGCTGAGCAATCTCAACAATCATATCCTGTTCTTCAGAAAGAAAATAATCCATCGGGTCTCCTATTTACCATCTAAGCAAAGCCGCTCCCCAGGTGAATCCGCCACCAAAGGAACAGACCAAGAGTAAATCATCGGGTTGCAATCGTCCTGCCCTGTTTGCTTCATCAAGGGCTATGGGAATTGAGGCAGCGGAAGTATTACCATATTTCTGAACGTTTATGAATACTTTTTCTTCCTCAATTCCTATTCGGGAAACAAGTTTTTTAAGAATGCGGATATTTGCCTGATGCGGAATCATAAGTCCCACTGAAGAGATACTCACATTCTCCCGTTCAAGCAACTCTTGCACAGCACCCTCCATTGCCTTCACAGCATATTTAAAGACCTCGCGCCCTTCCATCATAATATGGGAACCGGGATTGTCTGCCTGAAAGATATCGGGATTACTTGAGGGGGCACTGTGCATATACAGAAGATTCCAGAGGCTGCCGTCTGAACGAAGGTTGGAGCCTATTATTCCCCGTGCTCCATCCTCGTATTCCATTACCACCGCACCGGCACCATCTCCAAAAAGAATACAGGTATTACGATCCTCCCAGTTCGTCCGACCAGAGAGGGTCTCAGCACCAATAAGCAATATTTTTGCTCCCTTTTCGCAACGAAGATATTTGTCGGCATTATCCATACCAAAGAGAAAACCGGAACACGCCGCATTCACATCGTAGGCAAAGGCCTTATTCGCACCAAGCTCTTTTTGCACAAAACAGGCACAGGAAGGCATGGTCATATGGGAACTGATTGTGGCAACAATAATCAGATCAATCTCATCTGCCGTAACTCCTGCCATCTGCATGGCGTTCTCGGCGGCAACTGTGGCCAGGCGATAGGTTTCTTCCCCTTTACTGCTTTTGCGTCTTGTGGAAATCCCTGTCCGACTGAGAATCCACTCGTCATTGGTATCAACAATTTCCTCGAGATCCTGATTTGTGAGGACACGCCGGGGAAGGCACGAGCCGGTTCCGAGAATAACCGCACCCATCAGATATTCTCCAGAGTAATGTTCAAGTTTGCGGCAATGGTGCTTTCTATCTTTTCATTCACTTTTATCTCAACAATTTTGGTAGCTTCCAAAAGGGCATTCTTGATGGCGGCACTGCTGGATTTTCCATGGCAGACAAGCCCTGTCCCGTTAATGCCAAGAAGCGGTGCCCCGCCATATTCGGCATAATCGACCCGTTTTTTCAGACGACGAAACACAGGGCGGGCAAACCAGTACCCAAGTTTAGCAGATAGTGAGCTCATAATGCCCTCACGTATCATCTGCCCTGCAGCTTCAACCAGACCTTCGCTGACTTTCAAACAAACATTGCCGATGAATCCGTCACAGACAATCACGTCCACATTGCCCTGCCAGATATCTCTCCCCTCAACATTCCCAATAAAGTTCAAAGAACTTTCCCTGAGCATGGCGTGGGTTTCTTTGACAAGCTGATTTCCTTTTCCGGCTTCTTCACCGATACTCAGCAGTCCGACACGGGGCGTCTTGATTTTAAAGATTTGAGAAAAAGCTGATGCCATGATGGCAAACTGAAGCAGGTGCTGGGGACGGCAGTCCACATTGGCACCCACGTCCATCATGACGACGGGTTGTTTCAGGGTTGGAAAAGCACTGGCGATACCAGGTCTGGATACTGATTTTATCCTTCCCAGTTTTCTGACGGCGGCTGCCATTGTCGCACCAGAATTTCCGGCACTGACTGCCCCGTCAGCCTTTTTTTTCCTGACAAGGTCAAACGCGACCATTACAGACGCATTCTTTTTCTTGCGGATGGCCTCAACGGGGGATTCCCCCATTTCGATCACTTCGGATGTGTGGACTACGGGCAGTCTCGTTAACAGAGCAGGATCGGGGGACAATCCTCTGAGAGTTTCCCTGATAACCTGCTCATCTCCCACAAGACTTACCTGCAGATCCTCCTCCTGCACGGCCTGTATTGCCCCGGCAATCAGTTTTTCAGGTCCATGGTCTCCTCCCATGGCATCCAAGGCAATATGCACAACTGACTTCCTACTCTAATTCAGCATCCAGACTGTACACCGAACGTCCCTTGTACATACCACAACTCGGGCAGAGACGATGGGCCTGTTTTGGTTCACCACATTCTGAACATGTGGAAAGACCTGGTGCCTTCAATGCATCATGGGATCTTCTTCGGCGGGTACGCGCGTGTGAATGTCTTCTTTTTGGCAGAGCCATAATTTTCTCCTACGTATCAACTGCTACAATTTATTAACAGGATAGAGTTTGATCATATCCAATCAGTCTTCGGCTGAAGACTGCAAAAAACACCATTTCAAATTTATTAATTTTCCAGAAATACCCAATTTTAAGAATAATCGCCAGAAAAAAGTGAATTGAGTGAGAATTATCTGACAGACAACTACAGGATACGAGCAAGGCGCTCAGATGTTTTCTCCAGACGAAGGGAGACGATTCGAAGGATATATTCCAAAAAGAGGCCCGCCGTCTGAGCATGGTCTTTCTTCAGCCCCAGGTATTTTTCCCGATCGAGACAGAGCAGCTGACACCGGTCGACGGCAGCCACCCGTGTCTGATGGCGATGCCCGTCCAGCAAAGACGCTTCGCTGACTATTGCCCCCGAATCAAGCAGAGCTATCACCTGCATCTTTTCTTCAAAACCGGTATGTTTGTACACGCAAAGGCGTCCATCTTCAAGGTAATACAATGTGTCTGCTGGCTCGTCAAAATCATAGAGAGACTCTCCCGGCAGCACTGTTTTTTTATAAAACAACGGGACAAGGGATGAAAACTTCAGCGGATCCGGAAAAACTGTGATGGAAGAATCAGTCATACATCATCCTATTCAGCCGCAAAACCGGCATTCTTTTCTTCCAGTGTCTTTACAAGCCCGTCAAATTTATTTTTTCTGAGAATCGACTTAAACTGCTCCCTGTAATTCCTGACCAGGCTCACTCCTTCAATATTAATATCATATACCTTCCAGACCGCACCTTTCTTCAGCATGATGTAATTCACAGGAATGGCAGCACCCTTTTCATTGAGTATTGTGGAAACTTTTGCCTTTGAGCCTTTTATCTTCTCCCCCACATATTCCGTGGTTGTGCCGGTATAGCTCTCAAGTTTTCCTATATAGGCGTTTTCAAGAAGCTTGGTAAAGAGCTCCACAAAATGAGCCCGCTGCTGTTTATCTACGGACTTCCAGGTACGCCCCACTGTTCGTTTTGCCATTTCCGCGAAATCAAAACCCTCAGACACCACTGCCATAATGTTCGCTCTTCGCTCATCCTTATGCTCATCTCCGGCAAGTTCCTGATCATCAATCAGCGCAGCAATTTGAGTAAGCGTAGGCCTCAGCACATCCGTCGGTCCCGCTGCGCCGCTGACATAAACACTACTCATGACAGTCAGAAAAAAGAAAAAGCAGGTCACACCTTTTATGTTCATCGGCAAATCCTCATTGATGGTTCTTATTACAACGAATCAAAACCCATCGATTGTCTTCTGCTTTGGTGTTTTGTTCTGAATTTTTTGTCTCCGGTAATCAAGATAGACCTGGCGCATGGAAATATACGGATCGAGCGAATACTTCTTCAACTCTTCATACGCCCCTGAATTTAATGAAAGTAAATTCACCTGTTTTACTGTATACGAAGACATTGTTACCGCAAAGTCGTCATAGAAATACACAATTGGATGGGAATAGGCATCAGCTGCAAAACCAAATGAATCCCGGACATTTGAAGGTCCGATTACAGGCCAGCAGAGATACACTCCCTCACCCACACCCCAGACCCCCAGCGTCTGCCCGAAATCTTCAGGCTTTGGCTGCAAGCCGAAATCAATCAGTGCCGGATCCCCCAGACCAAGCACTCCAAGGGTTGAATTAATAACAAAGCGGGAAAAAACAATACCTGCATCGGTGAAATTCCCCTGCAGCAGGTTGTTCAGCAGACTGATGGGCGAGGAGAGATTGCTGAAAAAATGTCCGATGGAAAATCGGACATCTGCAGGCAGGACCGCACTGTAAAGCTTATCCACCGGCTTTAAGACCCAGAAATAGAGCTTGTCATTGAACTCAAAAAACACCCGGTTCATCGGCTCCAGCGGGTCATTGTACGCAGCAGCTGTTTCCGCCGGTTCGTCATCGAAAAATGTATCATCAGGAACATCGAAGTCCTCATCAATTTCTCCCGCAGTGAGTTCCGGAGCAGAATCGGGAACTGTCCCCCCTTCATTACGGGCACAGCCGGAAGCAAAAAACAGGGTCAGAAATATCAGGCAGAAAAAGATTTTTTTCATTTGTTCGTAACAGCAAGCACAGAGTTTATTTTTATTTGGTAATTTTGTTTACTCAACACCGCCAAAGGCAAATTTACTGATTAACGACTCAATATCAAGGGAAGACTCGGTATCGGTCAGGACCCCACCGTCTGCAAAGTTTTCATCATCCCCTCCCAGAGTGAGCTGGATATACTTGTCACCGATAAGCCCCTGAGACTTCACTGAAGCCATGGAATCAACACTCACTTGAAGACTTTTCCCTATAAACAGATCAACATTGGCAACTCCGGCGTCATCCAGCCATATTTTGCTGACCTGCCCGACGACAACCCCGGCAACCTGAACAGAGGCACCTTTTTTCACTCCGGACACATTATCAAACTGAGCAGTAATAGTATAGTTTTTACTGCTTCCCAGAAATGACACTTCACCGAGCTGCAGTGCCAGATACCCAAATGCTGCAAATCCGACGATAAGAAACAGACCGACTAAAAACTCAAGACCATTATTTTTCATGGTTCCACCAAATGACTCTGATAAATTTCCCCCATTGTGGTCTTCACAAACTCTTTAATGTGGGGTTTTTCCGACCACTGAATAGCCTCAGGTGACGCGAACACATCCATCACCCCGTTATTCAGCACAATAACCTGGTCAGCGAGATTAAACACCTTGGGAATATCATGGCTGACAATAACAGCAGTAAAACCGACCTGCTTTTGTGTCCTGGCAAAAAGGTGATAGATCTCCGTTGTCATAACGGGATCCAGCCCTGTTGTCGGCTCATCAAAAAGCATAATCTCAGGTTTGAGCTGCAGTGCCCTTGCCAGACCGACCCGCTTTTTCATGCCTCCGCTCAACTGTGCCGGAAACTTTTCTTCATGCCCCAGAAGTTCAAGCTGCTCCAGTGACGCCAGCACCTGCTCTTTTATTTTCACCTCAGACCCTTTCGTGCGTTCCCGAAGGGGCAGGGCAACATTTTCAAAAACGGTGAGCGAATCAAACAGGGCAGCCCCCTGAAAAAGAACGCCAAATCGAGTACGCAGCTCAGCAAGAGCCCGCCCCCGGATTCCGGTACAATCATTGCCAGCCACAAATATCTGTCCGGCATCAGGCTGCATAAGTCCTAAAATCAACTTGAGAGTAACACTCTTCCCCTGCCCGCTGCCTCCGGCAATAACAGTTGTTTTTCCTGCCGGAATGGCAAAATTCACCCGGTCGAGGATAACCTGCCTGCTGCCATCGCCCTTCATAAAGGCCTTGTCAATATCTTTAAACTCTATTGCAATATCACTCATAACAGCACAGCCGTCAGCAGATAGTCAAAAACGAGTACGGAAATAGATGAAAAAACAACCGCCTGTGTGGTTACCTTGGAAACACTCTGCGCCCCGAAACCAACCCCTCTGATCTGGTGGACAAAATAGCCGCGTCCTGTACAGATCCAGACAACCAGCAGCCCGAAGACAAAAGATTTGACCACTCCAAGCCAGATATCGTGGTTTGTCACACTGCTCCGCATTCCGTCGTAGTAACTGCCGGGACTGACTCCCATAAGGTGTACCCCGGCGATATAGCCGCCGGCAATCCCCACAACATCAAAAACAACAGTAAGAAGCGGAACAGAGATCAGGGCAGCCAGAAATTTTGGTGAAATTAGGTATCGAAAAGGATCGACAGCCATACAGTCAAGAGCATCCAACTGCTCGGAGATCCGCATAATACCAAGTTCTGCACACATGGCGGAGCCCGCACGACCGGCAACCATCAAAGCAGTAAGCACCGGTCCGAGCTCCATGATAAGAGTAAGGGCAACGGCAGAACCAAGCATCCCCTCTGCACCGAATTTATTGAGGGAATAATATCCCTGCAACCCGAGAACCATCCCGGTGGAGGCGGCTGTAAAAAAAATAACCACCAGTGAGCCCACACCGATAAAGTTCATCTGACGCAGAAACTCAGCGAAACGAAACGGTCGTCCGAAGCAGCCGCGAACGGCGCGCAACAGATAAAGCCCCATACGTCCGAGGTCACTGACCACATTCAGAGCGAAGCTGCCGAGTTGTGTTATGGAGTTTTGCCGCATTCCCTGTACCATCAAATCATTGTAGAAATAGTATACATACCCACTGACTTCCCTATGATAGAAGCTGCCCTTGCGATTGTCAACACTTGAGAATCACTTCTGAAACATGTAGCCATCCATCTTTTCAGCCCAACAGGGCGGCATCTCTCCATCTTCCATACTTTTCCATAATCTCCATTAATTTTTCCTCGGATCAAAGGTCTCGCGCAGTGCCTCCCCGATAAAGATAAGTAAAATCAGGGTACCAACCAGCACGGTAAATGTAGACAATGACAGCCACCAGGCATCAATATTGGCCTTTCCCTGCGCCAGCAGCTCTCCGAGACTCGGTGTGGACGGAGGAACACCCAGCCCCAGAAAATCAAGACTTGTAAGGGCCAGAATGGAAGCGGACATGCGGAAGGGAAGAAAGGTAATTACCGGAGTCATACCATTTGGCAGGAGATGACGATACATGATTGTGGTGTTTGAAACTCCAAGGGCCCTGGCCGCTTTTACATATTCCATATTCCGGCCTTTGAGAAACTCCGCCCGAACGTAATCGGAGAGCCCCATCCAGCTGAACAAAGAGAGAAGGACCAGCAGAAGCAGCACAGACGGCTTAAAGATGGAGGCAAAGATAATAAGCAGGTAGAGTTCCGGCATCCCACCCCAGATCTCAATGAACCGCTGAAAAAGGAGATCGGTTTTTCCACCGAAATAGCCCTGCAGTGCCCCAGCAACAATCCCCACCACTGTCCCCACAAAGGTCAGGGCAAAACCGAAGAGTACACTGAGCCGGAAACCGTAGAGCAGACGGGCAAAGACATCACGTCCCCTGTCATCGGTACCAAGGAGATTCTCACGGGTGGGTGGTGACGGAACGGGGCCATCAATATCAAAATTAATGGACTGAAAACTGTGACGGCTCAGAGAAAAAAAGATCTTATTACCGTCAGTTGTCAGGATCTCCTGGATATAGGGGTCAAGATAATCCGTTTCCGTATCGAAATCCCCGCCGAAGGTGGTTTCCGGATAGCTCACAAAGAGGGGGAAATAGGCTTCCCCCTCATATATTACAAGCAGGGGGACATCATTACTGATGGCTTCTGCAAAGAGACTGACAAAGAAGACACAGGCAAAAAGAATGCAGCTGTAAAACCCCCTGCGATTCCGGCGAAACCGGTTCCAGCGCCTGCGGGAGAGGCTCATGGAGCCGGTGTCTGTCGTTTCCTTATTCAACACTGTCAAAACTGATCCTCGGGTCAACAAAGACATAACTCAGATCGGAAAGCAGGCGGGAAAGCAGACCGATAATGGTAAAGAAATACAGCGTCCCGAGAACCACCGGGTAGTCCCGATTCAGAACCGACTGATAGGCAAGCAGTCCCATACCATCCAGCGAGAAGATGGTCTCAATAAGAAGACTGCCTGTAAAAAAAGCTGCGATAAAATATCCGGGGAAACCTGTTATGATCGGGATGATGCCATTTCGAAAGACATGTTTATAAAGAACCTGCTTCTCACTGAGCCCTTTTGCCCGGGCGGTCAGTACATACTGCTTTCGGATCTCCTCCAGAAATGAATTCTTGGTAAGCATGGTCATCACCGCAAGACTTCCCACTGCCCCGGAAACAATGGGCAGAACCATATGCCAGAGGTAATCGAGTACCTTCTGCACAAGCCCCATATCCGCCCAGCCTTCGGAGACAATCCCCCTTAAGGGAAATATGTTCCAGAACGAACCACCTCCAAAAAGGACAATAAGGACAATCGCCAGCACAAATCCCGGAATGGCATAGCCCACAAGGATCACACTGCTGCTGATAACATCAAAACGGGAACCGTCCCGAACCGCCTTGGAGATACCCAGGGGAATGCAGACCCCATAGACAATAAGAAAACTCCAGAGTCCCAGTGACATGGAGACAGGCATTCGGGAAACTACCAGCTGTACCACAGACTGATGATAATAATATGAATCGCCAAAATCGAAGACGAGATAACTCTTCATCATGGAGAGGAAACGAATAAGAGGCGGCTTATCGAAACCATATAACTCCCGCAGTTTCTCAACTCGGCTGGAATCAAGACCTGAATCCCCCCGATAAAAGGATGTGTCTCCGGCAACCTCACCGCCCTTGCTCAAGCCCTCCATCTCGGCAATCATCCGTTCAACCGGTCCACCGGGAACAAACTGGGTAACAGTGAAAGTTATCAGCATCACCCCGAGAAGAGTGGGAACCATCAACGTGATACGCTTTAAAATATAATACAGCATATTATGCGTTTATAACTTGTATTTTATTCATTAATATGTCTTGTTCTAAGGAAGCCGCAAACGCCTGACACCCCCGTGGGGGATAAGTACCTTCATTTAAATGAGACCGCCCAAATGATAAGCACCACTGAAGATCTGATAAGCCTGATGGAACGAGCACACACCACAGATGCAGTAGCTCTGGACACTGAGTTCGTCTGGGAACGAACATATTACCCGCGTCTGGGGCTTATTCAACTGGCACTCTCCAACGAAGAATGCTTTCTGATAGATCCCTGTGCCATTGACGACCTTTCCCCATTAGGAGAATTACTCGCTGACAGCAGCGTTGTCAAAATATTTCACGATGCACCGCAGGATCTGTCAATTCTTCGTGCAGCAACAGGAGCAGATCCGAAAAACATATTCGACACCAGGCTGGCTGCCGGTTTTGCAGGACTGTCATCCACCCTGTCCCTTGCCGTTCTTATTGAACGCCTGCTCGACATCAAACTGGAAAAGACCCAAACCAGAACGAACTGGCTCAAACGACCTCTGGCCCCCAAACAGGAGGAATATGCCCTTGATGATGTCCGTTATCTACGGGCAATAAGAGTCCTGCTGCTCTCTCGTGTCCTTCCAAATACTGCCAAATGGCTGGAAGAAGAGATGGCCCGTTATGATATTCCCAAAAGTTATACAGGAATGGACCCGAATGAACGCTATCTGAAAATCAAAGGTGCGGGCAAACTCAATCAGCGTTCCCTTACCATCCTGCAGAACCTTGTAATCTGGCGGGAAAAAGAGGCAAAAAAACGCAACCGTCCCCGGGGACATATCATAAAAGATTCGGTTCTGCTTACAATCGCCAGGAGGCAGATAAACAAGAAATCCCAGATTCAGGACTGCGGAGAGATCTCGGGGAAAAGTGTAGAAAGCTACGGCGATGCCGTTATGGATATCATCTCCACCAGTCTGGCGCAGCCAGCGGCTGACTGCCCGGGTCTGGTGCGACACATAAAACTGAATAAAAGTGAAAAAGAGACCATGGAGAAGCTCCACAGTTTTATCATATTAAAAAGTGACGTCCACGGGATCGACCCTCCCCTTGTGGGCAACAAAAACGAACTCAAGGAACTGATACAAAACCCGTCTGCCGATACGGGACGAACCCGCAGGGGATGGAGGAAAGAGTTCCTCGCAGAATTTATCAGTTAAGCGGCACCGCAGAAGCAGAGGTGCTACTGCAGTCCCCGGTTAAAGTTAAAGCGACTTGTTGCCGGGATTGGGGTATCGTCATAAAACGCCTGAATCACAGCCTTCTTCTTTTCATGACTCATCTCTTCTCCTCTTAAATCCAGTATAAAATCAGTACAGCCCATCTGCCGTAACATTCCAATACTGCCAAGCAGGGAAAATGGCTTCAGAGCTCTGGTAACACTCACCTCACCCATCGTAACAATTGAAAACTGCTCTCCTTTTTCATTATGCAGTATGCATGGCCCTTTCTCTTTCTTTCCAGGATTCGGGCAAATACGTGAAGTAAACAGATCCACCGGGCTGTAAACAGTCACCAGCACCTTTTCGTTCGCCCCTTCCGTGAGCAGTGCCTCCAGGTTTTTTCTATCATCCTCAAGCCCGGCACAAAAATACCTGACACCACGTTGCCGCATGGTCTTCTTACACTGGTTATTCAGTGTATAGAGCCATGGTCCTGCCGACAACTGCACATCCTCCGCCCCCTTGAAAAGTTCGAGATGTGAGAGATTGTTGAGGCGGAATTTATAAAACCCTGCAGAAAGTGCCTCCGCTACCCTTTGCTGCAGATCATTCCAGTCAGCATCAAAAACGATCGACGGCAGATTCCAGATAATCTGTGATCTTGAGGAATGCCCCTGCAGACACTGCAAGATACGATTCCGGTCAATATCCAGAAGACAATAGACATTTCCATCAGGTATCAGCAGCAGATCATCCGGATGCTCACTGTGCAGCAGCAGACTTTCCGTCCCCTCAGCCACACCTGTCTTTTGCCCGGGCACCAGCCCTTTCCTGGCCCGGTCCAGATGTTCATCTCTTTGAACCTGCTGACGGGAAAGGACATACACCAGCAGATCTTTATAAAAATCCCGCCTGATTTCTTTTAAACGACTGGGCTTAATAACCACAGGCGGAAGATGCCCGGCGCGAAACCGTTTCAAAAACAACTGTTTCTGCCCGGTGCGGCGAAAAACGTTATGCAATGTTTCTTCGCTGAGCGGAGAATGTTCAGCCGGCTGCGTCTCAATGCAGGCGTTCTTTCGAAATGTTTTCCCGGAAACTACCGCCGTAATCGAAAGGCAGGACTCCGAACACTGCACAGAAAGATCCACATCGTTTTGCAGGGAAGGTGCAAAAGAGAGTTGTCTGACAGCCCGTTCTTCACTCATACTGAACACTTTTCCTGTGGACAGTTTAAAAATCGTGTCCCCACCTTTCACATAGATCTTTTCCGGCAGCATTACAGTTACAAAACTGCCCTTTTTCGCCCTCTTCCCCCTCTTTCTGCCAACACTGAGCTTCCTGACAGTAAATCCCTTTCCCGGTCTGTCATTGCCGGGCTGAATACGCAGGCGATCACCGACATGCAAAACGTCACCGGTTCGAAAGGAGATGCTCCTCCCCCGAGACTGTTCCACTTTCCCTATAACCCTACCAAGTCCACCCTTTTTTCCGGAAAGAACAATATCGGAGCCATCAGAACCGCCAAGAAAGCCCTGGCTGGTCTCTCTTCCCAGGGCCTGTTTCAAACACGACTCAGCCTCTGCCACAAGCACCCGCCTTTCCTCTCTGGAAGCATTTATAACAGATCGGTACGCAGCCACAACCGTTGCCACATACTCCGGACTTTTCATCCTTCCCTCAATCTTAAAGCTCATCACCCCCGCTGCAATCAATTCGGGAATCAGCCTAATGGCAGAAAAATCACTGGTGGAAAAGTAAAACCCGGACTCTTTTGAATGGGAGTAGCGCCGTCTGCAGGGCTGCACGCAACCGCCCCGGTTACCACTCCGTCCGTCAAGATATGAAGAGAAGAGGCAGTGTCCGGAGATAGAATAGCAGAGTGCTCCGTGCACAAAATGCTCCAGCTCCATCGTCGTCTGCCGACGAATACAATCGATCTCCTGCAGACTGAGCTCCCGTGCCAATACCGCCCGTTTAAACCCCATCTGTTCAAGGGTACGGACACCTGCACTGTTATGGATGGCCATCTGGGTCGACGCATGGAGGGGCAACCCCGGAAAATATTGGCTGGCAAGATGATAAAGACCAAGATCCTGAATGATAACTCCGTCAATGTGAAAACTTTCCAGTGCTGAAAGAACATCCACAAGAGATTCCAGTTCCTGCTCTTTAATAAGGGTATTTAAGGCAACATAAATTTTTCTTCCCCTGCTGTGGGCGTATCCGCTTAACCGTTCGATTTCGGCAAGACTGAAGTTCTTCGCCCTGGCACGGGCTGAAAAGGTTTTCAATCCGCAGAAAACCGCATCGGCACCGTGTTCCATCGCCGCAAAAAAAGCCTGCAGCGAACCTGCCGGTGCCAGTAATTCCAAATCGTTCCTGTGGGTTTTGTTGTCCTGCAAAATAGTTCTTTATTGTTAAGAGTTCTGTTTATGCTTCAAACCCGGATCTTTTACGACGCCCTGAACGATTTTAAAAGAGGAGGAAACAATACACTCTTTTGCATCTCAGCCATAAACCATCGGCAACAAGCACCTTCCGGTGTACCTGAAAGAAACAATAGTATAGCACAAGGATGGATTATATCCGATAGTTCTCCTCAACCTTTCTTTTCATCGTACAATCTGATATTGTGAAGCACTATGCATACCCTAAAAGTTCAATTGGGGCTCACCCTCTCGGTTCTTCTCTTCCTCAGCATGCTGCTGTTTGGCATGGTTTTGCTCACCTTCTGGCAGCGAAATATCATCAGCCGCGAGACTGATAGCAGCCGGCATATCCTGCATATTGCCGCACTCTCCCTTTCCAGTGCTAATGATGCCGGTGAGGCAACCCTTTCTCCTGCCGTACAAAACCTTCTCAACGAAGCCGACATCACCTGCCTGCAATACAATACAGAAGGCTCTGACCATCTGCAACTCCACGGAAACTGCCACAATGCGGATGCTCTCAGCGCCCTTATGGAGAAATCCATCTCCCGCAACAGTGAACAAAAGACATACACCGGAATGCTCTGGAACGGATTTTTCTTTACTAAAAAAAATCTCCTGCTTGCTCAACCACTGCCATATCACCCATCCGGCACAACTCAGACAGGGGCAGTGGGAATGATCCATCCCCTGCAGAAGGGTGCTACTGTCATTCACAATGTACAGAAAATTTTCTTTGCCTACCTCGCCATCAATGTTCTTATTTTTGCCACCATCGGCTTTACCCGCCTTATCCATCTGGTGGTGCGTCCAATACAGAGACTGGCCCTTCTCGCCGATTCCCGTACCGACCAGGATGATTCCAGTTTCTTCCCCGGTGAGCGCTGGGGAGAATTCACCCAGCTCTCTCTCAGCCTTAACCGACTGATTACACGTATCGACGGGGACAAGCAGGAACTCCGTTCCACGGTTAAACGTCTGAAAAGAGCAAACGACGAGCTCCAGCAAAACAGAGAAGAGATGATCCGCACCGAAAAACTTGCAGCAGTGGGCAGACTTGCCGCAGGACTTGCCCATGAAATCGGGAATCCTCTGGGCATCATCCAGGGATATATCGACCTGCTTGCCGGCACTTCCCTTGGGGACCAGGAGAGAAAACTCTTCAGCGAGCGAGCCATCCAGGAACTGACCAGGATCAACAGTCTGATCCGCAACCTCCTCGATTTTTCCAGGTCCCCCGTCAAATCAGAAGTACGTCTCGTAAATATACATGATCTCCTTACGGATCTTCTTGAGACCGTCACCATTCGCAAGACAAGCATGGAAATCCGATACGAAACAGAGTTCAATGCCAGACAGACTGCAGTACTGATTGACAGTGACGGCTTGCGCCAGGTCTTTTTAAATTGTATCTTAAATGCCATCGATGCCATTGAGGAGCAGCAGGAAAAAAATCACGGCTGTATCAACATACGCACAGAAAACATAGAGACAAAAGATAAAGAATGTTTTATTGTTATCAGTCTGTTAGATGATGGTGCCGGAATATCGGAAGAAAACATCGATGCTGTCTTTGATCCGTTTTTCACCACCAAGGAAGTGGGAAAAGGCACAGGCCTCGGTCTTTCCGTGGCGCACAACCTGATAAATAAGTCAGGTGGACATCTAAGCGTTTCTTCTGTATTACATGAAGGAACAACAATCCGTGTCAAATTGCCGATTGCTCAATAACACTCCAGCTTACTCAGGATAAATAGAATGACCGACAAAAAACGCCTTCTCATTATTGACGATGAGGAGAACATGCGGCACATGCTTTCCGTTGTTACGTCCAAAGCGGGTTATCAGGTTACCCTCGCCGAAAACGGCGAACAAGCACTTGCCATTCAAAGCAAAGCCCCTTTTCCTTTCATCCTCTGCGACCTGAAAATGCCAAAAATGGACGGTCTCAAGTTTATCCAGGCTCTGAATAAAGGTGAAGAAAAACCCGTTATCATCATGATGTCCGCCTATGCCACCATTGATGACGCCGTAGAGGTGATGAAAGCCGGCGCCTACGATTTTATCGCCAAACCCTTCAAGACTGCTGAAATTCTACTGGTTCTGGAGAAAGCACGGGAACATTACGCATTACGAAATGAAAACGTGCAGCTGAAAGAACAGGTCAGAAAACTTCAGGGTACTAACTCGTTCAGTGAGATCATAGCCCATTCAAAGAAAATGTGTTCTCTGCTGCAACTCACTGAGAAAGTAGCAAAATATGACACAACCGTGCTCATCACCGGCGAATCCGGGACAGGCAAGGAACTCATCGCCAATGGCATTCATCAGAACTCCCAGCGTAAAGACAAGCCCTTTATTGCCATCAACTGCGCATCCATCCCCGAGAATCTCCTGGAGAGTGAGTTCTTCGGGTACATAAAGGGGGCATTTACCGGTGCAGATCATGACCGCAAGGGCCTCTTTGAGGAAGCAGACGGCGGCACACTCTTTCTGGACGAGATTGGCGAGTTGCCGCTTGGACTGCAGGTTAAACTCCTGAGGGTACTCCAGGAAAAAGAAATCCGGCCTGTGGGCAGTACCAGGAGCAGAAAAACAGATGTGCGGGTACTGACTGCCACAGCCAGAGATATGGAAAAAGAAGTGAAAGACGGCAGATTCCGGGAAGACCTCTACTACCGCCTGAATGTCCTCACTCTGAAACTCCCCCCCCTACGGGAAAGAAAGGAGGACATCCCCCATCTCTGCGCACATTTTCTCTCCATGCTCAACGAACAGATGGGACTCTCCATAGAAGAGATTGCCCCCGATGCCATGTCACTGCTTCTCGGACGGGAATGGAAGGGAAATATACGTGAACTGAAAAACTGTCTGGAACGGGCTGCCATCGTAGCGGAGACGACACAAATCCTCGCAACTGATCTTGAAGGGGCGCATCTGGAGAACCCGTGCAACGAACAGATCAACGAGATGTTTGGAACATTCTCTTTAAAACAGGCAAAAAAGATTATCGAAAAGAAATTGATTGCAAAGGCTCTTGCAGCCAGCAACGGCAACAAGAGTATGGCCGCGCGGATGCTTGAGATCAGTTACCCTTCCCTGCTTGCCAAAATAAAAGAGTATATGGTTTAACGGGTAGATGCGTTTCCCTCTGCCCTTCAGTTTTTTTTTATAGTCGTACAAAATTCTCCTGCTGATTATCCCCCTGTTTTTGCCAAAATTGATTTATGGATCCCTTTCGACTCCATCCTTCACCCTCAGCTTTTCTTTGAACAGGAAAAGAATCTCAGCAAAACAGTTTGCTGCAGACAGCTGCAGCTCTGATAAACAGTGTAAAATTACACACAAAATCAGCAAATAACCCGCCAGAAACAATAATCCGGGGCAAAAGACGGACAATTTTATCCGTTTAAAACAAGGTGGGAGTGGAAAAACATGCCAACATATTGTAAATGTACTGCAGACATTTAACACCGCCGGTAACGACCGGCGTAAGCGAAGTGACTGCTTCCACAAAACCTGACACCCCACGACACCATGTCCAACAAAATTGTTTTTAAACGTCTGTACGGGCTTATCCTCCCCTACAAGTATCAGTTTATGATTGCCATGTTTGCCGCCCTTGTTGTTGCCGGGCTAAGCGGTGCTCAGGCATACATGGTAAAACCCCTGCTGGATAAGATTTTCTTTGAAAAGAACTCCTACTTTCTGGCAATTCTGCCCTTTGCCCTTGTCGCCCTGTTTGCCGTAAAAGGATTCTTTTATGGTCTCAACTTCTTTTTACTGGAGAAAATCGGACAGACTGTTATTCGGGAGATGCGCATCAAAGTGTTTGGACACATCCACCTGCAGTCGCTCTCGTTTTTCCACAAGACTCCAACCGGCGAGCTCATATCACGGATCATCTCTGATATCAACTATATGCAGGGTGCAATATCCACAGTAGTTGTCGGACTCCTGCGAGACTTTCTACAGGTTATCTTTCTCCTTGTCGTCATCTTTTCCATGAACTGGAAACTGGCGACACTTTCCCTTGTCTTCCTTCCTGCCGCAGCCATTCCCATCGTCAAATTCGGCAAACTGTTTCGTCGTCTCAGCACCAGGATGCAGGAAGAGACTGCCGAAATTTCAAATATCATACACGAATCCATCACCGGTGCACCTGTGGTGAAAGCATTTACTATGGAACGTTACGAGTCCAAACGTTTTTCCTCCCAGGTATGGAAACTTTTCAACACCATTATAGAAGATGCCAGGTACAGACGTATCCAACATCCGCTGATGGAAGTAATCGGTGGTATGGGGATGGCACTGATTATCTGGTTTGGCGGCAGTGAGGTAATCGCCGGGAACTCAACACCGGGAACCTTTTTTGCCTTCCTCACCGCTCTTGTTATGATTTATGAACCCATTAAAGCCGTCAGCAAAATCAACTCCACGGTACAGCAGGGACTCGCTGCAGCTGTGAGGGTCTTCAGTCTGCTTGATCAGCATCCCGAGATTACCTCCAAACCCGGCGCAGCGGATCTGGCTCCCTTTCAAAACGATATCAGCCTGCAGAATCTGCATTTCAGTTATGACGGAGAGCATCCGGTTCTACAAGATATCAACTTGACGGTTCCGGCAGGAGAGATACTTGCCATTGTCGGGCCAAGCGGATCCGGGAAATCCACACTTGCCAATCTGATCCCAAGATTCTTTGATATTGAGCAGGGTTCTCTTCTAATCGACGGTGTAGATATTCGAGATGTAACCCTGAAGTCTCTGCGCCGCCAGATCGCCATCGTTACTCAACAGACCATCCTCTTTAATGACACCATCCGTGAAAATATTGCCTATGGTGATCAGAACAAAAGTGAGGACGAGATCAAAAAGGCCGCAGATGCTGCCTATGCCCTCAAATTTATTGAGGAATTGCCGGAAGGCTTTGATACAGTTATTGGAGAATCCGGTATCAGACTTTCGGGCGGAGAGAGACAGCGACTGTCCATTGCCCGGGCAATCCTGAAGAATGCCCCCATCCTGGTGCTTGACGAAGCCACTTCCGCCTTGGACACAGAATCGGAACGGGAGGTACAGAAGGCTTTGGAAAATCTGATGAAGAACAGAACCACATTTGTTATTGCCCACCGGCTTTCCACCATCAAAAATGCCGACAGGATCATCGTTATCAAAAACGGCAGGATTGTTGAAGAGGGAACCCATGACGTTCTGCTTGAGCTGGACGGTGAATATGAAACCCTTTACAATATGCAGTACCAAAACTAACACCGGTGACAAACGGTTAACCACTGTTCTTTTAAAAAGCCATCTGTCCCGCATCCCCTATGAACTCAATCCGGCAAACAGCTCTTCGCATCAGCTCACCACTGCTCATCCTGTTTGCGTTCGCCATCCCCCTGTCGACCTCGGCGAGCTCCGTACTCGCCATCCTGATTATTGCAGTGTGGCTGGTCTGTGGCAATAAAAGGGAACAGATTACAGAGATCCTCCATACTCCCGCAGCAGTTGCTGTACTCTGCTACCTTCTCCTGCATGCTGTTGGTCTCCTCTGGACTGACAATATGGTGTGGGGAATGGACATGCTCTGTAAACAGTGGAAGTTACTCCTTTTCCCCATTTCCCTCGCTCTGGTGCAGAAAAAACATATCCGTTACTATCTCTATGCCTTTGTGGCTGCCATCTTTCTTATGGCATGCAAGGCGTATCTTGTCTGGCTTGGTTTTATTCACCTGCCCGAAGCATCAATCTTCACAACCCGGGGGACAACCCACGTAGTGTATAACCCCATGCTGGCATTTGCCATTTATATTCTTCTGCAGGATATCCTTTTTAGCCAAAATCCTTTGCACAGTCGCACACTAAAAATTTTCCTGCTCTTCTTCCTCTCCTTCAATATGTTTGTAACAGTCGGCAGAACCGGACAGGCGGCATTTTTTGTTTTACTGATTGTCTCCCTGTTCCAATATTTTTTCAAACGATCAAAAAAACTCCTGCTCGCCGGTCTGCTGCTCGTACCATTATTGACTCTCGCCATCTTTCACTACTGTCCCACTTTCCACAAACGGATCAACACGGCAATAACAGAAGTGCAAAATATGCAATCCCAGCAGATTACCTCCATGGGTTGCCGGATCTGGTTCTACCAAAACACCCTTTTGCTTATCAGACAGAACTGGCTTTTAGGTACCGGAACGGGTGATTTTCCTGCTGAGTATCAGAAAATAAACATGCTTCACTCTCCTGCCATGCCAAACACCGACAACCCGCACAACCAGTATCTGATCATTACCGCTCAGTTTGGACTGGCAGGACTCATCACCCTGCTTATGCTTTTTGCTGTACAGCTCAAAACAGCATTTACAATAAAAGATCGGCTCACTCCTCTGCGCCAGGCATTTCCACTCTTTTTTCTCGTTATCATGCTCGCAGAATCATATCTGCAGGTCGCAGCCACCGGATTTCTCTTTGCCCTCCTCTCATCCTTTTTATTCAAGGATTTTGCCGCCTTTCCATCAACAAAATTGGACTCTGACAACCATGCGACTCTTTAACAAACGGGTTTTCTTCACCAGAGATCAACTTTCAGGGGAACAGTTTTCCATCGGAGAGTTCACCTACGGGATGCCTGAAATACGAAATTTTGATAACAAAACAAAACTCACTGTGGGCAAATACTGTTCCTTTGGAGCACATGTCAGTATTCTCCTCGGTGGCGAGCATCGTACTGATCTGGCAACCACCTACCCCTTCCCCGAGATACCGGATCCCTGGCAGGAAACAGAATCTATCACCGGTATGACAACATCGAAGGGTGACATCAGCATCGGCAATGATGTCTGGATAGGTCACGGCTCAACGATCCTCTCGGGCTGCTCCATCGGTGACGGAGCCGTGATAGGGGCAGGTGCGCTGATCTGTAAAGATGTCCTGCCATACAGCATCATGGGCGGTAATCCGGCAAAACTGCTGAGAATGCGTTTTGAAGAGGATATCGTGAGACGTCTGTTGAAACTGGCGTGGTGGAACTGGCCGGAAACAAAAGTCCGGGAAAATGTTCAACTGATCTGCGGCGCAGACATAGAAGCACTCCTCTCTAAACATGACTGCTGATCCCTTCTGCTCAGTTATTATCGTCAGCTACAATAATTTTGACGTAAGCACAGCCCCCTGCCTGCAAAGCCTGAGAGAGCAGCCGGGAAATTTTGAGATCATTGTTGTCGACAACAACTCAACAGCGGAGACCAGGAAAAAACTTCAACAATCTGCCGCAGCAGACCAACGTATCCAACTGGCATTGAATTCCACAAACAGAGGATATGCCGGTGGCAATAATGACGGGGTGGAACTGGCATCCTCAAAGAGTATCATCCTCCTCAACAATGATACGATTGTACCAGTTGGCAGTATAGAAAAGCTGACAAGCCTTCTCCACCAGCATCCGCATTGGCAGATGCTGGGTCCGGTGACAAACAGCTGCGGCAATGAACAGCAAATTTTCTGCAGCGGCACAAACAGTCGAGAAATTCTCAGGGAAGGTGATGCATGGTGCAGTGAGGCGGCAGAGTTCGCCATAGAGACGGATATCCTGGGTTTTTTTGCAGTTGCCATGCCCAGAAAAGTCTACAACAGTCTGTCCGGACTCAATGAAGCCTTTGGCCTTGGCTTTTACGAAGACACCGATTTTTGTTATCGTGCAGTGGCAGCTGGAATGAAACTGGTCATCACGGAAGACGTGTTTATCTACCATCAGGGTTCATCGACATTTTCGAAAATGAAAGATGAAACCCGAAAGCTGATGAAAAAAAACCGTCAGCTTTTCAAAAAGCTCCACGGCTCATCGCCTGCTGCTGTTCATGTGCGTGAAAAAAATCTTCACATCCTGAGTCAATATCGAACTGCAGTGCAACAGGGGAAAAACACCGGGATACTGCAGCACAGAGCTCACGTTCGCTTACAAACTGCAGAAGAACTGCGACCCAACAGTCTTCTAAAGAGATATTTTTACCTCAGAAAACTCAGACCTCTTTCCCGGTTTTTTCATAACTTCCGAAAAACCGGAAATCCACAGGAACGATGACAACATACCCAAAAAAGAAATGGCTTATTCTCAGCTACCTGGCAAACCGGGATGCCAATGCCTGTTCACAGCATATTGACGACAAGCTGCAACCCCTTCTTGACAGAGATGTAGAGCCCGTTCTCCTCTCAGGAGTCGGTGGAAAAAAATATACCGCATTCCCCCATGAAACCGCACTCTCCATCGCTCCGTCCGGTCTGCGTAATGAATTGCGCAGCTTTTTGAGAACCCGCTGCACAAACAAATTCACATTTAAACTTTTTGAAACCCCCCTGCTCATCCCCATCCTCCCCTTCTATCTTCTGGAAAAGATCTTTCTTGATCGAGATGATGACTGGTCCTGGTTTGTTCGTGCCCGGCAAAAAGGAAAAATGCTCTGCGACAGATATCATCCGGAACTTATCTATTCCACTGGAGGCTCCGCCAGTGCCCATATTGCCGCTTTCCATATTGCAAAGGCCACAGGACTCCCGTGGATTGCAGAATTACAGGATCCTCTTATCCATGACAAAGAATACCACAGGAATAAACGTGCATTTCGCTACTATCATAACCTGGAAACGATGATTCGTAAAAACAGCTGTGCCACCCTTTTCATGTGTGATTCTGCAAAAGAAAACTGCAATGCCCGTACGGGAATCAAAGCAAACAGCCATACCGTGTATCCGGGAGCAAAAGAACATGCCCTTCCCCCCGCCGCCTTCGCCGCCAAGGACAATATATGTAATTTCAGTCACTTCGGGTCACTCGGAGGAAGCCGCAGTGCCGAATTTCTCATCCCGGCTCTGCAAAAAAGTATTGAGCAGAATCCCGAATTCCGCAATATCATCAAACTGAACCTGTACGGCACCTGTGACACGAAATCACATAAGTTCATTGCAAACTTTCCGTTTCCGGATATTATAACCTTCCATGGAAAGATTCCGCGGGAAAAGGCTCTGCAGCTGATGGCCCTTTCCAGCTGTCTGGTACTCATTCAAAATACCGAATTTTATTCCAGTGAAACCATTCCCTCAAAACTGTATGAATACATGCTCACAGGAAGACCGGTGCTGGGGCTGACCTATCATAACAGGGAAATTGACAGGCTGCTCCTGGCAGAAGGTCATTTTTCTGTGGCTGCAGATAACATGGACGCTATCTGCACTGCCATCACCACTATTACGAACCGTCAGCAATCAGGACAGTTGCAACAGCCCCACTCTCCCTCGCCATGGACTGCCGGGCGTGCCGTCGACCAGCTCCTCTGTATTGCCAAAAGCTGCCTCAAAAAACACCATGTCTGACGCTCCCATTTCTCCCCTCACTTTACAGGGTAACATCGACAAAATACTTATCATCAAACCCAGTGCCTGGGGGGATGTGGTACACAGCCTGCCTTTTCTTGCCGCCCTCAGAAAACGCTATCCCAAAGCTGAAATCCACTGGGTAATAGCCAGGGGTCTGCACACCTTCCTCGAAGGTCACCCGCTGATCGACAAACTGTGGATTATGGATAAAGAGGGTTGGAAAAAGATAGGAAATTTCCAGCAGATTCTCCCGGAGATAAATGCTTTTCGCAAAGGGCTTGGCAAGGAACACTTTGATATCTCCATAGACCTCTCAGGTCTTCTGCGCTCGGGACTGATCACCTGGGCAGCAGGAGCACGATATAAACTGGGGTTTTCTGATTCCGATGAGGGCAGTCCGTTTTTTTACACGCATAAAATAGAGGGCGGAAAGCAGATTCATGCCATTGACCGCTATCTGAAACTTGCCCGCCTGCTGGATTGTGATATCTCTGCCATCAATTACCCCTTCCCGCCCCTTCCGGAAATCGATGATATACTCACGAGCCTGGCAGATGAATTCTGTATTATGGCACCCTCTGCGGGCAAAGAGGCAAATCGGTGGCCCGCCAGACGTTTCGGGCAACTCGCAGCACAATTAGAGCTGCCAACGGTTGTGATTGCCAGTTCTGCTGACGCTCATATAGCTGAGGCTGTCGCTAGCGCCAGTAACGGTAAGGCTGTCAACCTGGCAGGAAAAACCAATCTGAAAGAACTGGTTGCCCTTATCCGGAAAAGCAGTTACTTTATCTGCAACGATACAGGTCCCATGCATATTGCTGCTGCTCTGAAGATACCGGTATTCGCACTCTTTGGGCCTGCCAACCCCACCCGAACCGGACCATACGGCTCAAACCATACAATTATTCAGGAACAACTCCCCTGCAGTCCCTGCTACGCCCGAAAACCATGCAGCAAGTACAACTGGCGCTGCATGAACGACCTCACTGCTGACAAGGTTCTTGCCATTATTAAAAAAAACATTCAACGGATCCCCTGACATCCGCCCGCATTTATCGTGAAAACTTCACTTATCATCACCACCTTCAACTGGAAAGAGGCCCTGGAACTCGCCATTCGTTCCGTCTTCAACCAGACAGTACTGCCCTCCGAAATTATCATAGCAGACGATGGATCCGAACCGGATACCGGCGTCCTCGTAAAATCATTACAACAATTCTCTCCCATCCCACTTATTCATTCCTTTCAGGAAAATAAGGGCTTTCGCCTGGCAAGAAGCAGAAACAAGGCATTGGCCATCGCCAAAGGCGACTATATTATTCTGATAGACGGTGATATCGTTGTGGAAAAACATTTTGTTGCAGATCACATCCGGGCATCACGGGAAAACTTCTTTATCCAGGGATCCCGCGCATTACTTAATACTGCATCCACCAGGAAAGCCCTTGAGACAATGAGGCTCTGCGTCTGCCTTAGTGATCCGGGAGTCGAAAACAGAAAGAACTGTATCCGCTCCACCCTTCTCTCAAGACTATTCAGTTTCCAGAGCAAACGCATTTCCGGCATCAAAACCTGTAATTTTGCCTTTTGGCGCAAACACGCCGAACGGGTCAACGGCTTCAATGAGGACTTTCTCGGATGGGGACGGGAAGACTCTGAATTTACAGTACGAATGCTGAACCTTGGAATACAGAGGAAGAACCTGAAATTTAAAGCAGTTGCCTATCACCTGCATCATCCGCTCAACTCCCGTAAGCACCTGCCGATAAACGACAAAATTCTTTCCAACACCATTAGCAACAGACTCACCTGGTGCAACAGGGGGCTTACCCTGCACAAAAAAGATGTTGGCAGAGAAGTCCTTTAAGGGAAAGACTAAGGAACAGTTTTCTTTTTGTCTGATTCCACTTTTTTGAGATATTTCAAGGCACTGCCAAAAGCATTAAAAAAGGAGATAATAAATCCTTCATAACCGTAGAAAATTCCCTTCTCCAGAATATAGGATTTAAAAAACATAAACTGCGAATGGGTCACAGCCTTCATAACAGATGCTCTGCCCCCGGTGGATTCTGCATAGAGCGTTGAATAGTAATCCGCTTTTTTAATCAGCTCTCTAATCGATTTAAACGGATAATGATAGAGGGACGCCCGCAGAGTCTGAATGTTCATTCCTTCACTGATTATCCCCTCATGCACTTTGGCATCGCTGTACCTTGTAAGGGTTCGATTATAGAGCCGGATAACGTAATCATTTCCCCAGCCACAAGCCTGCACTGC
>JANTGG010000015.1 GCA_024763035.1 Desulfocapsa sp. | reverse complement strand
CATGGGGTTATTGGCACAAAATCTAGTTTCGTCCGTTTCAAATGTTCAGTTATCTCACTTCTATAGTTTGAATTCGTACAGCTAATCGCATAGCTTTCATTTTTTTGGAAGGTCTTCTGGTGCATTGATCTTGAGCCAGCTTACAGGAGAAAATTTGACATATTATTTTGTGTGATATGGGATGGGTGATGAGAATCGCTAAACGAGGGACTCTAATCTGTATATGGCCTGTCACAGAATGTTTTTTGAAAAAAATAGGTATATTTACCCATGCAATTTCTCCGGAGTTATGTTTTTATGTCCCTATTGTGCCGTTTTTGTACAGTTTCGTCGCATTTTTATCTATTCTGCGACAGCTTTTAATGTCCAATCATACCTTGAGTTTGATACATTCAATTTCAATTCAAAAATCAGGAGAAATTAATCGATGAACAGGAATAAAAATTTTCAGGTGTTATCGATTCTGTTGGTTGCTGCCTTTTTATTATTCAAGCCCGGTATCTGCGTGTCAGCAGTTGAAACACTTTACGTTGGATATGATATGGATGAACAAAGTAAGGTGCTTCAGCATACAGTACAGACCTTTGAGTTTTCAGTGCAGTCTCAGCCTGATCTCGATGTTACCTTTTCGGGCAGTCTGAATTATGTGAGCAGTGGTTCTCAGACCGTGGACATTGGTTTACTGCTGGCCGCCTGTTCTGGCGGAACTGCTGATGTGGCATCTTTTACACTGTTTTTGCAGAAAAATGGAAGAGATATCGGGACGACACATTTTAATATCACAGAATATCCCTGTGATGCGTACTCATTTATTGAAGTGTCAACAGCCATTGCAATCACTGAAACAATAACTCCCTGTGATGAGCTTTCATTACGAATTCTCTCATACGATGGTGAATCAGGTGATGCGAGATTTGTGAAATTCGGACCGGGGCTTGAGGAATTCAGCAGGCTTGTTTTTGACGTGACAGCAGAAACAACCTATTCACCGGTTATAAATGTGCATCCTTCTGATCAGACCGTAACAGAGACTGAAACAGCCGTTTTTTCTGTAGCTGCCGATGGCTGCCCGATACATTATCAATGGCAGAAGGACGGGGTTGATATCCTTGGTGCTGTTGAGGCTGAGTATACGACCCCGGCAACAGGGTATTCCGATAACGGGTCGCAATTTACCTGTGTTGTCAGTAATGATGAGGGAGTCAGCCTTGTCAGTAATCCTGCAACATTGACAGTGGAACAGCAAAGTGTACCGGTAATTACCGGGCATCCTGTGAACCAGATTGTGGATGAAGGAATTAGTGCGACATTTTCCGTCACTGCCGTCGGACCATATCTTGAATACCAGTGGCAGAAAGATGGAGTGGACATATCGGGTGCGGTCTCCACAGACTACACAACACCAGTGACGCAGAGTGCAGATGACGGAGCCAAATACAGGTGTATAGTGAGTAATTTAGGAGGTTCTGCAACCAGTAACAGCGCGACCCTCACCGTTTTGCAGTATGAGAAACAGACTGTTGATGGTACTTTTGATGGCGCGCGTTCTGTTTATGCGGCCGATGTGGATAATGACGGTGATCTGGATGTGCTGGGTGCGGCAGAATATGCTGATGATATTGCCTGGTGGGAAAACAGCGATGGAAACGGAACAGCGTGGACTGAACATATTGTTGATGACACCTTTGATGGCGCACGGTCAGTGCATGGTATGGATGTGGACGGAGATGGTGACTTTGATATTATTGGAGCGGCCTACAATGCTGACACCATCAGCTGGTGGGAGAATGTCGGTGGACAGGGGATATCATGGGTTGAGCATGTTATTGATGATGCCTTTGATGGCGCAAATTCCGTCTATGGTGCTGATGTTGATGGGGATGGTGACCTGGATGTACTTGGAGCCGCCTACAATGGAGACAGTATACACTGGTGGGAAAACAGCAATGGTTCAGGGACGAGCTGGACAAAACACATGGTCTCGTCTTCTTTTGACGGCGCCTATGCGGTTTATTGTGCTGATGTCGATGGCGATGGCGACCTGGATGTCCTTGGTGCTGCTTATTATGCCTCTGACATAACCTGGTGGGAAAATACTGACGGTACAGGGACTGCTTGGACAATGCATGCTGTGGATACCTACTTTTACCGCGCTCAATCAGTCTATGCAGAAGATATTGACGGAGATGGAGACCTTGATATTCTAGGAGCCGCCTACTCTCATGATGACATAACCTGGTGGGAAAATACTGCAGGTACAGGTGTTTCATGGGTTGAGCGGACTATAGATGGTTCCTTTAATGGTGCGCGTTCTGTTTATGCGGCAGACCTCGATAATGATGGGGATGTTGATGTCTTGGGGGCAGCATATGATGCTGATGATATTGCCTGGTGGGAAAATACGGACGGTACAGGGACTGCCTGGCAAGAGAGAATGACTGATGACTCGTTTAATGGCGCCAGCTCCGTGTATGCTGCAGATATGGATAGAGACGGGAGGCTTGATATACTTGCTGCCGGTTTTTTTGAAGATGAGGTGGCCTGGTGGAAAGTGCCTGTAGTTCCCGATTTGGGTAAGGGCAGTTTCTGGAATCTGATGCTTCCCGCAATTACTGGCTCCGGTCGTTAGGGGTACTGGAGAAAGATCCCTGCGTGGGAAAGGATGCTGTTGCCGCGTCATTGCGCAACAGCATCCTCTCTAGTGTGTGCCGCGGTTTACTGCTTCATATTGAATCGTGCTCTCATTGATCACTTTCCGTTATGATTGCCGGCAGGAACAAGGGTCAGAGGGCCTTGTTATTGTCCTCGTTCCAACTGCTTGCATAAATATTTACTGTCCATATCTCCAGGTTTCCTGTGTCAAGGTCGCTTCTAGCTTTTGCTGTCAGACGCCAAGTTCCTTTGGAGGGTTCGTATTGGGCATATTAGCCGGTATTTGTTAATGCACCAATGGTGATGGTGTATCTGCTGTTTGTGTATTGGGTAAAGGTGGTGTCATCAACAATGATGTAGCCAACTTCGAATGACTTCTTTCTGTTACCTGCGGCATACAGGTAATTATTGTCAAGCCCCCCCTCTTCCATTGCTGTTTCCGTTTTCTATGGCATCAGATTCAAAAAGTCGATAGCCATCTTGTCCAGACTGGGGAACAGCTCCGGAAATGCCCACTGGGTGAAGACAATGGGACAAGACAATGGGACAAGACAATGGAACGGACCAAGCAAACTGGCTAAACACAATATGATATAATTTTCAAAAACAGGCTGTATCAAAGTTACACACGGCTGTTCCTTCATACAAATATTATTCCAGATCACACCTAAGAGTCTGAACATCTTAGAGCAAAAAAATGACTTATAGAGGCACTCTTAAAATGAAGAAACGATCCCTGTGCGTATACCTATGCGTTACTATTTTTCTTGCACTGACATTTTCCCTGGCTGACGCGGCAACAATATCCGGCACAATTAATCTTGAAAACGGAGGACACCCGCAATCCAGCGAAGTCTCTCTCACCTACGTCACGACAGAAGGATTAGATGATGCGTGTGAAGCGTGGGGAGGATATTCTCAAACACCTCCCGGCTATACTTCTGACACAGGGGCATATACTGTGAATGGTGTGGTACCGGGATCATATTATATGTATCATTTCAAAAGCGGAACAAACCTTGTCAAGGAATGGATTACGTCATCCGGCAGCAGCGAAAACTGCCATGATGCAATCCCCATACTTATCGCTGCCCAGGAAGACAGCCTGGATGGCTATGACTTTGAGCTTGCTCCGGGCGGTACTGTACGGGGAGTGGTTAAAGATGAAGACGGCAACCCGTTATCCAACGTTACGGTCGGAATTTATTCAGGTGACAGCAATGCATGCAGTTATTTCTCGAAACGGGAAGGATACGCCTACAGCATGTCGAATACCGGTGTATTTGAGATAACCGGATTACCTTTGAACAAGTCATTTTCTGCCACCACTCAAATCCATGGAGAAAAAAACTTTATCAACGAATGGTATGCTACTTCATCTGAATCCACAAGGGATTGTAACACAGCAACACTCTTCACAATTCCCGATCCCACACCAATAGAAGAAATAAACTTTTTCCTTGACCCGGGGTCTCTTATTCGCGGCACAGTGACCAGTGGAACAGCTCCCCTGACCAACATACCCATCAGTTTAATTTCTTTGGGTGAACCTGTAAATTTCTCTGCCCCCTGCTACTCTGGTATGTCAACCCTTCTCAATGCTGCTTATACAAATTCAGCCGGGGAATATGAAATACTCGGACTTGAGTCAGGCTCATACATGATTTCCGTTGATGCAGACAGCAGTGGATATATTACTGAATACTGGGCGGATCCCAAAAGTGTAAGAGAGTGTAATGACGGACAGGTTGTCACCATCTCCGCCGGAGGCGAAGTACATGCTGACAAAGATCTTCAAATTGAACATGGTTCAATCATAAGAGGCAGAGTAATTAATGGTGTGCAGGAGGCAGTTACAAATTATACCGTTTCAGTGACGCAGGAAAGCAATGATCCCCTGCCTTCAGTACAGTTCACCGCAACAGATTTGTCAGGATACTATATGTTCTCAGGTCTGGAAACAGGAAATTATATTGTGAGTGCTCAGGATTCCACCAACACGCTTTATATGCCACAGTGGTGGAATGGAGCCAATTCCTCAGCAGAAGCTACACCGGTTGTAATATCTACAGATGAACAGGACGAGTCCGGCATTAACTTTGAATTGCAGCCGTCATCAACCATTAGAGGAACAATCAGGAAACAGGATGGCACTATCCCTCCATGGACAGAACTCTCCCACTTATTATTATCTGCTCAGGAAGGAGACACTTGTTTAGCATTTAATAATTTTTCGGGACAAATAAATACCGACGGAACATACATTGTTTCCGGTCTGCCCCCGGGAAAGTATCGGGTAAATATTTATGGAGACGGTACAGTAAACTATATTCCAGCCTGGAGTGTGGGGGGAAACAGTACCGACCAATGTGATCAACTGAGCGGATCCGTAGATATAACCACTCAGGGGCAGGAGGTTTCAGGAGTTGATTTTCAGATGATTCCAGGAGCCACTATCCAAGGAACGATCAGTCGTGATGATACAGCAGCTGTTTTAGCTGGTGATGCCATGGTAAATATCACACAATACAGTAGTGATGCATGTAACAGCTTTCCCTCCAAATGGGTTCACACTGCAGCTGGAGGCAGCTATGTGCTCACCGGACTTCCAGCCGGAGAATATTTTGTTCAGGTTACAAAAGGTATTACCCCAAACAGTCCTGATTTCGTGGCAGAATGGCTCACAGGTGAAAACACAAACAGCACCCGGGACTGCAACCAGGCAGAGCGTATCACTGTGGGCGCATCAAATCCGCAGGAGATTTTTAATAACAGAAACTTCCAGGTAGACCTGGGTGGAATACTAAAAGGTTTCTTTTTTGAACACGATGGGATTACTGCCAATGTAGGATTTCAGGAGATCCATTTTCATACAGACTGCACTGTTGAAAATTGGGTGGCAAGTTCATCGAATTTCCTTGCTCAATACACTTCACCTATACTTGCTCCCGGACACTACTACCTGTCCCTGCTGGAAGCTGACAGAAAGACTTTTATCGGATGGCTTTCCGAGTCCGGTCAACTCGTCAATAACTGTGCCAGTGCACGTACGGTTGAAGTCCTGAAGGGAGAAACAAGCACCGGCATCAATTTCATTCTGAAACCTGATTTCACACTTGTTCCCATTTATATGCTTTTGCTGAATAAATAATGTTCCTTAGCAGATCGCTTACAGTGGAGATAATCTGGTGATTCCTGTAATATTCTGTCATTAAAGTGAATATGGACAGCTCTTCTCCAGCCCGTCTACGATCGAACAAATCACCTCCCTATGCCGCCAGGCTTCGCTGCACCATTTCGTAGACCCCGGCCGACAGACCTTCTTTTGCGATAATTCGTTGGAGCTGTGTTTCCATCAGTTCCTGCCGCTTCCTGTCGTACCGTTTCCATGTGGAAAACGGAGATGTGAGACGGGAGGCGATCTGCGGATTTGTGGAATCCAGGCTGAGTATCTGATCTGCAAGAAAGCGGTACCCTTCCCCGTTTTCAGCATGAAAACAGACATGGTTTGCACCAAAAGCACCAATCAATGATCTGACCTTATTGGGGTTTGTCATGGAAAAAGCAGGATGCTGCATCAATGTTTTCACCCGCTCCAAGGTATCTGCTAGTCCTGCTGATGCCTGCAGAATCAACCACTTGTCAACGATCAGGGTATCATCTTTCCACGTCTCATAAAAATCCTGAAGCAGCTCTTCACGCTCGGGGATATCACAACGCGATATCACAGCAAGGGCAGCCAGCATATCTGTCATATTGTCACTGCTTCTGTACTGACTTACCGCCCTTTCCACTTCTTCGGCAACAGGTCTATTAGCTGCGAGGAGGTAAGAGAGACAGCAGTTTTTAAGTTTTCGCTTTGCCATGTCATCTGGTGACAAACTGTAGGAAGCACTGCTTGTATTGTCACTGTAGACACTCTGCAGATCGTGTTTCAGGTGAAGAGAAATCTGTTCGCGCACAAACCTGACTGCCTTATGAATATTAACAGGATCAACCACTTCCATCTGCTGGGCAAGATACATTTCTTCAGGCAGAGTGAGTGCCATGGCAATCAGTGACCTGTCTCCATTTCTATCACAAAGCAGATGTTTCACACTTTTAAGATACAGGGGATCAAGGTGCATTTCTTTTTGCTGCTGCAGAAGTGCAACATTTTCAATAATAACCTGCTCACTGAAACTGTATGCAGCATCCCAGCGGTTAAAATCATCCGAATCGTGTTGAATAAGAAAAGAGAGCTGTTTCCTTCCCTGCCAGCTCTCAACCTTTACCGGTGCTGAAAATCCACGCAGAAAAGAGAGTACAGGTCTTTCAGACAACCCTGAAAATTCAAACCGTTCCTCAGCAAGCTTCAGCTGCAGAGTGATGTTCCCCTGTTCGATATCGTTACCGTCCTTATCAAGCAGCCCGATGACAATTGGAATATGAAAAGGTTTTTTCTCTTTCCGGTCTCCTGTTACAGGACAGCTTTGACGAACAGTGATGCTGTATCTTCCTTCTTCCGGGAACCACTCTTCAGCCACCCGCAGCAGTGGTGTTCCAGCCTGGGAATACCAGAGCTTGAACTGCGTCAAATCGACACCGGAGGCATCTGCCATTGCAGCAACAAAATCATCACAGGTCACTGCCTGTCCGTCATGCCGCTTAAAGTAAAGATCCATTCCTTTTCTGAACCCTTCTTTACCCAGGAGCGTATGCATCATGCGGATAACTTCCGCCCCCTTGTTATAGACGGTAACCGTATAGAAATTATTGATCTCCAAATAGGAGTCAGGACGGACGGAATGTGCCATGGGACCACTGTCTTCACGGAACTGATGGCTCCTTAAGATGCGTACATCATCGACCCGTTGTACAGGGCGTGAATTCATATCAGAAGAAAATTCCTGATCACGAAATACTGTCAATCCCTCTTTCAGACTCAGTTGAAACCAGTCCCGGCATGTAACACGGTTCCCTGTCCAGTTATGAAAGTATTCATGGGCAATAACCCCTTCAATACCAAGATAATCCTGATCCGTTGCAGTCTCGGGACTGGCAAGAACATATTTTGAATTAAAGACGTTCAGGCCCTTGTTCTCCATGGCACCCATATTGAAATCATCAACGGCAACTATCATATAGGTATCAAGATCATATTCGAGACCGAAGACATCCTCATCCCAGCGCATACTTTTCTTCAGTGATGTCATGGCATGATCGCATTTATGCTGGTTCCTCGCCTGCACAAAAATATTCAGATCTATGGTTCTTCCGGACCTGGTGATGAACGTATCTTTTAAGGCAACCAGATCTCCCGCAACCAGGGCGAAAAGATAGCAGGGTTTGGGGAAAGGATCATCCCAGACCGCATAATGTCTGCCATCTGCCAGTGTTCCTTTTTCGGTCAGGTTTCCGTTTGCAAGAAGAACCGGACAGGATTTTTTGTCAGCTTCAATGCGGGTTCTGAACCTGGCAAGGACATCAGGCCGATCCTGGTAATAGGTGATTTTCCGAAAGCCCTGAGCCTCACACTGGGTGCAGAAGTTTCCGCTGGAACGATACAGACCTTCCAATGCACTGTTTTTATCCGGATAAATTCTGGTAATGATTTCAAGGCTAAAGTGTTCGGGCGGATGAGAGATCCTTATCCCGGATTCATTGAGCTGGTATTGCGGTTCCTGCAACACATCTCCATCCATCTTAACGGACAGCAGTTCGAGATCAACCCCGTCCAGGTACAGATCGGAACAGGAATGGGTACACTCAGGATTTCTCAGGAATGTGGATACAGCTGTAACCACACAATCCTTTTCAGTAAGTTGAAAACACATCTCCACACTTTCAGTGCGATGTGTCGGCACAGAATAATCTTTCAGATACGTAATCTTACGTCCGGCAGTTTCCATAATTTTTCCTGTTTAGTCGAGTAGGCGTTGACAGCGTTGCTGAATCCAGTATATGTTCCTGAACTTTCAAAATGTTTGTACGGTAATTATCAATCAGAGTAAATCAACAGGAATAATTCCATGATCACTATTAATGAGCATTATTTAAAGCTTCAGGCATCCTATCTTTTTTCCAATATCGCCAAGAGGGTCAACACCTTCCAGGAGCAAAACCCTGATAAAGAAATTATCCGTCTCGGAATTGGTGATGTCACCCGTGCCCTTCCTGCTGCATGTACCGAAGCTTTTCACAAGGCAATTGATGAAATGGCTACAGACGCAAGCTTTCGCGGATACGGCCCGGAACAGGGATATGACTTCCTGCGTAATGCGATTGCCGAAAATGACTTTCAATCCCGTGGTGCTGATATCTCAGCCGATGAGATCTTTGTCAGTGACGGTGCAAAATGCGATACCGGAAATATTCAGGAACTCTTTACCACCGATATTAAAGTTGCTATCCCTGATCCTGTCTACCCTGTCTATCTTGACACCAATGTGATGGCCGGCAGAACAGGAACCTACGAAGACGGCAGATACCGGGGAGTAATCTATCTCGATTCCACCAAAGAAAACAACTATGTTCCCAGTCTGCCAAAAGAGGTACCTGACCTTATCTATCTCTGTTTTCCAAATAATCCCACCGGTTCCACCATCACAAAAGCAGAACTGAAAACCTGGGTGGATTACGCGAGGGAGAACAAAGCACTTATTCTCTTTGATGCAGCCTATGAGGCATTTATCCGTGATGAATCACTGCCAAAATCCATCTATGAGATTGAAGGGGCAAAAGAAGTTGCCATTGAGTTCAGATCATTTTCCAAAAATGCAGGATTTACCGGAACACGCTGTGCCTATACTGTGGTGCCCAAAGAATGTGCCGGATTTGATTCCAATGGCAATAAACAGCTGATCCATCCCCTGTGGAATCGTCGCCACTGCACAAAATTTAACGGGGTTTCCTATCCTGTGCAGCGTGCCGCAGAAGCCGTGTACAGTGAAGCAGGTAAAAACCAGACCCGGGCACTGGTTGCCGGATATTTAAAAAATGCCGATCTTATCGCCACAGAGATCAAGAAACTCGGTTTTGATTTTGTGGGCGGTGACAACTCTCCTTATATCTGGATTCAGGGTAACCGTGATTCCTGGGAATTTTTTGATATGCTGCTCAACAAGGCTGGCGTTGTCTGCACCCCCGGTGCCGGATTCGGAAAATGCGGTGAGGGCTATATCAGGCTGTCCGCCTTTAATTCGTATGAGAATGTTGAGAAGGCAATGAAACGGATTAAAGAAGCCCTGTAACATAAACAGACCGTCTGACCGATACCTGCTGTTTATTGGCCAGGCGGCTTTCTTTTTTTCACTCAGTTACGCTGTATTTGATTGTGAATCTCGCTGTTACGAGCGTTTCAAGGTGTTTCCAGACCTGGGAAATCGCTCGCAGGGGCGAGCTCCTACAGAATAATTTTTCGTTTTCCTGAGCTTCAATGCTAGTCATGTTTTTTTATCTGAGTCGTGCCGGATGAAAACTTATCCGCTCCTCCTTTCCGTCCAGCTCCTGAAATTCATCAAAGCCATGTTTCTGCAGAAAGGCTATAACCCCCTGAACCAGTCTTTCCGGTGCTGATGCACCGGCTGTGATACAGATTGTTTCCGTATCAACCAACCATTCACGCTCAATATCATTTTCATCGTCAATCAGATATCCTGTCATCCCCGCCCGTTCTCCAACTTCACGGAGTCTGTTGGAGTTTGAACTGTTTTTTGAGCCGACAACAAGCAGCACATCGCAGGTTTTACCAAGCTCTCGCATGGCATTCTGGCGATTTAATGTCGCATAACACACATTTGATTTAGGACCTTGAATTTTCGGAAACTTTCTAATTAGAACATCACGAATACCGGCAATATCATTTTGGCTGAGAGTGGTCTGGGTCACATAGGCAACCCTGCCGGAATCTTTTACCTGAACCGCCTTTGCCTCTTCTTCCGTTGCGACCACATGTACCTTCCCATTCACCCTGCCTGCAGTCCCCTCCACCTCCGGGTGTCTGTGATGCCCGATTATGATGATATCGTAGCCGTCTGCAAAATACTTCTCCACCATATTATGAACAGCACCCACAAGGGGACAGGTACCATTTATCATCCTGAGTCCCAACTCCTGCGCCCTCTCTTCGATTGCCCTGGACACACCATGGGCACTAAAAATAGCGATAGCCCCCTTGGGGATGTCTTCAAGAACGTCAACAAAAATCACACCAAGATCGGTGAGTTCCTGAACCACATGTTTGTTATGAACAATTTCATGGAGGACATACACAGGAACACCATATTCCTGTACCGCAAGTTTTACCGTGGCAATGGCACGTTCAACACCTGCACAAAAACCTCTGGGGTTTGCCAGTACTATCTTTTTTTTCATGGGGATATATTTCCTTTTGGTGATTATCAACAAAGTACAGGAAAACTCAATCTTCCTGAAGATTTTGCGCCTGCGGGCAGTACAAGATCCTGCACGACCTGGAAAATCGTTTTCAGGGACGAGCTCCCGCAGTACAATTTTGCATTGCTCTGAACTGCAGTTGTCTTGTCATTGGGATTCGATCACAAAGAGAGAACATAATAACAGCTTGTTCAATTAAATTGAACAAGCATTTTGTATATTTGATTTTCATTTTACAACTCACTTGATATAATCAAATTTCCATGTGGAATTATGGTTTCCACCGATTTCAACAACTATTCCTTCTACCTTCAGGATACATATATGATACGCAGCCAATCATTCACTGTTACCCAGCCCACTCAGATACAATTTGGTGCAGGTCAGATAGCCAATCTTGCAAAAACGGTCAAAGAGTTCAAAGGCAGTAACGTCTTCCTCGTCGTTGATCCAGGTATTGTTAAAGCCGGTCTGATTAAACCCATCACTGCCCCCCTTAAAAAAGAAAAAATTCCATTCACCATCTATGATAAAATAGACCCGGAACCAGGGTTGAAGCTTGCCGATAAAGGAAAAACCCTTGCTAAAAAGGCAGGATGTGACTGTGTTGTCGGAGTCGGCGGCGGCTCCGCCATGGATGTTGCAAAGGCCATTGCCATCCTTCTCACTAACCCCGGAAAAGCAGAAAAATATCTGGGTCTTGGTCTTATTAAAAAAGCGGGTGTTCCTAAAATTATGGTTCCCACATCGGCAGGGACCGGTGCAGAAGTCACCTTTACCGCTGTTTTTATCAACGAGAAAACAGGATCAAAGGGCGGTATGAACGGGGACCCGCTCTACCCTGATGCTACCATTCTTGACCCCGAGCTCACCCTCAGTCTGCCACCCCACGTTACCGCATTCACTGGCATCGATGCCCTCACCCATGCCCTTGAAGCCTATACATCCACCCAAGCACATACAATCTCTGAAATGTATTCCCTGGAGGCAATTGAACTGATAGCAAAAAATCTGCCTGCCGCCTACGCCAACGGCAATAATCTCGAAGCGCGCTCGGCAATGCTTATGGGGTCACTGCTTGGCGGAAAAGCCCTCGCCACCGCAGGGGTTGGGCTGGTACACGCCATGGCATACCCAATGGGCGGCATGTTTGCTGTCCCCCATGGACTCGCTAATGCCATCCTTCTGCCCTATGTGGTTGAATACAACCTTATAGGTAATATGGAGAAATTTGCGGTTCTGGCTCAGGTACTTGGTCAGAATATCGATGACCTTACCCTGCGTGAAGCATCATCCCTTTGTGTTGACGCACTCTTTGACCTTAATGACGATGTCGCGATTCCCGCGACACTTGCCGATATTGATATCCCCTTCGACTCAATCCCTGAGATGGCAAAGATCGCACTCACCGTCACCCGACCTGTGGAAAACAATCCTCGCAAGCCATCCCTTGACGATGTCATATCCATTTATGAGACCGCCTTTAACGGATAATTCCGATAGTTGATCAAAACAGAATGAAATAAATACTTAATAAATGACACAGATATTCTGTGTCATTTATAATCGTGGTTACTCCCAAAGCATTAGAAACATGCATTTGCTGTAAGGGCTCGCAAGTCCAGGCTCCCACGGTTCTATTTTGCATTTATCTTAAGCCTTGTGGTAATCATGTTTTTAATAATGGGTCAGGGAAGACCCGAAATTTTAAGGAGAAAAAAATGAACAAGTTTTTTGGTGTTTTGTCAGTTCTGTGCCTGAGCATGGTCATGACCTTTGCAACTGCCGCTGACTCCCATGCAAAAAAACGTATTGTTTTTGGCGGTGGTCCCGCCGGCGGAACCTTTCAGGTTGTAGCCAATGCTATCCAGGTCTACAAACCGGTTAAGGAGATGGCTGATTTTACCGTTAAGGCCCAGTCTTCAGCCGGATCTGTTGAAAACCTGCGCAAGGTTAACTCAGGAAAATCAGATTTTGCCACTGTTTACTCCGGACATGCCTATCTCGGTGCAAACGGTATGATGAAAAATGATACCAGAAAATATACAAATGTAATGGCTGTTGCCTATTTATACGGCGCTCCTGCCCAGCTCGTTGTGCGTAAGGATTCGGGGATCAAATCCGTCAAAGATCTCGTTGGTAAGAAGGTCGGTGTTGGAAATGCCGGTTCTGGTGCCTTTGCCAACTGCGAACTTTTTTTCACCCACATGGGAATCTGGGACAAGATCGAACGGAATGCCATGGGGTATAACGATGCCGCGGCAGCATTTGGCAACAATCAACTGGACGCCTTCTGGCTTTTCACTGCATTTCCTTCGGGCGCAGTAATCATGGCTGCCCAGACCAACGACATTGCTCTTATCGATCTGGAAGCCGACGCCCTTGCTTCAGGATTCTACGAAAAATACCCGTATTTCTCCAAGCTCACCGTTCCAGCCGGAACATACAAAGGTGTTGATACCGACACCCCGTCTTTCCAGGATTCTGCCCTTTGGGTAGCCAACAAAGATGTCCCTGCAGATGTTGTCTATAAGCTGCTCTCTGTGATCTTCACAGACGAAGGTCTTGCCCATATGGTCAGCCAGAAGAAGACATTTAAGGATATGTCCATTAAAAACGGCGTGAATGGAATCGTTACCCCCATGCATCCCGGAGCCATTAAGTTCTGGAAAGAGAAAGGCATACTGTAATCATTTTCTGCACATAATTATCAGAAGACAGCAGAAGCACCTGCTGGCTTCTGATGCCCGGAGTCCATTTGCCTCCATGATTTTTTATACCGGTGATAAATGGTAAGCCGGTACTCTTTTCAGAACCCCTATTAAATACCAACTGACTGTACCTTCGGATTCACTATTTCCTGTCCCCTATTGACCCGATTTCACATCTTAACGAGGTTTTCCACTGTGTATGACGAACTGAAACGATTTGAGCAGATACTCTTCGATGGCTGTGCCCTGGCACTCCTGCTTTTTTACTCATACGCTGCTGTAATCTCTCCTGCAGCCACCCAGTACCATCGCGGAATATACGTTATTATCACCTATGTTCTGGTGTTCCTCCTCTATAGCTCCAAATCCACCATTGGTCGGGTGATCGACTATATATTGATAGTTCTTTCCGTGATAAGCATCAGTTACTGGATTTACAATTTCGAAGCCATTAACTACAGAACCGGTGCCGAGACTCCGCTTGATATGGGGATTGCCATGGTTGGTGTTCTGCTCGGCATTGAACTCGCCCGCCGTGTGGTTGGAAATATTTTTGTTATCATCGGTGTTATAATGCTCGCCTACGGTGTTTACGGGGACTATATGCCGGATCTTATCTCCCATGCCGGAGATACTTTTCCCTCACTGTGCACCTCGATCTTTTATAAAAGTGATGGTGTTTTCGGTATTATGGCAAATGTGCTCGCCACCTATATTCTGCTCTTTGTTCTGTTTGGGGCATTTCTTGAAAAATGTGGCGCCCAGAAGTTTTTTATCGATTTTCCCCTGGCTGCCGTTGGTCATAAAATTGGCGGTCCGGCAAAGGTTGCAGTTATTGCTTCAGGCCTCTTCGGGTCTATTTCCGGAAGTGCCATCGCCAACACGGTATCAACCGGCTCATTTACCATTCCCATGATGAAAAAAGCCGGTTTCAAACCCCATGTGGCAGGCGGTATTGAACCCGCAGCCTCCATAGGCGGCATGTTTATGCCGCCCATCATGGGGGCTGGCGGTTTTATCATGGCGGAACTCACCGGACTGCCCTATTCGCGCATTATGCTGGTGGCACTCTTTCCTGCTATCATGTATTTCTTCTCTGTTTTTGTGATGGTTCATTACGAAGCAAAAAAGAGTAATATCATAGGGGTAAAATCAGAAAACAGCCCCTGGGAGATATTAAAGTCGGAATGGTACTATATCATTCCCCTTGTAGTCATCACCATCTTCATGCTCCTGGGCTACTCTCCTGGTTATTCTGCCATTCTCGGCCTGGTTTCCTGTATAGTGGTTTCCTGGTTTCGAAAAGAAACCAGAATCGGTCCCAAAGAGTTTCTGGAAGCCTCAAGAAAAGGTGCTGAAGACAGCCTTAAAATTGGTGCGACTGTCGGCGTTATCGGGATCATTATCGGAGTCCTCACCTTCAGCGGGCTGGTCCTTACCTTTGCAGATATTGTCATAGAACTGTCAGGCGGCTCACTTGTGCTTACCATCTTTCTTATTGCCCTTGCTTCCCTCGTCCTTGGCATGGGGGTACCTGTTACGGCCGCCTACCTGATCACTGCCGTTGTCGCAGTCCCGGCACTCACCCACCTTGGTGTAAATGTTCTTGCCGCCCACATGATAGTGTACTGGCTCTCCCAGGATTCAAACATCACCCCGCCAGTCTGTATAGCAGCCTTTGCAGGGGCTACCATAGCCAAGGCAAATATGTGGAAAACCGCATTCTCAGCATTTAAATTTGCCAAGTTTCTCTATCTCGGCCCCTTTCTCTTCGGCTTTGTGCCCGGCTTCTCCCTCACCGGATCAACCACTGATATTATTAAAGCTTTTATCCTAATTATTTTCGGAACCTGGTTTTATTCCTATTTTCTCAGTGGGATATGGGTTAAAACACTGTTTGGTAAAAAAGAAGCAGTATAAACTGAACACAGCAACGGCAGGCGGCAGACCCGGGAATCATGCAAAGAATTGAAACATGGATAGGCGTTGTTGTCGTCAAATACCGCTGGTTTCTTATCCCCCTGCTGCTCTGCTGTGCACTTTTTTCTGCATACGGAATGCGGTTTCTTGTTTTTTCAAACGATTCCCGCATGTTCTTTTCAAAAGAGAATCCGCAGCTCCAGGCACTTGAAGCATTGGAGCGAACCTACACCAAGATCGAAAACGTTCTCTATATCGTTGCCCCGAAATCCGGCAATGTTTTTGAAAAGAAGAATCTTGCCGCCATCGAATTCCTCTCTGCCGAATGCTGGAAGCTCCCTTTTTCCAGTCGTGTGGACTCCCTCTCCAACTATCAGCACACCGAAGCGTTCGAGGATGACCTGCTCGTTCAGGATCTGGTGCTCGATGCCGAATCCCTTTCTGATTCTGACATTGCAAAGATTAAAGAAATTGCCCTTTCCGAACCCATGCTTGTCAACTCCCTTATTGACAAAGAGGGGAGCGTCACCTCCATAAATGTTAACATCATCAAACCGGACGACGGCAGCTACGATCTGGAAAAGATAAACAAGGCAGCCATCGCCCTGTATGAGAAAATGCAAGAGAAATACCCCTTCCTGGACATCTATCTTACAGGTGGTGTGATGATCGATGCCGCCTTTGGTGAGGCTCCTGCCCGGGACATGCAGGCACTTATCCCCATCATGTTCGGGCTGTTACTCTTTCTTATTGTTATCTCCCTGAGATCCGTTCTTGCCACCACCGGCACACTGCTGGTTATTGTACTCTCAACCATCACAGGACTCGGGCTTGCAGGATGGCTTGGTATACTGCTTACCCCTGCCTCTGCAAACGCGCCGGTCATCATCCTCACCCTTGCAGTTGCTGACTCCATTCATATCCTGGTTACCATCTTCCATCAGATGCGCAAGGGAATGGAGAAACATCAAGCCATTCGGGAATCCATTCGGGTAAACCTGCAGGCTGTAACCATCACCAGTGTCAGCACCGCAATCGGCTTTCTCACCATGAATTTCTCCGACGCTCCGCCATTTCGCGATCTTGGAAATATTGTTGCCATGGGAGTGCTCGCCGCCTTTATCTATTCCGTCTTTTTTATGCCTGCCCTAATGGCAGTGCTTCCGCTGAAGTCTTCCACACGATCTGAAAATACAGGAAACTTTTTCTCATCGTTTGCTGACTTTATCATTGGAAAACAGACTATTATTTTCTGGCTGATGATCATTCTCATCCTGGTCACAAGCTTCGGTATCTTTCGTATCCATCTGAATGACGAATTTATAAAATACTTTGACCGAAGTTACGCCTTCCGAATTGCCTCTGATTTTTCCGCAGAACATCTGGCAGGCCTTGAAATCATAGACTGGGATCTGAATTCCGGTGAAGAAGGTGGTATAAATAATCCGGCATATCTAAAAACCATAGACGACTTTGCCGCCTGGTTTCGTGCTCAGCCTGAAGTCCGCCATGTCTACACCATCACCGATATCATTAAGAAGCTGAATCAGAACATGCATAATGATGATCCAAAATGGTATAAACTTCCGGAAAATCGTGATCTTGCCGCACAGTATCTGCTGCTCTATGAGATGAACCTTCCGTTTGGACTGGACTTGAACAATCGTATTAATGTGGATAAATCATCCACTAGAATGACGGTGTCCACGCCAAACCTTGGTACAGCTGTAATCCTTGGTCTCGAACGTCGTGGTCGCAAATGGCTGGAAGAGAATGCACCGCCATCCATGGCAACGTACGGTTCCGGACTTTCAATTATTTTTTCGTATATTTCCGAAAGAAATATACGCTCCATGCTGAAAGGATCTATTATTGCCCTTGTCCTTATTTCCTTTATCATGATTGCAGCCCTGAGAGATATCAGACTGGGACTGCTCAGTCTTTTTCCCAATCTTACACCTGCCTTTATGGCCTTTGGAGTATGGGGAATTTTTGTCGGCCAGGTGGGTCTTGCTGTATCAGTGATGATTGCCATGACTTTGGGGATCGTGGTGGACGATACTGTCCATTTTCTTTCAAAGTATCAGCGGGGGAAACAGGAGCACGGCATGTCACCCGAAGATGCCGTGCGCTACGCATTTAGAACCGTTGGTTCTGCCATCTGGGTCACAACCCTTGCCCTCGTCGGTGGATTCACCGTCCTTGCATTTTCCGGCTTTCAGATCAACTCCCATATGGGCGCCATGACTGCACTCACCATCATCTTCGCTCTCATTATGGATTTCTTTTTTCTGCCCACCCTGCTGTTGAAGCTGGATTGCGAGAGCTGAAAGCACCATCATTCCCCCCCATATACAAACACAATGAAGACAAATTACGGATACCCTGCGGCTATTGCTGCCTTTGCCATCTGGGGAACATTGCCGGTGTATCTGAAGCTTATCTCCTCTGCCACACCCCTGGAGATCCTCTGTCATCGAATCGTCTGGTCAACTGTTGCCACAATCATTCTGCTGACTTGTTGGGGAAAGAGTCCTGATTTTTTTGCCTCGCTAAAAAATAAAAAACTGATTAGACCATTTTTCCTCAGTGCAGCACTTATCTCCCTCAACTGGCTTACCTATATCTGGGCAGTAAACAATGGCCATGTGGTTGAGGCAAGTCTTGGCTACTATATCAATCCCCTGATAAATGTTCTGCTTGGTGTCCTTGTCCTGCGGGAACGTTTACGCATTCTTCAGTGGGCAGCTGTATTTCTTGCTTTTTCAGGCGTCTGTTACCTTACCTTCTTCTATGGTCGTTTTCCGTGGATTGCCGTCGTTCTCGGGGTCAGTTTCAGCCTCTATGGATTGTTGCGAAAGACTTCCGCGCTGCCTTCACTTGAAGGGCTCTGTCTCGAAACCATCATCCTCTTTCTTCCTGCATTCCTCACCCTTGCTGTAATGGCGGGAAAAGGAAATGCGGACTTCATGCGCCAGAACAGCACTGGCATTCTCCTGCTTCTCGGCACCGGAATCATTACCTCAGTCCCCCTCCTCCTCTTTGGGTATGCCGCACAAAAGATCCCTCTCTCAACTCTTGGAATATTTCAGTATTTCGCACCAACCCTGCAGCTGTGCATAGGTATTTTCCTGTATTCCGAACCCTTCCCCACACAGCAAAAGATCGGTTTCATTCTGGTTTGGTGCGGGCTGGCACTGTATGGAAGCGAATCTGTTCTTCGGCAAATACGAAAAGATAAACTGGTATTGAAATCTGTATAAGACAAAACAGAACAAAAAAGCCCCGTGAATTCTCACGGGGCTTTTTCCTTCTAACAGGTACAAACAGACTTAAACATATACCCGGGCAAATTTCCTAGAAAGCATAGGTGAATTTAGCCCATACATTATATCCTTCCGTTTTATTTTCAGCTGCCATCTCCCACTGATTCCTCAAAGAGAAAAACATATTTTTGTAATTGTACCAGATACCGGGACCTGCAGCAAAAACCGTGCTGTGATTGTCTTCATCATCCCGCAGAAGTGCCTGTACGGGTGCAGGGATGCTTGTATCGATATCATAGGAGTCATCTGTCGTCTGCGTATAGTAATATCCGTTCAGCCCAAGACGAAAGGACGGTGAAAAAGCATAGGATATGGAATAATCGGCATGGAACTCCTGACCGGGGTCGCGATCGACTTCAAAACCGTAGACCGTCGCATAATCATCCTGACTGGTGCTGAAATCATACATAAGTTTTGCCGAAAACTCCCAGTCTCCTGCAAGATAGGTAAGGGCAACCACAGGTTCAAATGTCCAGAAATTTCTTCCCACCGCTGCCATATTCCCATCATCTTGACCTGCCGGAATATAGACATCAGCCATTGAGGCGGCGATATGGAATTTTCCTTCCTGTAAATGCCAGGCAAGAACAAAAGGACTGAAAATAACATAGGGGACACCGGTGTCATCATAGGAATCTGTTTTTTCCGGACCAACAGCTGCATTAAAACTCAAGTCTGTACTTAAAATCGGCAGGAATGCATGCATCCCCCAGTTTCCGCCTAAAACCTGTTTGTCACTCATCCAAAGGAAACGAAACACATTTGCCAGTACCGACACATCATCAAAGGCAGCAATATCATCGCCATTGTCATCTTTCATCGTATCGGCATTATAGTAATACATGTAATCCAGAAAATAAAATCCCGGTGGGGGCACTGCCCCGGACATAAAGGCTTCTGCACCGTTTGGATAACTCTGACTGCCGCCCGCCATAACCTGGCTGCTCCCTGCCAGCAAAATAGCTGCAACTGCTAATGATAAGATTTTTTTTCTCATTTCCTCTCCCTCCGTAAAAATTTAATCTGTATTGTATTTACTTTCTCTGCAAAGAATTTTTTTATGACAAGGTCTTTGATGCGATGCAGGGCGAAATCCTGCAGTTCCATTTTGCAGTGACCTGAACTTCAGTGCTAATCATGAAAAATAAGCCAATGAAAACTCAACATCCATTCCCAACAGAAAAAAAAGGCTGCCTTTTAAACCATAATTCTCCTTCAATTGGGGAAAGATGCAGCCATGGAGTTGCTTGATTGCCGGGAACTATAATACAAATGAACAGGTCTATAAAGGTTTTTTACAACCATACGACAAACCAGCAAAAATATTCTATATTGCGGTAACAAACCAATAAAGCACCTTAAAGTCGAGGAGATACGTAACTGGTTTCTGAACTACCGGCAAAGGTACGAGGAGAGAAGCTGCTTTGAATAGTTACATATCTTTTTATCCTGTTATGTGATAGAGTTTTGTTATAATCATTGGCAGGATGCATTATATTTCAGTTGATTCTTCCTTTTTTATTCAGTTATGTCCAAACCCCAGACCTTTCGTCAGAGTAATTTGCATCATACAGGCATCTTTTTAATACATGCTGCGGTACCTCTCTGTCTACTGCTGTCACTCATATTCTCATCATTCCATGCCATTGCCGCTTCTGTCCATTCCGAGAAGTCACAACATGAACAGGCTGTCCAACTTGCCCGTGAAGGACATGCAGAAAAAGGTGCCGACATTCTAAACACGCTGCATCAGCAACACCCCGAAGACGCATCAATTCTCAACGACCTGATTGTTGTTTTAGGCTGGGCAGGAAAAAACAGACGTGCTGCCACCCTGTTTGAGAACGAAAATACTGCCACATACCCCGCCTATGTTCGTTTCGCCATGGTTAACACCTACCGTAATTTAAAACTGGGAACACAAGCACTTGTACTCATAAGTCAACTTGTTGCCGAACATCCCGGCAATGACCGGTATCTGCTGCGTATGGCTCTGGTTCTGATTGATAATGATAAGTTAGATGAAGCAGAACAGTTACTTGCCACAATTTCTGTAAAAGCTGCAAACAGCAGGGACTTTCACCTCGCTGCAGGCTATCTGCAGGAACACCGATTTAATTGGTTTGCAGCACTGAACGAATACGAAACCCTGCTCCAGGACTTCCCTGGTGATTCATTCCTGCTGCGACAGGAACTTCTCACCCTGAACCGATTACGTGCAGCAAGCCTGGCAATGACGAAACACACTTCTTCACCTGAACTCATAACCGGTGAAGAAATCTCAACTCTTTTCATGAATAGAGCGGCAGAATTATTACGCTGGAGCACAGACGCAAACAGGAATTTCAAAGAAACACGTCTCCTTTCAATGCATGCCCTTGCCTTCCAAATACGAGCCCTGGCACTGCTCCCTGCAAACCATCCTAAACGCCGTGGGATCATGTTCGATATGCTTATCACTCTGCGTAATCTTCGTCAGATGGAAGCCCTTCTAAACATGTATAATATTCTTGAGCATTCCGGTCCACTACCCGACTACGTCCGGCAGGCCAGGGCAGACAGTCTCCTCGCCTCCAGGCATCCACAGCAGGCACTGGAAATCTATGAACAACTTGCGTCAGAAGATCCAAAGAATTATCAGGCAAACCTTGGGCGTTTTTATTCTTTCATTGAAAGTGAAGATTTTTCTTCAGCATACACACTTATCGATTCCATGGTCGTGCGAGAGCCCAAATTTCTCAATTTCTGGGATAGTAAAAGTAAATACCCAAATGAACGATATCTTGATCTCCATGTTGCCTCTATTCAGGCACGCTTTTATGGAAATCAACTTGATGATGCCTGGGAAAGGATTAATGCACTGGTACTCCGTGCACCGCGCAACAACTGGCTTCTTGAAGTACGCGGACAAGTGAGCCTTGCAAGAGGATGGCCCCGTCAGGCACTTGCTGACTATCACCTGGCTGAATTAACAGCACCTGAAAGTCTTGATGCAGTGGTGGGACAAACTGCAAGCTATATCAATCTGCACCGCTATCAGGAGGCTGCTTCCCTTCTAAAAAATCTCAAAGAAACATATCCGCAGGAACCGGCAGTGAAAGGAGTGGAGGAACAGTTGCTGTTTAGCAGGAAGCCATCCTATTGGAGCGATATTTCCTACGGCAATTCTTCCGGACCTGAACTCAATGGTGACAGTATGCTTGCCAGTGCAGAGCTTCTTTCCTCCCCTGTTAATGATGTCTGGAAGCTCAGCGGCGGCTATAAATACTCATGGGCTCAGATCATTGAAGGAGAAGAGACCTATCACCGATATAGTATGGGCCTGGAATATAATCGTGGTGATCTGGATCTCCTTGGATATGTGAATTATAATGACTCCAGTGTTAAAGAAACAGGTGCCAAACTCAAAATCATCTGGCAGCCCAATGACCTCTGGAATCTGAATCTGACCGGTGAGCGATTTGCCGATTCAACTCCTCTTAGAGCCCTGTTCCACGGAATTCGTGCTGATGCCGTTTCTGCCGCCACCGTTTATCGGGCAAGTGAGATGCGGATGCTTGCCGCCAATATCAAATACTCTCCCTTTACAGACGGCAATGACCGTGTGGAAGGGGGTGCTGTTTTTCAACAACGACTGATCAATATCCCTCACCTCGATATTGACGGACGTGTAGAGCTGTACAGCTCCACCAACAGTGACACCAATGTTCCCTATTACAGTCCCGAATACGATTTCAGCCTTCAGGGAGCCTTACATGCCGAACACATCTATCATCGAAAGTACAAACACTCTTTTTCACATCAGCTTGACCTGGGATATGGCTTTTACGAACAGAAAGGATTTGCGTCCCGCTGGATTGGACATATCAGGTATGAACAACGTTATCGTTTCTCATCATGGATAGAGATGCAGGCCGGAGCGGAATTCGGTCAAAGCGTTTACGACGGTCATGCAGAACCTTACAGCTTAATACGATTTATGCTCAATGGAAAATTCTAAACACACAGTACAGCTTCTGTTTCTTTCACTTTCTGCATTATTACTGCTTATGCCTGCTAACTGCCGTGCAGATACCGGCAGTGGACGGTTTGTTGCCATCGCCTATCACGACGTGGTGGACACGCGGGAGGAACTGGCAAGTGATGCGGTGACCACCGATCACCTCATTGATCAATTTGAGTGGCTGCTGGCAAACAACTACCATCCCGTTTCTGTTTCCGATCTGATCCTCGCTAACCGCGGCGAAAAAAAGCTCCCTGAAAAACCTGTCCTCCTCTGTTGGGATGATGGCTATACCAGCTTTTATGAGAAAGTGTTTCCTCTGCTCCGTGCCTACAATTACCCTGCAGTTCTCGCCATTGTTGGGACATGGCTTGAACCTGAACCCAATGCCAATGTTCTTTACGGTGACAACCTTGTACCCCGTAAAAAATTTCTCACATGGCAGCAGTTAAGCAAACTGGATCAATCCGGTTTAGTGGAGATAGCTTCCCACTCGTATAACCTGCACAGGGCTGTTCTTGCCGATAAAGCTGGTGACCGACTACCGGCTGTAATCACGCATATTTACAATAAAAATACCGGACAGTACGAAAACGATGCTGCCCATAAAAACCGGATTCTTACCGACCTGCAAAAAAACAATGCACTGCTCACAAAGCATCTTGGTCATCCGCCAAGGGTCATGGTCTGGCCGTTCGGACAGTATAACAGTGCAGCCCTTGAAGCCGCAGAAATGGCGGGTATGCCTGTTACCCTCACCCTCGACCCGATTCCTGGAAACATAGCAAATCTTCAGGAAATCGGACGAATATATCCCACTCTGAACCCGGAACTACCCGAATTCAGAGAGTTCTTGAATCTTAATCTGCCCCATCCCATTCGTCATTTTTTCAAAGTGGACAGTGCTGATATTCTGGACACAGCCGGCAGTGAGGTTCATTTCGGAGCATTTCTTGATCGCCTTGTCGATATCAAACCTGACATGGTGGTCTTTGAACCCACCGTCACGATAAAAAACAGCCACTATTCACTGTTTCAAAATTCACGATATCCGCTGGCACAGGATCGTCTCACACGCCTGACCTGGCATACCTCTAAAAGGGGATCCACAGGAACCTTTCTCTGGTTATCAGCAGCCATGTTTTCTCCTGCAGATACATCCAAAACAGATTCTGCAGGAGAGTTTTTTAAGCAACTGGGTACTTTTGCTTTCAGCGAGGGCTTACTGATTGACTATCCCAGACTTAATGACGCACTTATGAAGGCTGCCGCTTCTTCTGACCCCTATGACAATTTTGTTAAATCCTGGGATCCATCCCTGCGTAGACTTGCCCGTAAGAATGCAGTGCATGCTGCCGATACCCCGATTATCTCCTCTGCTTTTATGAAACTGGAATCCTTTCAATACTGGCAGCCCTTTGTTGAGCTAGGACTTGTTGTTTCCACCGATTTGCTTCCCCAGCTGGATGCAAAAACCACAAAGTATCTTCTGAAATACTTTGATTTTCTGCTCCTCGATACTCGAAAAAGCAGCAGCAATCCCCAACACACCCTCACCACCTGTCTGCCGACACTCGAAGAATCAGGTCTTTTGCCGCAGATGAGCATTCTTCTTCAATATGACGGCACCGATAAACAGTTACGGGATCAGCTCACTATGCTGCCTTCACGAAATATCATTAACTGGGGCTATGAATATGATAATTTTCAGGAATGCCAACCATCGGCGGGAATCATCAGAACATTCTTAAGTAAAACTTCGTATCCGTTTCGATAATGCTGACTGGTCCCAAAATTCCACAGATATGGAAGGTGTTTGTCCTGATTTGTATCCTTCAATTTTTCTCCCTGTTCCTGTATGTATCCACTCCTGCCCAGGCAAAGTCAACGCTTCCCATTGTGGCGGTACAGGTTGACCTTGATTATGTCTACGATCCAGATAGTATCCAACAAACAAAAAACCTTGAGCAACTGGTAAAACGAATATGCGGTATCGGTGTCGATACTGTTGCCCTGCAGGCTTTTGCAGATCCTGACGGTGATGATGCAGCCGCCGCACTCTACTTTCCAAACGATTACCTTCCCCTTCGGGAAGACCTTTTCTCCACTGCTGCTAAGGCATTGAAACAGTGCAATGTCTCCATATATGCCTGGATCCCCTTGCTTGCCTTTATTCCTCCGAAAAAAAAAGAAGCCCTGGCAGTCATGGAAGGCATATCCGGAAAGACAGCGTATTCCAGTACAAACACGTATCGTCTCTCACCGTTTAACCCGGAATCCAGAAAAATAATCAGCGGAATTTATAGGGATCTGGCAAATACAAAAATACTCGACGGCATTCTTTTTCATGACGACGGCAGACTAACCGACTTTGAAGACAGTTCCCCCCATGCCCTTGCTGCATATAAAATGGCAGGATTCCCTGCCTCGGTTTCCTGCATACGTAAAGACAACAGAACATTTGCAAGATGGAGTCGGTTTAAAACAAAAGAACTTATCAACTTCTCACAAACCCTGCTCCAGATAATACGCCAAAAACACCCGCATATCCGTTCTGCCCGTAACCTTTACGCCTTACCGGTTTTAAAACCTGTAAGTGAACAATGGTTTGCCCAGTCTCTCTCGCTTTACCTGCAGGCGTATGATTATACATTTCTTATGGCAATGCCCTATATGGAAGAAGCTGATGATCCTGATTCGTGGCTGGACACACTTGCCGACACTGTTCTTGAAGAAACAATGAATCCTGCTGCGGTGGTATTTGAGTTGCAAACAATTCACTGGCAAAAAAAGAAAATAATACCTACTATTAAAATGATGGAGCAATTACTCCTTCTAAAAAAGAAAAACGCAACTTCTTTTGCCTGGTATCCGGATGATTTCATTAAGGATCATCCACAAGAACAACTTTTACGTAAAATTGTACCGTCCCTCAACTAACTGATAAGCAGTACTTTTTATGGTCCAATTCCTTTCAAATATCACCACTGCTTTCTTTAGTTTCACCTACTATTATCCACTTTTTATGGCATATCTATGGATGACCGGGGCGTTTATCTATTATTACCGCTGGGAAAAACCCTTTGGCTGCGATGTGAGCCGCCCGCCGGAACTAAACACCTATCCCGGCGTATCCATTCTTGTGCCCTGTCATAACGAATCAGTAAACATTCGAGAAACCATTGCCTGGCTTAACCTGCAAAAATATGATGATTTTGAAATCATTGCCATCAATGACGGCAGTACAGATGACACCGGTGAGATCCTCGATGAGCTTGCAGAAGAACTGTCCCGATTACGCGTTATCCACCTGCAGAGCAACCAGGGGAAAGCAAGAGGACTGACTTTGGGGGCCCTCGCCGCACGCCATGAATTTCTCCTCTGTATTGATGGCGATGTAATCCTGGATCCGTATGCTGCCCGCTGGATGGTCTGGCATCTGTACAACAGTCCCCGGGTAGGTGCTGTAACCGGCAACCCCAGGATTCGAAACAGAACGACATTAATTGCCAAAGTCCAGGTTGGAGAATTTTCCTCTATTATCGGCCTTATAAAAAGAGCACAACGCGTGTACGGAAGGGTGTTCACAGTTTCCGGTGCCCTTTCCGCCTTTCGCCGCTCCGCCCTGCAGCAGGTTGGCTACTGGGATACGGATATGGTAACGGAGGACATCGATATCAGCTGGAAATTACAGTTGAATTTCTGGGATGTACGGTATGAACCCCACGCCATCTGCTGGCTGCTCATGCCGGAAACATTCAGCGGCTTATGGAAACAGCGTCTCCGCTGGGCACAGGGAGGTGTGGAGGTTTTTATTAAAAATTTCACACGGATCTGGGACTGGAAAAGAAGACGTATGGTGATGGTGTTTGTTGAATACATAACCAGTGTCATCTGGGCATACTGTATGATTGGTATTACCCTGCTCTGGGCAGCAGGACAGGTATTTACACTTCCTCCCATGTTGACCGTTAAAACCTTAATGCCCGGCTGGACAGGTGTCCTCCTCGGTGTTACCTGCCTGATTCAATTTGCTCTCAGCATGACCATTGATGCAAAATATGACCGCAAATTCGGTAAGTATTATTTCTGGATCATCTGGTATCCCGTTGCCTTCTGGCTGATCAACATCTTTACCATTGGTGTTGGAGTGCCCAAGGCACTGTTGAAACCCAAAGGGCAGCGTGCCATCTGGAAAAGCCCGGATCGGGGGCTCTAAATCATGACAGACAATTTTTCTTATAAGCAATCTCCCAAGAGATTACAAGATGATCCCTTACGAGATTATCCGGAAAATCTGATCATTAATAGACCGGACCTGAAGACCAGAGCATTACTTATCGGGGAGGGGATTCTGACGACTCTGTTCTGGGGGTTCTGGGCCTACCTCTGGCTGCCCATCATCAGTCTGATTGCCTGGCTGTTTGGCTTTCAGATACTCTACATCCATATGGTGGAACTGGGCGGATTTGACGGACTTCTCCACCAAATGGGAACATTTTCTTCAGGAATTGGTATTTTTTCCGGTACACTGGCTGTCTGGAGTTTTTACAACCTGAAACGATACGGGTCCTATAATCGAAGGAATAAAACATTACGAACAAACACTAAACAGATGGCTGAAGAATTCTCCGTAACGTATGAAATTATCGACGATATAAGAAAATCAAAAACGGTGCGTTTTCATTTTAATGACGTCCATGAGATCGCTGCAATCGACACGGATTCCGGGAAAACAACAATATTACAGAAAACGCGAGTCACAGAGTAAATCATGACAGTTTATCCGGAATGAAAACAACCGGTTTCAGCACTATCCACAAAACAACTTTACTGTTTATAATAAGCAAGATACCATTCCACAAAGCTCTTCACACCGACATCCAATGGGGTATCAGGTTTATAGTCAAAATCGCGGATAAGATCATCCACGTTGGCATAGGTTGCCTGCACATCTCCCGGCTGCATGGGCAGAAAGTTTTTATCCGCCTTTTTGCCCAAATTTTCTTCGAGGAGCTGAATAAAGTACAACAGGCGTTCTTTCTTATTGTTCCCGATATTATACACCCTGTACGGACAGTAGGAGGTGGCAGGATCCGGCGCATCACTCTTCCAGTCAAAATTTGGTTCAGCCGGTTTCTGAACCACCCTGGCAACACCTTCTACAATATCGTCGATAAAGGTAAAATCCCGTTCCATATTGCCGTTATTAAACACATCTATGGGTTTTCCGGCAAGGATGGCGTTGGCAAAAAGCATGGGTGCCATATCCGGTCTGCCCCATGGACCGTACACAGTAAAAAACCTGAGACCGGTACAGGGAAGTCCAAACAGGTGGCTGTAGGAATGTGCCATCAGCTCATTTGCTTTTTTCGAGGCGGCATACAAGGACACGGGATGATTGACATTATCATGTTCTGAATAGGGCTGTTTTGTGTTTGCCCCGTACACAGAACTGGACGAGGCGAATACAAAATGTTTCACCCCCGAATGCCGGCAGCCTTCCAGAAGATTGCCGAACCCGACCAGGTTGGTATCGATATAGGATGCAGGATTGATAAGGGAATAACGCACCCCCGGCTGGGCTGCGAGGTTAACCACCGCATCAAAACTGTTTTCCGTAAACAATTTCTCCATGGCTGCACGATCGGAGATATCAACCTGAAGATTTCGAAAAGACGGTCCTGCAGCAATCTGCTCCAGACGTGCCTTTTTCAGATTCACATCATAATAATCAGTGATAGTGTCAATTCCTGTAACCTCACACCCGGATTCCTGCAGTGATTTGGCAAGAAACGAACCGATAAACCCGGCAGTTCCTGTAACAAGTATTTTCTTCATCGGGTGATCAGTCATCAAAATCTCCTTCCGGCCCCTTATCGCTGTCGAGCGTAGCCGCCCGTTCTTTAATTTTTTCTTCTGTCCATTCAGTCAGATCTTCAATACACTCTGCCTTTGCCCCCACATCATAAGAATCTGCCTTTAAGATTAGCTCTTTGGCAAGATCGGCAGAATCCCCTGCAGAGAAGACATTTACAAGCATCTCATACACAAACTCTTCAACCCGTCTGCTCATTCGTTCCCGAATCTCACGGGATTGTCCAAGTAGCTTTGTCTCAAAGGGCAGGTTCAACTGTTTGTAGGCACCACCTGTCCATCCTTTTTCATCAGCATAGGCCACCATCTGTTCCCACATCTCCCGGGTAACTCCTTCACCATCAAGCTTTTTAAAATTTCCAGAATCATCAAGAATGGCATTTCCGTAATCATTTACTTCAAGTCCCCAGGAAACCATCTGCAAGGCTGTGGCAACATTTGCCTTGGTTGTGGCTGTTTTCTGACAAATTTCCCGGAGCCGCTCAGAGCTGTTGCCTGATGTTCCATGCTGGGCACCGGACATTCCATAAGGAGCAAGGGCTGCATGAATATCACCTGTCAACCCTACCTGAATCCCCTGACCATCGGCTTCAATACCATGGGTTGTCCCGTTATTAAGGGCTATCCAGTCAGCACAGATACCGTAGGCATTCAAGCCCTTTATAAGGAAGGAAGCGTCATCGACTGTAGAAAGTCCCTGCGTTCCTTTTATCTCGCCAACCTCTGTTTCAAGCCCTGCCCATTCAGGAATGCAGGAGTTTAAAGAAATATTTGCCAGCAGATTTTTATCATCTGCCATATGGGAGGCGTCAATGGCTATGGAGGTAATACCGGCATCAAAAATGGATGGGATCTCCACTTTTGCCGGTTCAATATCCGATTCCTGTTTTATACCGTAATGGTCAGCATGTATGGCTACAGGTATTGTTATTCCCAACTCATTGCAAAGAGCATCAACTATACGGGCCATATTCCAGTAATTTACAGCACAGTAGGCATTGGCCCCGCCTTCGGAACGGGCAATTTCAATGATGATTGCACTGTTTGCACGCTGAGCTGCAAGTAGTGCCCCCCGAATAACAAAATAGCTGCGACCATTGGCCGCCATGGTCATGGCCTTGCCTTTGGCGATAAGGGCCCTGTCGATAACCTTGCCGCTGACAAGTAACGCCTGGGAATGGGGAAAGAGTTTCTGGATATTAGGTGGACGTCCGACTTCCAACACTTTTTGATACTCTGCACTGCCTGCCATAGAAACCTCCATTTACTGTGAACGTGAAATATTCTGTGCCTGGTAAACAGGGAAAGACCTGGACAGATACCTGATTCCTAATGCAAATCCGGGCGTTACCAACAGCAACAAGACACCAATCCTTTCCTTATACCGTATCAGATGGAGAAAATCCAGACAAGGCGATCATTATTCTTCCTTTTCAGCTACTTCGGAATCAGTCGCTACAGGTTCACCTTCCTGAAAGCCAAGAAAATTCTTTCTGCCGAAAAAGTAAACAGCAACCACACTGATTTCGTACAGGATGAGAAGCGGTATCCCCATCATCATCTGGTTGACCACATCGGGAGTGGGGGTGAGGATGGCAGCTATAATAAAATTAATCAGAATGGCATATTTTCTGTTTCTGTTCAAAAAGGCGACATTCACTATCCCCATTTTTGCAAGGAACACCATCAGGATAGGCATCTCAAAGATAACCCCAAAGGCAATAAGGAGTCTGAGCGCCAGGGAGAAATACTCACTCACCGCAGGAAGGGAGGTGAGATACTCGTTGGAATATCCGACAAGAAACTTAAAAGCAGGGGGAAAGACGACAAAATAACCAAATGCGGCACCACTTAAGAAACAGATGGAAGAAAGAAATGTAAAAGGAACAAGCACACGTTTTTCCTGCTTGTAGAGACCGGGTGCGATGAAGACCCATATCTGATAAAAAACGACGGGACAGGCAAAGAGAAGACCACAGGTGAGTGCGAGCTTTAGATAAAAAAAAACCCTTCCTGGTACGAGGTAAAGATGAGAGAACTGCCTTCGGGGAGAACATCAATCAGCGGCTTAAAGAAAAGGGCTCCGATGGGTTTTATAAATCCGTAAGAGGCTAAAAACCCGACAAAGACAGCAATGAAGGAGATAATAAGGCAGGATCGAAGCTCCCGCAGATGATCGGTGAGAGACTGGGAATCAAAAATCTCCTCAGTACCCTGCTGCCCATCTTCTAATTGTGTTTCTTTATCTTCCATTTCCAGCTCCCTTGACCTCTGATTTTCAGCCATTTTTAATACTCCAAATCCCTTACTCTTACAAGTCTATAGTTCTTTTTCAAAAAAATCTTCCAGCACTGCCCGGGACTCTTTATCTTTCTTTGACTTATATCAAGGATTTTCATATCATCCAGTGCTATCTGTATGAAAAATAATTGTTCTTAAACGATGGGCGTTTAGGAACACCTTTTATCCATTTTCACCTTGGGAGGGAAAATGATTTCAATGAAAACAGTACTGGCAGCCTGTGCCTTTGCTCTGTTCTCCATTGCTGCTACAGCAGGTGCTGCAGAGAATTGCATCGAATGTCATACAAAAGTATCGCCTGGAATGGTTCAGGACTGGAAAACTTCCATGCATGCCGAGAACGATGTCACCTGTTCTGCATGTCATGGTGAGGAGCATCAGACCGCAGAAGACTCGAACAAGGCTCAACTGCCTTCCGAACAGGTCTGTGCAGAATGCCATCAGGATCAGTTTGATTCGTTCGCCAAAGGTAAACATAACCACGGCTGGACATCTCTCAATGCCATCCCCGCAACACATTTTGCCCCGGATGAACTGATTGAAGGCGGACGTGGCTGTGGTGGCTGCCACAACATGGGTATCAAAACAGAGGCCCAGAAAAAAGATCTGCTCGACAAAGGCTACCGCTACCAGAAGAACTCCTGTGATGAGTGTCACACACGCCACAGCTTCTCCAAAAAAGAAGCATCCAACCCACGTGCCTGTCAGCAGTGTCACATGGGCTACGATCACCCCCAGTGGGAAATGTGGTCAAGCTCCAAGCATGGTGAACGCTACTTTGCAAAACTTGCCGGTTTTCTGCCCGAAGAAGCCGCTGCCCCCACCTGCCAGACCTGTCATCTTCCCGATGGTACCCATGAGAACAAAACCGCATGGGGATTCCTCGGTGTTCGTCTGCCGCTACCTGCAGATAAGCAGGAGGCAGCAGATCGCGTAACCATTTTAAAGGCCCTTGGAGTTCTGAACCCCGAGACCGGTGAGCCCACTGCCATCCTTGACGCTGTTAAGGCCGTAGATATGGCAAGACTTGACCAGGCTTCATGGGAAAAAGAACGTAATAAAATGCTCAAGACCTGTACCCAGTGTCACGCTGAATCCTATGCCAAAGAGCAGATGGAAATGGGCGACTCCATCCTTGGCAAAGCTGACCGCCTGATGGCAGAAGCTATTGAAACCGTTGCGGCACTATACAAAGACGGAATCATTAGAAAACCTGCCGGGTATCCCTTTAACTATCCATTTCTGTTGTCCTTCATGCACACCAACGGCGCAAACTGGGACACAGATCTTGACAAACTCTCTCATATCGATCAGGTACTGCTTCAAATGTACATGAAACATCGCATGAGGGCTTACCAGGGATTCTTCCACGTCAACCCTGACTACGCCTACTGGTATGGTTGGAACATGATGACTGAAGATCTCGGAGAAATCAAGGAACTGGCTAAAGTACTTCGTGCAACCCACAAGTAAGCTGTAGCTTTTCCGTCCGTGTAACGATTCTGTCACACTGCAGTTGAGACCTGAAACCTTGCCTTAGACGGTTTCAGGTCTTTTTTTACAAAACAATGATCCATGAAAAAAAACACCTGGTATGTCTACATCCTCCGCTGCAGCGATAACAGCCTGTACACTGGTATCACCACAGATATCAGCAGACGACTGTACGAACATAATCACACAATGGATGCTGCAAAATACACCCGTTGCCGGAGGCCGCTGACAGTTGTCTATTATGAGGAAACAACGTCAAGATCCCTGGCAGCATCACGCGAATATGAAATAAAAAATCTCACCCGGCAGCAGAAAGAAGCCCTTATCCGTGCCATCAGCCCGAGTCTTTAGTACCTTACTCCTGAAAGTCTGTAATAAAGTGCTATGTGCTATGTGCTATGTGCTATGTGCTATTTGCTATGGGGTCAAGCCCACCTTTGAATTGAATTGTTTGGGGAGTTCGAAGGACAATACAAAAGAAATATAAACCAGATTCATCATCATAGAAAAAGGTTTCCTGACGTCTATTTCCTCTTTGGGTGACATGGTGAGCGAGTCCCGGACATATAACTCGCGCAATTCTTGCCATGGGTTCATAATAACAAGGTATAGCGTTTGTATAAAGATTAATATACTGTCCCCGGAACTGTGTCTAATTGGGGTCCCCTATTCTATCCCTTTCTCGTATTCTTCTTCCACTCTTCTTCTTATACAATCTCCTTTTGAAGCCTTATTGCGGGACCATAATTTTTATTTCTTTTCAAAATAGACACAATAATCATTTTTGCATCATTGATTTGATTTCTTGTAATGAGCATTTGAGAATATTCTATTGCGACTTTATCGTTATTCGGATTCAGAAAATATGCTTTTTCTAAATGTTGTTCAGCCTTATCGTTAAAACCATTTTCCTTGTATATCGCCGCCAATTTGTGGTGGGTTTTAAAATGATCCTCTTTCGCTAGAGATGCTAAAAAAAATTCAATGGCATCTTTTTGTTTACCTTTCTCAAGGCTGTCTTCCCCCAAACAATAATAATAGTAGCCATCTTTTTCCATAGTAATCAGTCCAGCTTTTTCTTAGTGTGGTTGATTATTTTGTTAACATCTTGTCGTATGTCCTTGTGAATTTGTGATGGTTTTTGAAGGGGTCTGCCATTGTGTGTTTTCACCCAGCCACCTTTACCATTTATTTTCGCAATTTCATCTTTGCCTTTATATACATGTAAATGGAATCCTCCTTCGCCTGGAGCAACTTTTTTTGTATCGATTCTATATGAATAACCTTTTCTTCTGAACGCCCCAGTTACTCCTTGCGCCGATTTCACTATTCTGGGCAACTGTAAAGCTGTCCGAGTAATTTTAATTCCCGCACCTACAGGTGCCGCAACACTAGCTGCACTTCCCATATAATCCAAAGCACCTTTGCTATCTGACACATCAGTAGATTGAGGCATCATCATATCAAGTGCAAATGCGCCAAGAGCTAGTGCGGCGAGTACAGCAAACTCCCCGTCAGGATCAACATACCGATACGGATTATTCAAGCCATAAGCATACCGATTAAGCCGTTGAGGGTTATAAAGTATCTCAGTATTGATCTTTCCGGTTGCCACATCCACTAAACCAACCGGATCAGGGGAAGCAAAACGACCACTGGCAGCATCCATATACCGGGCACCAAAGTAAAGCAAACCTGTCTCGTTGTCCTTCTCCTTAGCAATAAAACGACGTTTGTTTAACTCTGGATTGCCGCTCTGCTGATATTCTTCACCAAAAGGCAGCTCATCAACCTGCCACAGGACATTGCCGGAGACGTCACTTAAAGCAATCGGAGTACCGAAAGAGTCCAAGTCGTAAAAAAAGAGTTCGTTTACTGCAGATGGTTCCTGATTGGCAACTACCTTGAGGGAGTAGATAATTTCAGCAAGACCGATTTTGCTGTCACGGTTGATATCAGACGATACGGAGATGGGGAAGCTGATTGGAGTATTTGATAAAACTTGAAGACCAGGAATGGTGTCAGTCAGGCTAACCTCACCATCCCGATAGATATCACCTGATCGATTATGGGAAACCTTTGAGATGAGTTTGCCGTTCAGGTAAATGTAATCGACGAGCGGGGTGCCGTTTGCTCTGGTTTCACTTAACACATCACCAGCTGAGTTATAAAAATATAAGGTCTCTTCACCATCAGTATTTTTATATACCCGACGTTTGTTCCCGTCATAACCATAAGATGCCAGTGTACTGCCATCTTTATGAACCTGAGTGATCTGGTGGAATGGATCATAATCAAAGTTCAAATCTCCACTTCGAGTCATGTCCCCGTCTAAATTATATGAATAGCTTCTGCCGGTCTGGCTGGTAAGACGGGAGCTTGAATATGTATAGCTCGTAGCAACTCCTGCAACCACCTTTCGTGTCCTGTTACCGGAAGAATTGTATTGAAATGATCCACTTCCCCACAAACCGCTAAAACCGGTTAACCTGTTGACTGAGTCATACGAAAAAGATTTATTCTTTCCACTATCCTTGTGATTAGTAATGTTCTCCATGTTACTTCTGGAATCGTAACTATAGCCAAAATCAGTGGCAGGATAGGTGCTGCAAGTCATTCGTCTTCTAGCATCGTAGGTAAACTGAACGACCTGGTTATTCGAGCGGGTGTACTGACGCATAAGTCCTAAACCGCTGCCGGAGGTATCATAGGTAATGGTGTGAAGATCACCCCCGAAACCGGTGACCCCGGTTATCTGATTTTTGCTGTTATAGCTGTAAACAGCAGCCATACTGTCTGGATAGGTTATTCGTGTCAGGTTATCGTTATTATCATACTGGTAGGAGATTGCTTTTGTTACGCCCTGGATAGTTGTGGTGGCAGCAGTCTGCCGGTTGCTCTGATCGTAAGTGTAATCAATTGAGGCAGAGGGACTATCCAGATCAGTCAGATTGTCAGCATGGTCATAAGCAAAGGAAAGTGTATCTGCACCTGCTGTGATAGCCTGCAAACGATTAATTATGTCGTAGGTGTACGTTTTGGTGGTCAGGTGGTCATCTCTGGTTTTGAGGTTCCCAACGTTATCATAGCTATAGTTGCTTGTCCCACTTTCCGGATGTGTTTCTCTGTCGAGGAAATGTTTTGAATTATAGTGATATGTTCGATTATTACCCCCGAAAGAAGAGGAGAGAAGACTGCCAAGGATATCGTAGTTGTAGGTGGCAGTTTGATTGTCTGCATCTTTAACAGACGTTAGATATTTATCACCTGGTGTGCCGAAGGTGGCGTAGTACTGATGGCTGTGGTTGTTCGCTTCGTCAACTATCTCGACATGTTTGTCTGAATGGTAGGTGTAATTAATGGCTTCACCATCCTGATGGGTGATTGTAATTATCCGACCATAGTTATCAAAATTGACAGTATCCCCAATACTGGAAGTTGTGTAGTTTTTTAAACCACAGGCTTTGTATGCTACGGTTGTTGTTTTTCCAGTGGAATCCCAGGTGCCGCTCAGGTCACCCAGACCGTTGTAATTTGTTCTGCTTGAAAAGCTGCCTCGTGTATTTTGGGTATAGGTTCCAGATCCAAAAGAATAGGTGGTGTTTGTTGGATTGCCAACAGGCGGAGTAATACGTCTGATACGCATACCATCGGTATACAGGTATGATGTTGTATATCCCCTGCCATTGGTTTCAGAGGCTATCGTGCCATCCCAGTTAATGCTGCGGGAAATTGAATAGACGGAATTGTTGATTGCACTGACAACACCTTTGTCCCACCCGTAGGTCGTCGTGTGGTTGTTTGCATCTTTTGTGGAGGCGAGATTCCCATTGGCGTGATAGGTGTTTGTGGTGAGAACTCCAAAACGATTTTCTGTCAGCAGATTGGCATACGTGTCATAGGTGTAGCTGCTTGTGAAATCTCCAGGAAAACTGCTGTTTCCCTGGATACGAACACTGCTTGGAATTCCTTTTACAATGTTACGGGAAGCATTTGTCCAATATGTTGTTGTAATGGTTTTTAAGGCAGGGGAAGACTCAAATGGTGGAATATTGTTATACTCTGTTGTTTTGCCGGGATTTCCGTAGGAATCAAAGTTTCTGTATCTTGTTGTATAGATATCCTTTGGGGAGCTGATGTCCCAATTGTCCGGGTTGGGTGTTGTCTGATAGGAACTGCTGACTGTGCCACCATGGTAGATCGCTTGTTGCAAAAGAACAGGAACATATGTTTTGCTATCATTGCAGGCATCTGGGACAATATAGGCAATTGGAGAAAGTTCAGTATTGAGTTTATCCCAAGTATATTCAACTGCTTCTTCAATCTGTCCTGAGCTGTTTGTGGTAAATTTATGTCTTGTCAGTCCATATCGGTAGCATTCATTGTCGCTATTATTTT